>NZ_AHAM01000118.1 GCF_000236565.1 Mesorhizobium alhagi CCNWXJ12-2 | reverse complement strand
CCGCCCCCCCCGCCATGACATGGACATTGCCGATGCGGAAACCCGGCGCGATCGAGACCGGATTGTCGATGTGCTCCGCCCCGCGCGGCATGCGCGCCATTCGCTTGCGCGCATCGGTGAACTCCATGGCGCGCTGGGCGTAGCTCTCCTCCAGCATCGCATAGGCCTTTGCATCATATTCGCACGGCACGCCGAAGGCCTTTGAGACGGCGTCGGCGGTGATGTCGTCATGCGTGGGGCCGATGCCGCCGGTGGTGAAGACATAGGTGTAGCGCGCCCGCAACGCGTTGATCGCGGCGACGATCTCATCCTCCTCGTCCGGCACGATGCGGACTTCCTTCAGGTCGATGCCGATGGCGGTCATGATGTCAGCGAGGTGGCCGATATTGCGGTCCTTGGTGCGTCCGGACAGGATCTCGTCGCCGATGACGACCATTGCGGCGGTTACGATTTCGGCCATCGGGGAAACTCCGGGAAGGGACAACCTGCAGATACAGGCGTCACGCAAGCTCGGCAATGGGTACTGAACTGTGAACGATCTGTCCGCATTAGTGACGTTTCCAATGAACGAATGCGCCATTACGTGGTTGTGGCCGGCGCGCTCGTCAGAGCGCCGGTTGAAATTTCAAAACCACGGAGAATTGCGATGGCGAAGGTACTGGTGCTCTATTATTCGAGCTGGGGCCACATGGAGCAGATGGCGAAGGCGGCGGCCGAGGGCGCGCGCGAAGCCGGTGCGGACGTGACCATCAAGCGCGTTCGCGAACTCGTCCCCGAGGCTGTCGCCAAGGCGGCCTATTACAAGCTCGACCAGGAAGCGCCGATCGCCGAGCCGCTCGAACTCGCCGATTACGACGCGATCATCGTCGGCGCGTCCACGCGCTACGGCGCGATGGCGTCGCAGCTGAAGAATTTCTGGGATCAGACCGGCCCGCTCTGGGCCAAGGGCGCACTGCTCAACAAGGTCGGCTCGGTGATGGTGTCGACCGCGACCCAGCACGGCGGCGCCGAACTCGCGCTGCTTTCGACCCAGGCCATGCTGCAGCACCACGGCATGATCATCGTGCCTTTGTCCTATGCCTATCAGGGCCAGTCGGGCAACGACGTCGTGCGCGGCGGCGCGCCCTATGGCATGACGACGACTTCGGACAGCGACGGCTCGCGCCAGCCTTCGGCGCAGGAACTGGAAGGCGCAAAATTCCAGGGCAAGCGCGTCGCCGAGATCGCGGCCAGGCTGCACGGCTGATTTTCTTGCCGGATCAATGTTTTGCGGGCGGCTCTTCAGCCGCCCGTTCTGCATCAAGTTGCGGCCGACGGCCGGATGACCGCCAGATCCTGGAAAGTGGCGGCGGCGTGGTCGAGAAACGCGCGGACCTTGGCCGGCATATGCGGGCCGCTGCGCGCGACGAGCTGCACGGGCAAAGGCGGCGGCTCGAACTCGGCGAGCAGGCGCACCAGCGAGCCCGCCGCCAGATCGTCGGCCACCTGATAGGACAGGAACCGGGCTATGCCGCGGCCGGCCCTGGCTGCCAGAAGCTGCGATTCCACATCATTGACCAGCAGCCGCGGCGACAGCCGCACCACCGGGCCGCGCGCCGTCGGGCCGAATCGCCATTCCCGGGCGTCCGACCGCAACGGATGGTAAATCGTGTCGAGGCCCGCTAGATCGGCCGGTTTTTGAGGCGCGCCGTGTCTTTCGACATAGTCCGGACTTGCGACCACGAAGCGCCGCACCTCGCCGACCCGCCGCATGAGCAGCGTCGAGTCCGAGAGATTGCCGATGCGGATCGCGACGTCGAGGCCTTCCTCGATCAGGTCGAGATTGCGGTCGTTGAGGACGAGTTCGACCTGGATCTCGGAAAACGCGTCGAGGAACGACGTGACCACCGGGGCGACGTGGCGGCGTCCGAACTGCACCGGGGCGGTAACCCGCAGCAGGCCGCGAAGCGGCGTGCCGGCGATGCCCGACAGCATGCGGTCGTAGTCGGCGAGCAGGAGGCGGGCGCGCTCGGCAAGCGCGCGGCCGGCCTCGGTCGGCGACAGGCGCCGCGTCGTGCGCTCGACGAGGCGCGCGCCGGCATGGTCTTCCAGTGCCGCCAGCGCGCGGCTCACGGCCGGCGGCGAGCGCCGCAGCCGGCGGGCGGCGACGGCCAGGCTGCCGCCGTCGATGACCGCGACAAAGATCGCAAGCTCGTCCAGCCGGTCCATGGATTATTCCGCAATCTGAAATTCTGACTTTCGCAAATACCAGATTGATGCCGGAAGCGGCAAGGATAGAGTAGCGCGAACGAAGGAGATCGCCCATGAGCCAACCCGCAATCACCCTCCACGGCATCGAACTGTCCGGCCATACGCACCGCGTCGAGCTGATGCTTCTGATGCTCGGCCTGCCTTTCCGCTTTTCGCCGGCGCCGGCGGACGTGCGCCGCACCGAAGCCTTCCTGAAGCTCAATCCGCTCGGCCAGATCCCGGTCCTCGAGGATGGCGACCTGGTGCTCACCGACAGCAACGCCATCCTGGTCTACCTGGCCAGGCGCTACGCGCCGGAGAGCAACTGGCTGCCCGATGAGCCTGTTGCCGCGGCACAGGTGCAGCGCTGGCTGTCGATAGCGGCCGGCGAATTGCGCTATGGCCCGGCGGCGGCGCGGGTGATGGCTCTGTTCGGCGCTCCCGGCGACCGGGAAGCCTGCCATGCAATCGGCGCGCGCGTGCTGACTTTCATGGAGAACCATCTCGCCGGCCGCGAATGGCTGGCGGCGGAGCATCCGACGATCGCCGACCTCGCCTGCTATTCTTATGTCGCGCATGCGCCGGAAGGCGGCATCATGCTGGAACCTTATCCTGCGGTCCGCGGATGGCTGCGCCGGGTCGAGGCGCTGCCGAATTTCAAGCCGTTGCCGGCGTCGCCTATCCCGCAGGTCGCGTGAGGCCGATATGGACGCCTCACCCTTTCACCCGGATGAACTCACCGCCCAGGCGCTGGCCGGCGTAGGTTCAGGCGGCGGCGGCATTCGCGGCTTCATGCCCGACCAGCACCGCAGCTTCTTCGCACTGCTGCCCTATCTGTTCGCCGGCGTGGCGGACAAGGAGGGGTGGCCGCTGGCGACGATGCTGAGCGGCGCGCCGGGTTTTGCCCATTCCCCCGATCCGGTGACGCTCCGAATCGATGCGCTGCCGGACGGCCGGGATCCGGCGGCAGACGGGTTTGCAGCCGGGCGCGATATCGCCATATTGGGCATCGACCTGTCGACGCGCCGGCGCAACCGCGCCAATGGCAGCATTGCGGAAATGGATTCCGGCGGGCTGACGGTCGCGATCCGCCAGAGCTTCGGCAATTGCCCGCAATACATACAGGGCCGGACGGTTGACGTCGCCGGGCGTCGGCCCGCCGACACGGAGCTGCTTTCCGGCCTCGACGGCGAGGCGCGGGCGATGATCGCGCGGGCCGACACCTTCTTCGTCGCCTCGCGCTCGCGGCCCGCAGCCGGTGACGCCGGCGGGCCGGACATATCGCATCGCGGCGGCAGGCCGGGCTTCGTCGATGTCTCGGGCGACACGCTTACGATCCCGGATTTTCGCGGCAACCGCTATTTCAATACGCTTGGCAATCTTTTGGGCGAGCCTCGCGCCGGGCTGCTGTTCATCGACTTCGAGCGCGGCGACCTGCTGCAACTGCAGGGGACCGTCGAGGTCGACTGGAGCGGCGAGGCCGGCCGGATGATCGAAGGCGCCGAGCGCATGTGGCGTTTCCATGTGGCGCGCGGCTGGCGCCGCCGGGCAGCCACGCCGCTAAAGTGGTCGTTCGTCGACTATTCGCCGTTCACCGAGCGTACCGGCGCCTGGCGCAAGGCAGGCTGAGGCCGGTCCGCGCCTATACCAGCCGAGAAGGGCAGGGAGCTGGGGCCGGTGCTTCTGGCGCTGAAGCGTTGGGGCGAGGAGCAAACCTGATTGTACCGACCTCGGCGGGCCGCTAAAGAAGCCGGCGGCAACCAGTACGAGGGCTGGAATGACGGTGCTTTGGTTTCTCCTTTATCTGGCGCTGGCCGCCGTGGCGCTGGCCATCGCCTATGTGCTCTATCTCGTCATCGCCACGCAGAGGATCGCGCGCAACGCGGAGCGGACGGTTCCACCTACGGGAAAGTTCGTCGAAATCGGCGGCAACCGGCTGCATTACGTCGAGGCGGGCGAGGGGCGGCCGATTCTTTTCCTGCACGGGCTTGGCGCGCAGCTTCATCAGTTCCGTCAGCCGCTGTTTGCCGCGCTCAGTCCCGACTACCGGCTCATCGCAGTCGACCGTCCAGGTTCCGGCTATTCGACCCGCGCGCCGGGCGCCACGGGGCGGCTCAACGAGCAGGCGGATGTGATCGCCAGCTTCATCAAGGCGCTCGGCCTGGAGAAGCCGCTGGTCGTCGGCCATTCGCTTGGAGGCGCCGTGGCGCTGGCGCTCGCGCTCAAGCGTCCCGACCTGATTTCCGGCCTGGCGCTGCTTTCGCCGCTGACCCAAGCCTATGAAACCGTGCCGCCGGCCTTTCAGCCGCTCTACATACGCTCGCGGATAAAGCGGATGATCCTGGCGCACACCGTCGCCGTGCCGACGGCCCAGAAATACGCGCAGCAGACGCTCGCCTTTATCTTCGGCCCGCAATCCGTGCCAGCCGACTACATGACCGAGGGTGGCGGCATGATCGGCCTGCGGCCCAGCCATTTTTATGCGACCTGCACCGATTTCGTCGCGATGGAACAGGATCTGCGCGAGATCCAGAAGCGCTACGGTGAAATCAGCATGCCGGCGGGGCTGATGTTCGGAACCGCGGACCAGGTGCTCGACCCACAGACGCAGGGGCTTTCCATGCGCGGCAGGATCGACGGGCTGGAGATTGAAATGGTCGAAAGCATGGGCCACATGCCGCAATATGCCGAGACCGGGCGGGTCATCGCCTTTATCAGGCGGATCGCCGACAAGGCGTTTGCCCTTGCTCCCGGCGGGGCGCTGCTCTAGGCACTGGTTGTTAGCCGCATGATCTTATCGGAAAAGTCTGCAACTTTTCGGGATCATGTTCTAATCAAGCGGACGTGGCGGAACTGGTAGACGCAAGGGACTTAAAATCCCTCGGGCTTGCCCGTCCGGGTTCGATCCCCGGCGTCCGCACCAGCAAATGCTTTTCATCGTATTTGCTCGCACACAATGCGCAAAACAGTTTGATGGTAGAGCCCAATAGGTCCATCTTGCCCGCCGACGCGGCCGAAACTAACGGCTAGGCCTTGCATCCACGGATCGTTCGGGCACACTCGGCGTTCAGGTACAAACGACAAGCGGGGCGGGTTTTCATTAGGGAGGAGCCTAACCGATGAGAACATTCATCCTAGCAGGAATCTTCGCCCTGTCGGCGTCAACTTCGCTGGCCCAGACGGGCACGGCGCCAGAGCCAGCTGCGCCGGCGGCCCCGGCTCCTGAGACCGCAACACCGGCTCCTCCCGCGGCTGCAGCGCCAGCCGATCCGGCCGCCACTCAGGCTGGAACCGGGCAACCGGCCAATCTTTGCCAGGAACTCCTCGCCTTCGTGCGGGAGAACCAACCCGAAGCCGCTGCGCCGGCGGACGCACCCGCTACGGCGGCGGCCCCGGATGAGCCCTCGAAAGAAGCTGACGGAGCGAGCGGAACCGCGGACGCGCCGGCGCAACCCGCGGATGATGACGCGGCGGCAGCCGGTGAAGAGACCGCCACGGCTGGGGAGAATTCTTCGCCGGCTTCAGGCGAGGCCGTTCCACCGCGAGCGCCCTCCGAGAGCGGTTCGGCGCAGGACGTCTCCGGGCAAAGCGGTCCGGCGCACGAGTCGCCGGAACCGAATACCGAGAAGGCAGCGCAAGGCAATGTGGACAATGCGCCGCAAACTTCCAGCCTGAGTGCGCCCGTACCGGTGGATGCCACAGCGGAGGAAGACGTTTCGCTGAGCCTCGCCAGTGCCGAGGAACTTGCCGGCGCCAATGACATCGCGGCGTGCCAGGATGCGGCCAGGAAGCTCAGGCTGGCCGGCGCCCCCATGCCTGAGCCGCTGCTCGCGCTGACGGCGCTTGATCTGCAATATCAAGGACAGGCAAACGAGGCGCAATCTCCGGCCGCGGCGCCGGAAGCTCCAGCGCAGCAAACGCAGCCGCAGCAATAACAGATGCTCCGGCACGGGCGGGGCGCTTCGCGTTGTAGAAGAAGGGAGAAGCCGGATGGGTATGATACTGACGGGAATCGTTGTGGCCATCGCGATCGCGATCGGCGCCGGCTATTTCATGAACGCGGAGCAGAGGCCGTCCTGGGAGGTCTACAGCACGCCCAGTTCCCGCGTAGGAGACCCGGGCCACAATCTTGTAGGCACCGGTTGGACGGGAGAGCCCGAAAGTGGGGCGGTCGCCGCAGCCGAGCCGGAGGAACCCTCCTCCTAGATCGTGATGAATCGAGGCGGAAATCGGCCGTCCCGCTCGTGGTTCGACCCCTTCGGCAAGCTCAGGGCTCACCATGAGGGTGAAAGCAAGGTCGCGCTCCTAAAGCATTGGTATTGGCTAATGAGTTGATGTCGCGAGTGAGCGCGAACAGAAGCCTCATGGTGAGCCCTGAGCTTGCCGAAGGGTCGAACCACGAGGCGGACGCCGTGCACATCCCGGTTCAATCTTATTGGCGCTAGCGCGATTCTCGATGCGAACAAACCTCGTCTGCGCCGGTTGACCCGCCCTTTCCTCGAACCAGCGCTCCGGGTGCCGCGTGGTCACAGAGTAAGAATGCTATTCGGCCGGTGTAGGCGCCGGCTGAGACGGTTCGGTTTTCGCGCCTTGCTTCTCCACCCAGACGCTGTGGTGCTCCTTGGCCCAGTTGAGGTCGACGGTGCCTGAGCCCATCGCCTCGTAGGCGCCTTCCATGCCGAGAGTGCCGATATAGATATGAGCGATGATCACGGCCACCATCAGCACGCCGACTATGGCGTGGATCGTCTGGGCCAACTGCATGCCGTTCACATCGGCGTAGGCGAACGGGAACAGCATGAAGAGCCCCGAAACGGTAAGGGCGATACCGCCGATGATCACCGACCAGAAAATGAGCTTCTGACCCGCGTTGAACCGGGCAGCCGGAGGATGCGTCCTGTTCGACTTGTCGAAAAAGCCGCCGCCGACCCTGAGCCACTGGCCGTCGTAGCGGTCGGGAAGGTTGTCCCAGACCCACAGGACCAACATGACCAGAATGCCGAGCATGAACGCCCAGGAGAAGAAGTCATGGGTATATTTCGCCCATTGCGACCATGCGGAAAAGGCATCGGGCCCTATCAGCGGCATCAGCAGCCGCTTGCCGAAAACGAAGTTCAGGCCGGTGATCGCCAGCACGATGAAGGCGGTCGCCGTCACCCAGTGCGTCAAGCGTTCGATAGTGTTAAAACGCACGACCTTGACGCCCGATTCCGGCGAACGCATGCGGATACGGCCCCTGACGAAATAGAACAGCCCGAGCAGGAGGAGTATCCCGATTATGGCGATGCCGCCGATCCAGGGCAGGGCGCCTTCGTGGAAGCTGCGGAAATCGCGGCCACGCGGCTGTTCCAACGTTGCGGCCTTCGCGTCCGGTATGCTGACGCGACCCTGGATCCTGTTCAGTTCCTCAAGAAGTTGCTGCTCGTTCACCGCCTGCGCGGTGGGATTGCTCCCCGATAACCCTTCCTGCGCTCCTGCCGGAGCGACGAGCAGACCGAAAGCCAGAACGACGGCGGCGAGAACTGGCCCGATTGGCCGAACGCGCTTCAAGACCTGCATTTCTCAACCCTCCGTGGCTCTTTTAGGAGTCAGCCCTTCGTCAGACCGTGATCGTTTCCCGATAGGCCGTCTGCCAGCCCCAGGCTCCCGAACCGTAGCCGCGCTGCGTCACCCGCTCCTTGTAGATCGCCGCGATGATCTCGCCGTCGCCAGCCAGGAGCGACTTGGTCGAGCACATTTCGGCGCAAAGCGGCAGCTTGCCTTCGGCCAGCCGGTTGGCTCCGTATTTGGCATATTCGATCTCGGTGGAGTCCGCTTCCGGGCCTGCGGCGCAGAAGGTGCATTTGTCCATCTTGCCGCGCGAACCGAAATTGCTGACGCGCGGATATTGCGGCGCTCCGAAGGGGCAGGCGTAGAAGCAGTATCCGCACCCGATGCACAGATCCTTCGAGTGCAGGACCACCGCGTCGGCGGTCGTATAGAAGCAGTCGACCGGGCACACCGCCGCGCAAGGCGCATCGGTGCAATGCATGCATGCCATCGAGACGGAACGTTCGCCCGGCTTGCCGTCATTGATGGTGACGACACGACGCCGATTGATGCCCCAAGGCACATCGTGCTCGTTCTTGCAGGCGGTGACGCAGGCGTTGCACTCGATGCAGCGGTCGGCGTCACAAAGGAATTTCATCCTGGCCATTTTTTCCTCCCACTCACGCCGCCTGGACCTGGCACAGCGTAACCTTAGGCTCCTGCATGTTCGTCACGGGATCGTAACCGTAGGTGGTGATCGAGTTGGCGCTTTCGCCAAGCACGTATGGGTCCGTGCCCTCGGGATAGTTGGCCCGCAGGTCCTCGCCCTGGAACCAGCCGCCGAAGTGGAATGGCATGAAGGTCACGCCCCTGCCGACACGCTCCGTTACCAGGGCCTTTACCCGCGCCCGGGAATTGTTCTCGGCGCCGGTCACCCACACCCAGCCGCCGTCGGAGATGCCGCGCTCGTTAGCGTCCGCCGGGTTGATCTCCAGGAACATCTCCTGCTGCAACTCGGCCAGCCATCTGTTCGACCGCGTTTCCTCGCCGCCGCCCTCGTATTCGACCAGCCGGCCCGAGGTGAGGATCAACGGGAAATCTTTGGCGATGCCCTTTTCGATGGCCGCCTGCTGCACCGTGAAGCCCATGTTCGGCACCCGGAACTGCATGGCGTCGGGAAGGGTCGGATACTTTTCGACCAGATCCACCCGGGGCGTATAGATCGGCTCGCGGTGGGTGGGGATGGGATCGGGCAGGTTCCACGCAACCGCGCGTGCCTTGCCGTTGCCATAGGGATGGCAGCCGTGGCTAAGCACGACACGCTGGATGCCGCCGGAAAGATCGGTTGACCACGAGACTTTGTCGATGTCGCTGCCGATCTTCTCGATGACGCCGCGCTCCTCCGCCGTCAGATCGGCGTCCCAGCCGAGCTTCTTCAGGACGGCCATGGTGAATTCCGGATAGCCGTCGGTTAGCTCCGAGCCTTTCGTGTAGGATCCTTCCGCCAGAAGGGTCTCGCCATTCCGCTCCACGCCAAAGCGCGCGCGGAACGGGCTGCCGCCATCCATGACGTGCAGATCCGGATTATAGAGGTTCGGAGTGCCGGGATGGCGCAGTTCCGGCTTGCCCCAGCATGGCCACGGCAGGCCGTAATAGTCGCCGCCGACTTCCGGATCGTCCTTCGGTGCGCGCAATGTCACCAGATCGAACTTGTGCTGGTTCTTCATATGCGCTTTGAGCCGCTCGGGCGACTGACCGCAATAACCTGTCGACCAGCCGCCGCGATTCATCTCGCGCAGCACGTCCTCGGGCACCGGGCGGTCATCCTCGACGGCGATGTTCTTGAACATCTGCTCGGCAACACCGAGCTTCTGCGCCAGGCGATAGATGACTTGGTAATCGTCCTTCTGCTCGAATGAGGGCGCGACGATCTGCTCGCCCCATTGGATCGAGCGGTTGGAGGCGACGCGCGAGCCTGATGTCTCGAACTGCGTGCATACCGGCAGGAGATACATGTTGTCCGTGCGTCCCGCCTGGACGGCAAGCGAGGCCCAGGTGGTGGGATGCGGGTCGGCCACCACCAGGAGGTCGAGCTTTGACAGCCCTTTCATGGATTCGGGGATACGCGTGATGCTGTTGCTTGCGTGGCCCTGGACGAACATGGCCCGCACGGTGTCCCTCTGTTCGACCTCGTCTTTCGGCAGCGATGTCGCGTCGAACCACCGCGTCAGCGGAATGCCCGGCGTTTCCATGATCTCCTTGGAGTCGAACCGCGCCAGCAGGTCCTCATAGCTGACCTCCCAGACCCGCGCCCAATGGTTCCAGGCGCCTTCCGTCAGGCCGTAATAGAAGGGCAGGGTGACCACATCGAGCCCGATATCGGTCGCCCCCTGCACATTGTCGTGGCCGCGGAAAATGTTGGCGCCCGTTCCGGGCTTGCCGACATTGCCGGTGGCCAGGCACAGGATGCAGCTTGCGCGCACATTGGCGGTGCCGACCGTGTGCTGCGTCTGGCCCATGCACCAGATAAGCGTGGCCGGCTTCTGTGTGGCGAACAGCTCGGCGACGCGCTTCAATTGCTCGCCGGGCACGCCGGAAATGCGTTCCACCTCGTCCGGCGGGTATTTCTCGACCTCCTTGCGGATCTCGTCCATGCCGTAGACGCGCTGGGCAATGAACTCCTTGTCCTCCCAGCCGTTCTGGAAGATGTGCCAGAGCATGCCCCACAGCACCGCTATGTCGGTGCCCGACCGCAGACGCACATATTCGGTTGCGTGCGCGGCGGTGCGGGTGAAGCGCGGATCGATGACGACGAAGTTGGCGTGGTTGAGCTCCTTGCCCTCCAGGAGGTGCTGCAAGGAGATGGGATGCGCCTCCGCCGGATTGCCGCCCATGATGATCATGGTCTTTGAATTGCGGATGTCGTTGAAGGAGTTCGTCATCGCGCCGTAGCCCCAGGTGTTGGCCACGCCGGAGACGGTCGTCGAATGGCAGATGCGCGCTTGGTGATCCTGATTGTTGGTTCCCCAGAAGGCGGCGAGCTTGCGGAACAGGTAGGTGCCTTCGTTGGAAAACTTGGCTGAGCCCATCCAGTAGACGGAATCCGGGCCCGAGGCCTCCCGGATCTCCATCATCTTGTCGCCGATCTCATTGATCGCGTCGTCCCAGGAGGTGCGCTCCCATCGGCCGCCGACGAGCTTCATCGGGTATTTCAGCCGGCGGTCGCTGTGAACGAGTTCGCGCACGCTCGCGCCTTTGGCGCAATGGGAGCCACGGTTGATCGGGCTATCCCACGAAGGCTCCTGACCGGTCCAAACCCCGTTTTGGACTTCGGCGGTAACCGTGCAGCCGACTGCGCAATGCGTACAGATGCTTTTCTTGAGTTCTATGGGCTCGCCCGGTTGCGGCGGACTGATGGCCGCGGCCTTCTGAACCGTGCCGAGCTGGAACGAACCGATTGCAGCCATTCCGCCAACGGCGAGACCGGAGCGGCGAAGGAACGTTCGCCGGTCGATGGGAGCGGAGGCGACCGTCCCCATCAGCGTCTGCAATCTTGTGCGGCCCGCTTGGCCGCTCTTGCGCTTGGTCAGCATGGCGCCCTCACTTCTTCAACGTCTCATAACCGTTCACACGGTAGAATGCCTTGACGTGCTCGGTCTCCTGATAGCGGGTCCCCGTCTCCTCCTTGCCAGGATCATAGGCTTGCGCTTCGTCGGGAGCGAGCGTCACCGCGGCGGCTGCCACGGCAGTCGCGGACGCGCCGCCGAAAGCGCCAAGGAATTTGCGGCGATTCATCGCCGCCTGTCGATTTTCCTGCATCTGCCATCCTCCCTATTCGGCGCGATCAGGCCAGCTCGGTGCTGTGTATCGTCACGAGCTTCGTCGCACCTCCATGGCGAAGCCTTCGGCTTCGATGTCGATGAATATCCGTCCCAACGCACCCACTGCCCGGTAAAACCTGGCGGACGCCGCGTTTTCCAGGTCGGCGAAGAAGCGGCCTGCCCATGGGGCAATGTGCCGTTCAAAGAAGTCCTGCTCCTCGCCGGCCGGAATCACGAAATGTGTGGCCGCGAAGCCGCTCATGATCTCGCAGAGCGTGCCGAGATGATCTTCCGGGTCGAAATGGCCTTCCGCGCGTTCAAGGCCGAGGCGCTTCATATCCCCGCGCAGACGGGCAAGCGGCCGTTCATTGAGGAAGCCGGTCAGGTAGTATGATGCGTAGGGAAGGAGTTCGCCGCGCCCAACTCCGATGAAAAGCTCGGAATATTCGCGGCGGACCGCCTCCGGGGAGGCCGAAGCCGCGGCCTGTCCGAGCGCGGCGTGAGCCAAGCCGAGCGGCGTCCTAGTGTCGTCTTGCAAGCGGGAAAGCCGCGAGAGGAGGTCCGCATCCGGAGCGGCCAGGAGAAGCGTGGCGAGCAGCGCGTATTCATCCGCGCGTGCGCTGTTCACGTCGTCGACATCAGCAATGTTTACGCCGGGAAGCAGAGGGTCAGCTCCGCCCGACGTTCCGATTGCCTCCTCCTGGCTCAAGTCTGGGTTCATCTTCTGACCTCGACCATGCCGCTCAACGAGTGGGTAAAATGGATACTAGCCCCCCAGCGGGCGATTGCAACAACAACTGCGCCAAAACCGGCCAACCTGCCCGAATCAATGAGGTAAGGCGCCTCCATGACGTCGCTGGCGGTTGATCTGCGATGATTCCGCGCCGCTGGCGGCTTCCTCGCGGTTGGTGGCGATTTCGGTTCGGTCGGGCAAAGGTGATTCGGAGCTTGCTGGGTCGATCGAGCCGTCCGGCGTGACAGCCTCAGAGCCGTCGGGCGAGGCGTTCGCGTCTTCGTCCGCCAAGACGGTGGTCGGAGATGCCTTCTCCGGCACCTCCGGGGCAGCTGCCGCGCGTTCTGGATCGGCCGGGTTGCCGCCACTCGTCGACAGGAAATCGACGACGGATTTGCTGGCTGCTTTTAGCGGGCCGAAACCCGCCATCGAGCCCGGTGTATTGAAGTCCCAGGCATATTCGGAAGGCCCGACATAGTCGCGGATTGCCGGATCGAGCGACCACATCCTGCGCAATGCGGCACTCTTCAACATTTTGGGCACGCCTTTGCGCAAGAAGGCTGAAAGGTCGCTTTGGGCCGTCAAGTCCTCGATGCGGGGGAGGGGTTCGGCAGGCGCGGCGACCTCCGGCTCCACCGCTGCATGCTGCTCCGCGACGCGATCGGCATCCGCTGGCGCAATTGCGTCAGGCGCAAGCTGGTCCTTCTCCGGCTCCGCAGCCTCGTTGGACCGCGCCGCCCGTTTACGGCGCGACCAGCGAGCGAAGACATTGTCGTTTCCCGCGCTCATTCGGCATCATCCATCGATCCGGAACGAGGACCCCGCCTCGCCAGAGCATTTGTGTCCGCCCGATCGCGCTGGCGCTTGACGAAAGGGCGCTCGACGTGATGCGTCTCGACGAAGGCGGCCAGCCATTGTCGAAGCTCGATCGGCATCGGGACGGCTTCGATGATGTCGGTGCCAGCCTCCGTCAGCGACTCGGCTTCGAAAGGATCGGCGGTCACCAAGTGCAGCACAACTCCGGGTGGAGCTTCGGTCGACCGGAGCGCGATCCAGAGGCTGGGCCGCCCCGAACGGAGGTTGTCTCGGTACATGCCCGTGTCGGACCCGAAGAGCTCGAGCTCGAAGGCTCCGGCATAGAAGCGCGTCAGGCCGTCGGTTTCGTGCAGCACCGTCCATGGCGCCGCGGTCGGCGCGCCCGCCAGCACGGCCACAGGCATCCAGACATGGTCGATCCAGGGATTGTCCAGAGCCCGTCGCTCGACGATCACTCCAACTTCCGCCGTCTCCCGAACCATGCGCCGTTTCCTCCTAGTTCATCGTCCCCATGGCGCGAAACGGCAGGCCTGCGATGAGGTTCTGCGGCTTCATGCGGATCGTTCGGTCGGGTGTCATGGCCATTATGAGCCAGACGGGCCTGGCGCCCACGTCCGGCTGGACTTCGCCCAAATCGATGAAGGTGAGCCGGAACAGTGCAATGACGCGCTGTGCCGTCTCCGGGTCGAGTTCCTTGCCAGCCCAGAGCGCATTGCCAATGCGGGTCGCTTCAGCGTCGAGGCCGACGAACCAGGCCCAGTCCTCGTCCTCGATCCGCTCCACCGGCTCGATCTCCACGTCCACGGCAAGAAGATGGCGGATCCAGATCTCCATTGCGCTTGCAAGGCCGCGCCGGGCCGGGCTCCCGGCGCCGCCCAGCTTGAGCACCATGTCGAAAGCGTCGCTCCTGGCGAAGTAGCCCTCGGAATTCTTCTCGTCGAGTATTTCGAGTTCCGTGACAGCCGGGCCTCCAAGCATGTTGAGGAGCGGAGAGGCGTGGCGGTTCTGTTCGTGCAGTTCGATGGTTTCGGCGTCGGCGAGAAGCACAGCGCCCTCATGGGAAGTCACGCGTTGCGGCCGATAAAACAGTTCGGCGGCTCGCAGGACGCAGGCGTCGTGCTGACCGTCCAGCGCATTGCGCAGGACGACCTGTGCAAGCTGGTTCATGAAGAGCGGCGGGATGTTATCTGCCGAGCCGCGCGCCAGCGCGAGATACGCGGCTTCGAGCGAGGGCGCGGCCAGCACATGGTCGCGAAAGGCGATCATGAACTCCCAGTTCTCGCGCGCATCCGGATCCTCCAAAGCGGCGATCTCCTCCTTCGCGACCGGCCGGCGCGGATGATGCATCAAAAGCTCGTGATGCAGGCGCAACTCCGCCTCGCAGGCTGATTCGGGCGGCAGTAGCTCGGGCCGCGCGAGATATGCCTTCAAAAAGGCGTCGGTCACGAGCAGGCGTCCGGCCCCATCGCGGTCGAGAAGGTGATGACCCGAGGAAACCCAGAAATCCTTCACTTCCGCCTCCCGGCAAGTGCAAGGAGATCGACTTTTTCCGTCGGCGCGTCTTCTTCCTCGATTTCGACGAAGCGGAATGCGGTTGCAGGCTCCAGCCGGCTCGCTTTGCGGTGCAGGGTCCGGAACGCTTCTCGCATGCCGGCGTGCTCGCTCGTGCGGTGGACCCCGATCAGCGTGTTTGGCGAGTGGTCGCACAGCGATTGCGCGAAGGCTATCTCCTCTTCGGCGGCGGCGCGCGCCGTTTCGATATCTGGCGCTCCGCACCGCACCACAAGCTGCTCGGCCAGTCGGTCGACGGCTGCGGCGCGATCCTGCGCGGTGGCATCCGTGACCACGACGAGCGTGGACCAGCCGAAGCTGTCGATACCGAGGAAACCAGCGCGAAACGCCTGCCGCTCCTTGCCGGACAGCTTGTCCAAGTCGGCGCCGTGGAACAGAAAGGCGCCGGTCACCGCCCATTCGCCTGGTTCGGCGGCGCGCGAATAGACAAAGGTATCCGAAGGATCGAGGCGGATCGTTCGCGGCAGCTTCAAAGCCATGGCGTTCCCGTTATCGGATCGAGCCAGGAGGGCGTGGCAAGCGCCACCGCAAGGCTTTTTCGCTCGGCGCGCCCATGAGACGCGTTCTGGGAAATCAGCAGATCGCCGTTG
>NZ_AHAM01000119.1 GCF_000236565.1 Mesorhizobium alhagi CCNWXJ12-2 | reverse complement strand
CCGCCGCTCTCTCGCGTGTCAGGCCGCGCGGCGCTGGTGGACGCCTTCGCCGATCTCCTCGATCAGCTTCCGCGAAAAGGCGTCGAGATCGCCGGGGTTGCGGCTGGTGACCAGGCCTTGATCTGTGACAACCTCGGAATCCTCCCACCGGCCGCCGGCATTGATCACATCGGTCTTGATCGAGTGGTACGAGGTGACCCGTCGGCCTTTGACGATTTCCGCCTCGATCAGCAGCCAAGGCGCATGACAGATCGCGCCGATGACCTTGTTGTCGCGCCAGAACCCCTTGATGAACTCAATTGCCTTCGGCTCGACACGCAGCAGGTCGGGGTTGATTTGCCCGCCGGGCAGAACCAGCGCGTCGTAGTCCGACGGTTTTGCCTCGCCGAGCGTCCTGTCGACACTGACCGGCCTTCCCCAGTCCTTCTTGGCCCAGCCCTTGATCTCTCCCGCTTCAAGCGAGACGATTTGGACCTGCGCGCCGGCTTCTTTCAGCTTCTGCAAGGGCACTTCGAGCTCCGACTGCTCGAAGCCATGGGTGGCGAGAATCGCTATTTTCTTTCCTGCAATGCTCATCTTGGTCTCCTCTGTTGGGGGATGTTCGGGGGAACGGCAAAGGCCAGGAGGGGTTCCCGACACCGGCAAAGTCTTGGTCCAGGGGCGTCATCCCTTTGAAACGGCGAGGGCGCATAAATATGTTGAGGTTCCCCGCCGAACCAACCCCTATTGCGATAGCACCTGAGAGGCTCTGAATATGACCGATACCGCCCCATACACTCCCCCAAAAGTCTGGACCTGGAACAAGCCGAGCGGCGGCGCTTTCGCCAGCATCAACCGTCCGATCGCAGGGCCGACACATGAAAAGGAACTGCCGGTGGGCAAGCATCCGCTGCAGCTCTATTCGCTCGGCACCCCGAACGGGGTCAAAGTGACCATCATGCTGGAGGAGCTTCTGGAAGCCGGGCACAAAGGCGCGGAATACGATGCCTGGCTGATCAAGATCGGCGACGGCGACCAGTTCGGCAGCGGCTTCGTCGAAATCAATCCGAACTCGAAGATTCCGGCGCTGATGGACCGCAGCGGGAAAACGCCGATCCGCGTCTTCGAATCCGGCGCGATCCTGGTCCATCTCGCGGAAAAGTTCGGCGCGTTCCTGCCGACCGAGCAGCCCGCCCGCGCCGAAACGCTGTCCTGGCTGTTCTGGCAGATGGGCAGCGCGCCCTTCCTCGGCGGCGGCTTCGGCCATTTTTATACCTATGCGCCGGAGAAGATCGAATATGCCATTGACCGCTATGCGATGGAGACGAAGCGCCAGCTCGACGTGCTGGACCGGCGGCTGGCCGACAACGAGTATGTGGCGGGCGGCGAGTACACCATCGCCGACATGGCGATCTGGCCCTGGTACGGAGGCATGGTGAAGGGCTGGAACTACGAGGCCGGCGAGTTCCTTTCGGTGCACGAATACAAGAACCTGCTGCGCTGGGCCGACCAGCTCCATGCGCGGCCGGCCGTGAAGCGCGGCCGCATGGTCAACCGCACCAGCGGCGATCCGTCGGGCCAGCTGCGCGAGCGCCACGACGCCAGCGATTTCGATACCAATACGCAGGACAAGATCGCGGCGGAGTGAGGGCATCCGGCGTGTTCCGGGGCTTCGCGCCAACGGCTCTGGCCCTGGCGCTGCTGCTTGCCGCGGCAACCGAGCCGCTCGCGCAAGAATGCTGCGACCCCGCCGGGCCGTTCCGGCTCGGCGAGGGCTATGCCGACCAGCCGGCTACCTGCGAGACCATAGGCGACTGGGTGGAGCGCGCGCCGCAGGTCGATGCGCGCGTCACGATGTCGGTCCGCGGCGCGCTGTCGGCGGTCGATTCCGACGGCGCGCTCGCCTATCTCGTAATGTGCGCGGAGCCGGACGTACGGGTGTTGTGCGTGACCTACAGCACCAACGACATGCAGCCGGGCGATGTCGTCCTCTTCGCGGGCGGCTATTCGCGCGTTGGCGAAGAGCAGGTGATGCTCGATCCGTGCCTGGCTTCGAGGGAGTAGCGGGCTGTTTCGCGAACTGGCCGGGAATTCGTTCCTTACTTCCTGCCGCTCCCGCTTTGAGTTCCCTTTATGGGAATTCAAGGTGGCCAGGAAGCGGCCGATAGGAACCTTGGGTGCATTGTTGCGAAGGGTTGGCGAGTCTAAGTGTCGCGCTCTGACAATACAGCGACATGCAGACTTCGCGAAAACCTGAGATCACGACAGAGCCAAGGGCCGGGAACTTGCGCGGTTGAGAAGGGCGTCGGGCCTGTCTCAGGAACAGCTTGCCACGCGGCCGGGCATCTCGCCAAAGCAGCTTGGCAAGTACGAGCGAGGCCAGAGCCGCATTCCGGCCGGGCGCTACGAAGCGGCGATGGCAATCCTGCGCGAATATACCGGCATGGTCGGTGGTTTTTCGGAAGGCCAGGCGCCGTATGCCGTTCCCGCCGCGGTCAAGGACACGTTGCTGCGAACATTACGTGAGCTTCAGGCTGGCTTGAAGCTTTGCATCGATGTCGTGGAGAGGCTCTAGGCGCCGGCCGCTACGGGTTTCAGAGCCGATGGTCATGGCTTGAGCAGGCCAGGGATGTTGGGCGAAACGTATAGTTTTTCGCAAGCAATCCATCACCATGCAACGCCCGATAGAAATCACATTACTGTACATTTTGGCCTATTTTGCCGCACTGCGGCCATTGTACCGCCATGAATCATGCCTATTTAGAAGGCACACCGACCGTTCTTCTTGTCTTTTTCGACGTTGACGGCTCAACGTTTGGAATAGACCTGCGCCAAGACAACTGGGCAGTGATAGGGAACGGGAGGGGGACCTTGGCGTCACTCCATAAAACACGAGAATTCTTTGCTCGCAGGGGCGTACTCCTTTCGGGGGGCGGACGGCCTTTGTCGAAAACGGTCGCGGGGCTTGGCCTTGCGGCGACGGTGGCCATCATGCCATGGCCGCTCCATTCAAGGGCAATGCCCGGGGGAGTTACGGAGGCCGCGCTTTCCGCAGCCGTTCCATCCCCTTTGCTGGACTTCCCCTCTGCTGTTCCCGAGTTCGACATGGTCGATCCGGACGCCACGGCTCCCCAACGCAAGGAAGTCAAAGGCACGCTGGTCGATGCCCTGAAGGACACCGTCACCATCCTTTCTGAAGGCGCGGAACAGATCGTCGCCGGCGGCATGTCGGTGCACGAGTTCGGTGAGTACAAGGTTTCCCAGTACATCGCCGGTGAAATCCTGCGCGCCGCCAAGGACACAGAATTTCCTGCCGACACCCTTTTCGCGATCGCCGAAAAGGAGTCGTCCTTCGACGTCAACAACCGCCCGCCCAAAGGGTCGGCGCTCGGCCTCATGCAATTCCTCGACCAGACTTGGCTCGAGGCCGTCAAGAAGTATGGCGAGGAATTCGGCCTGGGCGACGAAGCAGAGATGATCCTCACCCGCCCCGACGGCAAGCGCGAACTGCATTACGTCGCGGATGATGCCGAAGAGGACCGCATCCTGGAACTCAGGCGCGATCCCTATCTGTCGGCGGTGCTTGCCGCCAAGAACCTGCTCGCGGCCAAGGAACGCATCGAAGCCCGCATCGAGAAGACAATGGACGAGAGGGATCTCTACCTCCCCCATTTTCTCGGCACCAGCGGCGCGGCAAAGCTCCTGTCGAATGCCGATGAGACGCCCGACGCCAAGGCCAGCAAATTCTTCCCCAAGGCGGCGCGGTTCAACGGCTCGATGTTCAAGGCCAAGGGCAAGCAGCTCACCGTCGGCCAGTTTCACCAGCGCATGCGCTCCTTCATTGAAGCCCGCATCGGCAAATACAGCGACGTCGAAACCCGCGTGAAAGCGGCTGCCCCGTCGCCCTGGACAGCAGCCGACCTCGAGAATCTCGTCTACAATCTGGGCGAACGGCTGGTGGGGGCGGTGCTGCGGTAGAGGGTGCGGTTCTGGACCGCCGGAGCACTGCCATGAGGGTACGGCATGGATCCTAGGGTCTCCGCTACGTCGCTTCGCTCCTGCTCCGCCCTAGGATGACGAAGGGAAGGTGGCACTGCTAATCGCGGACGTTGGCGATTGGCCATGAACGTCTGTGCATTCGTCATCCTCGGGCTTGACCCGAGGATCCATGCCGTAACCGTCCGGACGGCTGAGGCGGTGCAGGAAGGGTCGGCGCGGACCTGACCTGACCTATGGCTCGTTCTGGGACCGCCGGAGCACTCCCGCGCAGGTGCAGCATGGATACCGGGGTCTCCGCTACGTCGTTTCGCTCCTGCTCCGCTAGGATGACGAAGGAGCGACGTATACGAGCCCCTTATGCAGCATCTCGCAAGTCAGGGAACGAGAGGGCACCAGGGCTGGCTGAGCCAATGTAGTTCACACAACCACGAGTGCGCCGACGTCCAGCCTTGCAACGTAGCTCCAACTGCTGCCCAGAAGCCCACGAATGCGATGAAAGATGCAAGAATTTTTTGACCACCGCTTAGAGATATTCGCCGGATTTCAATTGCTTTTCCATCCCAATAAAGGTTCCCGAGTCGATCGATCCCTAGGTTATCAAATTCGTCCATGCCAACGGTCCGGACATCTTTCGGCCATCTCTCTTTGTTGGCGATCCACATGGGAATACGCCCCAATTCCTCATCCCGTATTCTTTGCTCTATGGGCATTTCGTTCATGAAATGTTCCTTTGGCCATTTCGGCCCGATCTGCGACCGGGCCGAACCTGTTATCTTTTATTTGTTCAGGCGATCGTCACGAACACCCTGACGTCGCGCCACACGTGTCGCACTTTTCGCAAGTCCCGTTCCGCACCATCGTGAAATTCTGGCACTCGGAGCAGGAATTGCCGGTGTAGCCCTGCATCAGCGATTTGGCGCGGCGGTCGGCGGCCTTGGCTTTCGCCTCGGCGGCGGCTTCGGCGGCCTCGTCGGTGAACAGGGCCGAGGCGGCGGAGGCTTCGTCCTCCAGCGCTTCTTCCGTCAGTTCGCGCGCGCGCTCCTCATAGTCGCGCTTGAAGGCCGTCGCCCCTTCGGTGACCAATGCGGGCTTGACCGCCAGGCCGGCATTGGCCGAGGCCGAGGCCAGCGCCCGCACGTTGGAGCCGGAGAAGGCCACCGGGGCCGAGCGCGCCGGCTGGCCGGTTCCGCCGGCCTGGCCGCCACCGGCAAAACCCTTCGGGTCGGGGCCGGCGACGCCCTGGCCGGAGACGACCTTGAGCGGCGAGGCTCCGCGGGTCAGGCCCTTGGAGAAGGGCAGGGCCTTGCCTTCCGAAATGCCGCGGCCGAGCGCGGTCTTGTCGAAATCGGACTGGTCGACATGGGCGAGGTCGTGGCGGTCGAGATAGGAGACGGCGAGTTCGCGGAACACATAGTCGAGGATCGACGTGGCGTTCTTGATCGCGTCGTTGCCCTGGACCATGCCGGCCGGCTCGAACTTGGTGAAGGTGAAGGCGTCGACATATTCGTCGAGCGGCACCCCATATTGCAGGCCGATCGAGATGGCGATGGCGAAATTGTTCATCATCGCCCGGAAGGCCGCGCCCTCCTTGTGCATGTCGATGAAGATCTCGCCGAGGCGGCCGTCGTCGAACTCGCCGGTGCGCAGGTACACCTTGTGGCCGCCGATCACCGCCTTCTGGGTGTAGCCCTTGCGGCGGTTCGGCAGTTTCTCGCGGTCGCGGTAGAGGCGTTCGACCACGCGCTCGACGATCTTTTCAGTGACCTGCGCGGCGCGCGCGGCGGCGGGGGCGGCGATCAGCGCCTCGACCGCATCGTCCTCGTCCTCCTCGTCATCGGCGATCAGCGAGGCGTTGAGCGGCTGCGACAGCTTCGAGCCGTCGCGGTAGAGCGCGTTCGCCTTCAGCGCCAGCTTCCATGACAGCATGTAGGCGTTCTTGCAGTCCTCGACCGTCGCCTCGTTGGGCATGTTGATGGTCTTGGAGATCGCGCCCGAAATGAAGGGCTGGGCCGCCGCCATCATCTTGATGTGGCTCTCGACCGAGAGGTAGCGCTTGCCGATCTTGCCGCAGGGGTTGGCGCAGTCGAACACCGGCAGGTGCTCGTCCTTCAGGAAGGGCGCGCCTTCCAGGGTCATTGCGCCGCAAATGTGGATGTTGGCGGCCTCGATCTCCTTGCGTGAGAAGCCGATGGCAGGAAGTATCTCGAAGGAGAAATCGTTGAGCTGCTCGTCGGTGAAGCCGAACGTCTCCTTCACCCAGTCGGCGCCGAGCGTCCATTGGTTGAAGACGAATTTGATGTCGAAGGCCTGGCCGAGCGCGGCGTTGACGGCCGCGATCTTCTCGTCGGTGAAGCCCTTTGCCTTCAGCGAGCCGGGGTTGATGCCGGGGGCCTGGTTAAGATTGCCGTGGCCGACCGCATAGGCCTCGATCTCGGCGATCTGCGCCTCGGTGTAGCCCAGCGTGCGCAAGGCTTCGGGGACGGCGCGGTTGATGATCTTGAAATAACCGCCGCCGGCGAGTTTTTTGAACTTTACCAGAGCAAAGTCCGGTTCGATGCCGGTGGTGTCGCAATCCATGACCAGGCCGATCGTGCCGGTCGGCGCGATCACGGTCGCCTGCGCGTTGCGGTAGCCGTGCTCCTCGCCGAGCTCGATGGCGCGGTCCCAAGCGGCGCGGGCGTGGGTGATGAGCTCGGCCTGCGGGCAATCGGAGGCGACAAGCGGCACCGGCGCGACCGACAGCTTTTCGTAGCCGTCGCGGTCGCCATAGGCGGCGCGGCGGTGATTGCGCATGACGCGCAGCATGTTCTGGGCGTTGCGGTCGTAATCCGGGAATGCGCCGAGTTCGGACGCCATTTCGGCGGAAGTGGCGTAGGCGACGCCGGTCATGATTGCGGTGAGCGCGCCGCCGATGGCGCGGCCCTCGGCCGAATCATAGGGGATGCCCGAGGTCATCAGCAGGCCGCCGATATTGGCGTAGCCGAGACCGAGCGTGCGGTACTCGTAGGAGAGCTTTGCGATCTCCTTGGACGGGAACTGCGCCATCATGACGGAGATTTCGAGCACGATCGTCCAGAGCCGCACCGTGTGCTCGTAGGCGGCGATGTCGATATTGCCGTCGCCATTGCGGTAGGGCAGGAGGTTGATCGAGGCCAGATTGCAGGCCGTGTCGTCGAGGAACATGTATTCCGAGCACGGATTGGACGCGCGGATCGCGCCGGCAGACGCACAGGTGTGCCAGTCGTTCATCGTGGTGTTGAAGTGCAGGCCGGGATCGGCGGACGCCCAGGCGGCGTGGCCGATCTTTTCCCAGAGTTCCCGCGCGGGCAGCGTCTTCATGACCTTGCCGTCCTTGCGGGCAAGCAGGTTCCATTCGCCGTCATTTTCGACGGCGCGCAGGAAATCGTCCTTCAGCGAGACCGAATTGTTGGAGTTCTGGCCGGAAACGGTGAGGTAGGCTTCCGAATCCCAGTCGGTGTCGTAGGTCTTGAAGTCGATCGAGGTGTAGCCCTGCCTGGCGAACTGGATGACGCGCTTGACGTAGTTTTCCGGGACGGAATTCTTCTTCGCCGCCTTGATCTCGCGCTTTAGCGCCGGGTTCTTCAGCGGGTCGAAGCAGTCGCCATTGTCGGCCTCGCAATTGATGCAGGCGGCCATGATCTTGGCGAGGTGCTGCTTGACGATCTTCGAGCCGGTGACCAGCGAGGCGACCTTCTGCTCCTCGTTGACCTTCCAGTCGATATAGGCCTCGATGTCGGGGTGGTCGGCGTCGACCACCACCATCTTGGCGGCGCGGCGCGTGGTGCCGCCCGACTTGATCGCGCCGGCGGCGCGGTCGCCGATCTTCAGGAACGACATCAGGCCGGACGAGCGGCCGCCGCCCGAGAGTTTCTCTCCTTCACCGCGCAGATAGGAAAAGTTGGAGCCGGTGCCGGAGCCGTATTTGAACAGGCGCGCCTCGCGCACCCACAGATCCATGATGCCGCCTTCATTGACGAGGTCGTCGGCGACCGACTGGATGAAGCAGGCATGCGGCTGCGGGTGCTCGTAGGCGGATTTCGACTTGGTGAGCTTGCCGGTGAACGGGTCGACGTAGAAATGGCCCTGGCCGGGACCGTCAATGCCATAGGCCCAGTGCAGACCGGTGTTGAACCACTGCGGCGAATTCGGAGCGACGCGCTGGGTGGCGAGCATGTAGGAAAGCTCGTCCTTGAAGGCGCGGGCGTCTTCCTCGGAAGCGAAATAGCCGCCCTTCCAGCCCCAGTAGGTCCAGGTGCCGGCGAGGCGGTCGAAAACCTGGCGGGCGTCGGTCTCGGAGCCATAGCGGTCCTTCTCGGGGAGTTCGGCAAGCGCTGCCTCGTCGGGCACGGAGCGCCACAGGAAGGAGGGCACGCCGGTCTCCTCGACCTTCTTCAGGCGCGCAGGCACGCCGGCCTTGCGGAAATACTTTTGTGCGAGGATGTCGGCGGCGACCTGGGAGAACTGCGCCGGCACGTCGATGTCGGCGAGACGGAAGACGACCGAGCCGTCCGGGTTCTTGATCTCGGAGAGCGCCTTGCGGAATTCGATCTCCGCGTAAGCCGATTGCCCGTCCTTGGTGAAACGCCGCTCGATGCGCATTGGTCTGTCCTTCAGTCCCTATATATAGCACCTATCCACCGGATACCCTCGTGATATCCGCATGAAGGCGCGTGTCCTTCAAATGCCGGCCGTTGTCGGGCCGGGCCCCCCAAATCTTCGATCTCCGCCGCGACCGCTTTCCCGCCGATTCCGGCGTGCCGGCGATCCCCTTCCGGCGAAAATCGCAGCGCTTTCTTCGATGCCTGACAGTGAGTCTCCAATCGGGAGAGGTTCACCCTATCTGGTATTCAAGCATCGCCGCAAACGCTAAATATAGTGTTAACAGACGATTTATTCCAGTGTCACAATTTTATGCCAGACGCGAAAAACGCCCGCAGAAATCCCGTGCGTCGACCCGCCGCCGAAACGGGCCGGTCCGCCAGAACGCATGGGAAATCCGGGAAAAAGACCGGTGCTGTCACCGCCGGCCGCGCCTCATACTCGGAGCGCATGACCCATAAAAGGCGACTCGCTTTCGCCCGTCAAGAGTTCGTTTCTGTAAGTTTTATGACCCCAACATGTTGTGGGCCGTGAATGTGGATAGCGGGGAGAAAAAACGTCAGGTCGGCGGCCGCCAGTCAGCGGCCAAGCAGGCCGAGACCAAGGAAGACGCCGGCTGCGAGCAGGGCTGCGGCGGGCACGGTGGTGATCCAGGCGGCGACGATGGTGGTGACGTGGGCGCGGCGCACCAGCTTGCGGCGGGCGATTTCCTCGCGCGAGGCCTTGCTGTGTATCTGGCGCGCCTTGCCGACCACCTTCTTCTCGCCACTGTCAGATGGCCGCTCCGCGACCCAGCGCTGGTTCTTGCGTTCCATATAGGCCTGCCTGCGCCGCGATTTGGCCGTGTACCATTCGCGGAAGAAGCCGACGCCGAATACCGCGCCGACGGCGATATGGGTGGAACTGACCGGCAAGCCAAACCAGGAGGCGACGATGACGGTGAGCGCCGCCGAAAGCGCCACGCAGAAGGCTCGCATCGGGTTGAGCTTGGTGATCTGCTCGCCGACCATGCGGATGAGTTTTGGGCCGAACAGCAGCAGGCCAAAGGAAATGCCGAGCGCGCCGATGACCATCACCCATAGCGGGATGCCGACGCTGCCAGAGACGGCGCCAGAATGGGCCGTGTGCACAATCGCCGCGAGCGGACCGACCGCATTGGCGACGTCATTGGCGCCGTGCGCGAAGGAAAGCAGGGCCGCCGAAACAACCAGCGGCAGCCTGAACAGCTTGCGCAGCGACTGGTTGCGGTTTTCCATGCCGACGGATGCGCGGTTCACGTAGTATTGCGAGAGGCCCCAGAACAGCGCGAAGCTGAACACGCCGACGGCCGCCAGATCGTAGGCGGAGATATCGAGGATGCGGCCCAGCCCCTTGGTGCAAAGATAAGACGCGAAGCAGCCGGCCATCACGCCGATGAGCAGCGGTACCCAGCGCCGGGCGGCTGAAATCTTGTCGTCCTGGTAGATGATGGCGGATTTGATGAAGGCGAGGAAGAGAGCCGCCACCAAGCCGCCGAGAACCGGCGAGATCACCCAGCTTGCGGCGATGGCGCCCATTACCGGCCAGTTGACCGAGGCCAGCCCCGCCGCTGCGACGCCGGCCCCGAAGACGCCGCCGACGATGGCATGGGTAGTCGAGACCGGGGCGCCGACCCAGGTCGCGATGTGGACCCACAGAGCTGACGAGATCAGCGCGGCCAGCATCAGGCGCATGAAGACGGTCGGATTGGAAACGGCCGTGGGGTCGATGATCCCCTTGGAAATGGTTGCGACGACGTCCCCGCCGGCGATCAGCGCGCCTCCGGTCTCGAAGATCGCCGCGATGACCAGCGCGCCGGTCATGGTGAGCGCCTTCGCGCCGACCGCCGGGCCGACATTGTTGGCGACGTCGTTGGCGCCGATGTTGAGCGCCATGTAGGCGCCGATCGCGGCAGCCGCGACGATGAAGATCGCACGCGGCTCGTCGAAGGCATAGACGGCGGCCGCGCCCGCCACGGCGGCCATGAACAACAGCGCGAGTCCGGGCGCGATGAGACCGCGCGCCACGAAGGTCGCGGCTTCCTCGACATGGCTGAGCTTATCCAGATCCTTGTCGAGGGTCTCCTTGCGGCTTGCTGCTGTTGTGTCGGCCATGACCCCGTCCTGACGAATTTCAACGCGGCACGCCGATCCCGCGCGCTCTAGCTAGGGAAATGCCAAGCCGCGGACAAGTCAGAAGGTACGGACGAGCCTGTTCAGGCAGCAGATTCCCGTGGATTAACGCCGAACGCGGAAATCAGTTCGCCGAGGTCGGGTTCGCGCACCATTGCCGCGGCAGCCTGCGGCGAAAACCACTTGCGCTTGCGCTTCTTCCGCTCGGGCCATTTTTCGGCGACCTGATCGATCTCCATCGGGAAGACCAGAACCTCGCAGCGCGCCTCCATGCCGGAAGGCTGGCGCTTGCCGTAATAGTAGCGGCCGATCTCGAAGCGCGAAACCGAGCCGAAAAGACCGGCTTCCTCGGCCGCCTCGCGGGCGGCCGACTCGTAAAGATCCTCCTGGCCCTCGGGCCAACCTTTCGGAATGACCCACCGGCCGGTGTCGCGGCTGGTGATGAGCATGACCTCGACCCCGTAGGCGGTCTTGCGCCACGGCAACGCAGCCACCTGCACGCGGCAGGGCATGGCGCCAAAGAGGCGTCTTATCCGTTCCGCTAGGTGGTTCCGTTTCTGGTGGCTGATGAACATCGAGGCGCCGGGTCGTCCCAATCCGATTCGTTTGCCGTCTCAAGAATATTACGGTTAAATATGTGTATTAGTAGTAAAAAATAAACCGTCCAGACGCCGAAAGGCTGCATCGGCGGGCCAAAAATGCCGCTTTTTCGCGTGGGGCGTAGTGATCAGAGTGGTTCAGCCGACGTGATCGTCGGCGATCGGCTTCTGGTAGGTGAAGCCCATGTCCCAGGGGAAGTAGATCCAGGTGTCCTGAGACACTTCGGTGACGAAGGTGTCGACCAGCGGCCGACCCTTGGGCTTGGCATAGACGGTGGCGAAGTGCGCCTTGGGCATCATTGCGCGGACGATCGCCGCCGTCTTTCCGGTATCGGTCAGGTCGTCGATGATAAGCACGTCTTCGCCGTCGTTTTCGACCAGCGTCGGCGTGACCTCCTTGAGGATGTTGAGCTGACCCTGCGAGGTGTAATCGTGGTAGGACGCCACGCAGACCGTCTCGATGACGCGGATGCCGAGTTCGCGCGAAATGATGGCGGCCGGAACGAGCCCGCCGCGTGTGATGCAGACGATGGCTTTCCACTGGCCGTTGGCGCCGGCGAGACGCCAGGCAAGCGCGCGCGCGTCACGGTGGAACTGGTCCCAGGAAACGGGAAAGGCCTTGTCGGGAAGGGACATTTTGTGCGCACTCCGAAAGCGCGCCAGTGAAGCGCGGAAGATTGGGGAATGCGGGCGGAATTAACTGGAAAGGCCAGGGTTTGGCAAGCGCTTCTGCCGGACGGTGATGTCCGGATGTTTAGGATCGCTCCAGAAACGCGTTCAGCCGCTCCAGGACGAGCTGCGGGGCTTCGAGCTGAGGCAGGTGGCCGACGCCAGGCAATGTTTCGAATGAGGCCTGCGGGATCAGCGCATGAAGCGCTTTGCCTCGCTCCAGCGGGATCCACGGATCGTCCTCGCCCCAGATGATTTTGACCGGACAGCGGATCTCCCCGAACATCGGCTCGATCTCGGCGGTATATTTTTCATCGGCTTGCGCGAATTGCCGATAGAAGCTCCCTCGTCCCTCATCGGAAATCCACGGCTCGACCAGCCGCTCGAAATCTCCCGAATCGATGTCGTTGACGATCGCTCCCTTGATGTAGGCCTCCACGACCGCTCTGTGGATATGCGGCGGCAGCCCCAGAAAGGCATCCACATGTCGACCGACATGATCGAAGAATTCCGATCCCCAGGGACGCATCGCGACGACGTTCATCAAAACATAGCGGCCGAAATCGCAGCCATGCAGCAAATGCGCCCGCAGCGTCGTCGCTCCACCCATGTCATGGGCAACGACCATTGGCTGCTCGAGATCCCAATGCGCAAGCATCTCGGCGAACACCTTTCCTTGGACGTCGAGCGATGTGCGCTGCTCCGCGTCTTTGGCGGATCGCCCGTATCCGGGCATATCGTACCAGTGGACGCGATACCGCCTTGCAAGTCCCGGAACGATCCGATGCCATGAGAACGAAGACCACGGCCAGCCGTGGGCCAGCACGAGTGCAGGCCCGCTGCCAAGTCGGCCCGCTGCCACCGTACCTGCCGAGGTTTGCACGGTCTCATCGAGTTTCCACGACACGGGGAGGCGTCTGTCACCGCGACATGAACGTCGCGACGGGCATCGATTGCAGCACGGTGCGGGTTATGCCGCCGAACAGCAATTCGCGCAGCCAGGAATGGCTGTAGGCGCCCATGACCAGCAGGTCGGCGCCGATGGCTCCGACACGGTCCTGGATCACATCGTCGACCGCGCGGCCGTCGGATTCTTCCATCGCCACGGCGACATTGGCGCCATGGCGCGCAAGCGCGGTCGCGATCTCTGCGCCGCCGGCGTCGGCATCGGCTTCGAGATCCTCGGGCGGATCGATGACCAATATCTCGACCTGCTCCGCCTCGATGATGAAGGGCAGCGCGTCGAAGGCGGCGCGCGCCGCCTCGCGGCTGCCGTTCCAGGCGATCAGGATGCGGTTGTATGAGCTGAGCGACGGCCCCGCATGCGGCACGACCAGCACCGGCCGCCCGGCATCGTAGAGCAGAGTGTCGATGTCGGTGGACGTATCGGAATCGGCGTCGGGATTGCGCTGGGCGGCGACGACCAGATCGGCGCAGCGCGCACTGGAAATTCCCGACAGCGCGCTGTCGCCTGAAAAACTCTCAAGGCCGCGCCATTCGAAGGACTGGCCCGCAGCCTCGAGGCGGCCCCGGAACAGGCCCTCGAGCTTCTTGGAGCGCTCCTTGTTCATGTCGGCCGTGGCCTGCAGGAACTCGGTGTCTGGAAAACCGATGGTCGAGGCGTAGGCGACCGGCAGGGGCTCGGCATGGACGCCTATCACATGACCTTCAAAGCGCGCGGCGAGCGGGATTGCGCAATCGAGCACCCGATCAGTGTCTTCGGCGCTTTGGATGATGGCGATGATCGTCTTGAACGGCATGGTAGCCTCCTGAAACGCGATCCGGCCCTTTCAGTACAACAATGATGGGTCGCGCGCGGTTCCGCCAGCGTCAATTACGGTCCGGTCTTGACGAGCCCGGCGACCATTGCCTCAACCTCGGCGCGCGCCGCCTCCAGCGCCGTTGCCTCCCGTGCCCGCACCACCAGTTCGGTCCAGAATTTCCCGTCGAGATATTTTGGATAGGAGCCGATGATGGTGTCGGGGTGCGCTTTCTGGATCTCAGCCAGCGGTCCGCCGATCGTGCCTTCGCCGAACGAGCACTGGACGGTGGCTGAGAGCAGCTTCGTGCCGGTCTTCAGCGTCG
>NZ_AHAM01000120.1 GCF_000236565.1 Mesorhizobium alhagi CCNWXJ12-2 | reverse complement strand
CGCCGCGCCAGCCGCTGAGCTCGCCGGCGGTGGCAACACTTCGCTGCTCGGCAGCCTGCGCTCCGCGACGGGTCTCGACGACCTCGACATCGTCACAGATGCCGAGGGCAACGCCGCCGTGCGGGCAGGGCGTTACATCCAGGAAAACATCTATCTCGGGGTCGAAGCCGGCGCAGGCGGATCGACGCGCGCCACCATCAATCTCGACATTACCGACAATCTGAAGGCGCGGGGCTCCGTCGGGACCGGCGGCGATACCGGCGCCGGCATATTTTACGAGAAGGATTACTGAGCCGGCGATTTCTTCCGGGTTCGAAAAAAAATCGCAAGGCAGGGAACTTTATCCCCGCCCGAGCATTCGGTCAGGTTACAGAGGGGAATTCCCGGATTTAAGCAGCGGGGGCTCAATGCAGACCGCCAACCACGACTGGATGCAAGTTCGCCGTTTCCGCCCTCTTGGGGAAACGTCTTGAATATTCCGCAACAAGATGTCGTTGTGACGCTGCACGCATTGGAGCCGCATGCGTCGCATTGGCGCGAGGTGCTGATGGTGCTCCCGGTCGCCATCTACACCACCGACATGTCCGGACGGATCACCTTCTACAATGAAGCCGCCGCCGAGCTTTGGGGCCATCGCCCGCGCATCGGCCACGACGAATGGTGTGGCTCGTGGCGGCTCCGCTGGCCGGACGGCACGCCGATGAGTCACGACGAGTGCCCGATGGCCGTGGCGCTGCGCGAAGAGCGTGAGGTCCGGGGCGCCGAGGCCATAGCCGAACGTCCGGATGGCACGCGTGTCCCCTTCCTGGCTTTTCCGACCCCCTTGCGCGACGCATCGGGCAAAATGATCGGCGCCCTGAACATGCTGGTCGACCTGACTGCTCAAAAAAAGCGCGAGGAGGGCCAGCAATTGCTGTCGGCCATCGTCGAATCCTCGGAAGACGCAATTGTCAGCAAGGATCTCGACGGCCGGATCAGAAGCTGGAACAAGGGGGCGGAACGGCTCTTCGGCTATACGGCGCGGGAAGCGATCGGCAAGCCCATCACGATGCTGATCCCGGAGGACCGGCAGAACGAGGAGCCAGGCATTATAGAGCGTATCTGCAAGGGCGAACGGGTCGATCACTACGAAACTGTCCGTCTCCGCAAGGACGGCTCGAAGATCTCCATTTCGCTGACCGTGTCGCCGATTAGGGATTCCACCGGTCGCGTCATCGGTGCGTCGAAGATCGCGAGGGACATCAGCGAGCGCAAGGAAAGCCAGCACCGCATCCTGATGCTGATGCGCGAAGTCAATCACCGGGTGAAGAACCAGTATGCGGTGATCCTGTCGATGATCCGGGAGACCAGCAAGCGGTCCCGGGATTCGCTCGAATTCGAGAAGCAGGTGCGCAACCGGATCATGGCCCTTGCCCGTTCGCACGACCTTCTGGTGCTGGCCGAATGGCGCGGCGCCACCGTGTTCGAATTGCTGCTCGCGCAGGTAAAGCCGTTCGGCAACGAGGACTGCATCACCATGTCGGGACCGTCGATCGTGCTGCAGCCGAACGCCGTTCAGTATCTGGGCATCGCCTTCCACGAACTGGCGACCAACTCCGCCAAATACGGCGCCCTTTCAGCCTTCGGCGGAACCATCAAGGTCGAATGGAAGCTCGAACGCGACGCCGAAGGCAAGAAGAGCTTTTGCCTCTCCTGGACCGAACTCGGCGGCCCGGCCGTCGGCGAGGTCACCGAACATGGCTTCGGCAAGGTCGTGTTGGAAAAGGTGACGCCTACGGCGCTGGGCGGCGTGGGCGCCGTGACCTATGCGCCGGACGGGGTGACGTGGACGCTGCGCGCGCCGATGACCTATCTCGAAGCCTCGAGCGAAGATGATGAGCGCGGGCCCGAACTGATCGCCGCCGCACTTTCCTAGAGCCGGGCTGAATCTCCCTGCGAAAAATTTCGAACGCCGTGTCGGCATTCGGCACGGCGCTTCGTCCTTGGGGTATCGACGGAGCAGGCCGATCAGCGGACCTGCGAAAGCCAAGGAGACCGACACCATGAAATCCACGCTGATCGCCCTCATCGCTTCCGCAGCGGCATTGCTTGCCGCGCCAGCCATCGTCCTTGCGGAGACTTCCGGGCCGGCAAAGGCCGGCCATGCCGAAATCAACGGCGTCAACTACTATTACGAGATCCGCGGCGAGGGCGAGCCGCTGCTGCTTTTGCATGGCGGCCTTGGCTCGATCGACATGTTCGGCCCGGTGCTGCCTGCGCTTTCCGAAGGCCGCCAGGTGATTGCCGTCGATCTCCACGGCCATGGCCGCACCGCGCTCGGAAACCGCGATATCAGCCTGCCGGATATCGGCGACGATCTGGCCGCGTTGCTCGACGAACTCGGCTACGAAAAAGTTGATGTGCTCGGTTATTCGTTCGGCGGCGGCGCGGCCTTCCGGCTTGCCGTGCAGCATCCCGAGGCGGTGCGGCGGCTAGCGCTGGTTTCGGCCGGCTTTTCCGATGACGGCTTTTACCCCGAGATAAAGGCACAGCAGGTGCAACTCACGGGGGCGGCGGCGGAGTTCATGAAGGAAACGCCGATGTACACCTCCTATGTCGCGGTGGCGCCGAAGCCGGAGGAATTTCCAAAGCTGCTCGACCAGATGGGCAATCTGATGCGCAAGCCCTATGACTGGTCGGCGGACGCGGCCAAGCTCAAGATGCCGGTAATGCTGGTGTTCGGCGACAGCGACATGTACCGGCCCGAGCATGTGATCAAATTCTACCAGTTGCTCGGCGGCGGACTGAAGGATGCCGGCTGGATGCGCGAGAACCTGTCGCAGAACCGGCTGGCGATCATTCCGAACCGCACCCATTACGACGTATTCTTCGCGCCGGAACTGGCCGGCACCGTGCTTCCCTTCCTGAACGGCGAGACCGCGGTGAAGAGCTGGGACGAGCTGGTGGCCGGAAAATAGCGATCGGCAGCGAATGTTTTTGGTCGGCGAGGCGTGGCTTCGCCGGCCATGTTTTGGATGAACATTACCCGGTGATCCGGAAGCCGGCGGAGGCCTGGTCCGGATCGGCGCTTTCGGAAACAACGCCGGAAACCGAAGCGCCCCACGGGCCTTGCCAGAACCGGGCGAGCATTGTCGACACCGCGGCCTCCGGCCCGGCAATCAGCGCCTTCACCGACCCGTCGGCCTCGTTGCGGACCCAGCCGGACAGGCCGAGCCTTTCGGCCTCCTCAAGCGTCCAGATGCGGAAACTCACGCCCTGCACCCTGCCGCTGATCCGGACCAGCATCGCCTTGGGTTCATCCTGCACCGCGACCTCCATGCGTCTCTGCTTGCAAATCTGGCGCATGGCCGGCGGAATGCAACGGGAATTGCCGGCCGGTTGCCCGTGCCGACCGGCGGGTGTATTCTTTTTTGACTGATAGGCTTGCCCTGCCAAAAAGGGTGGTTATGCGGCCAGCCGGCGAAACGGCGAGGAACTGGCCAAGACGCGACACGGTCTCCAGCGACCATTCCCGCGCAATTTCCCCGCCGCTATTGTCGCTTGCCCGGCCGCTTTGCAGCGAAAGGAAACGGCCATGGGTATTGCGCTGACAATGCAGGAATATCTCGAAGACAATCACGTGCCGTACGACGTCGCCCGGCACAGCAAGACCGGTTCGTCGGCGATGACGGCCGAGGCGAGCCACGTGCCCGGCAATGCGCTGGCCAAGGGCGTGGTGCTGAAATGGGACGGCAGCTATCTGCTGGCCGTCGTTCCCGCTTCGCGCCAGGTCGATCTCGCCAAGGTCGGCGAAATCGTCGGCGAGCGGGTCGAACTCGCCACGGAGGAAGAAGCCAGCGCGCTGTTCCCCGATTGCGACACCGGCGCCGTGCCGATCTTCGGCGCGCCCTATCGGGTCGCCAGCGTGGTGGATGACGGGCTCGAGCGCCGCGGCGACATCTACTTCGAGGGCGGCGACCACCGCACGCTGGTGTATGTCTCGGGCAACGGCTTCGAGCGGCTGATGTACGGCATGCCGCACGGTCGCATCAGCGGCTGAGGCGCACTTTTTTCGCCGCGACATGGGATCGTCATCGTAGCGACATTGGCGCGCCATCATCGCAGTCCTATCTAAGGTGCGGGCGGCGATCGAGGAGCGACAGATGACCGAGACCAGGGACACACTGGACGAACTGTTGAGCGATCCGCTGATCAAGCTGGTCATGGAGCGCGACCGGGTGCGCCCGGACGATGTGCGCATGTTGCTGGAACGGGCGCGCCGCCGGGCGAACCGCAAGCCCTTCGTTCCGCCTGTCCATGTGATGGCGCAGGCTCGCGACCAGCAGGGCTGGTGCGCGTAGAGGTGCAACCGCTTCCCCTTTGGAGGCACGTTTTTGCAATTGAATCATTCTCTTTAACTCCGTTCTTAAACCACCCCCTCACAAGCTCGTTTCGCTCGCCACCTCTCCCTCTGCCAATGGGAGAGGCTCGGGGGCTTTTGGATTTTGCGAGACGCGTCATCGTTAACCGGCGCGGAAACTTTGGATTCAGTCTTTCTTGGTAATCTCCCGTTAGTGAAATCGTCTCCGCTGGCGTCCGCCTTCGGTCTCAATTGTTTTGCGTACGGGTCCCAATGCGTTCGACAGCCATCGTCGTTACCCTCCTCGCATGCCTGGGCGTTGCCGGGTGCACATCGAGTTCCGGCATCGACGGCCTGGCGCCGTCGCTCGAAACCACCAGCTCGATTCCGCGACCCGACGCGGCCGTGCCGCAGGTCGATGTAGGCGCCGCCGCTCCGGCGGAGGCTGTCGTGGAAGCCGTGCAGGCGGAGGAGACCGCCGAGCCCGCGGTGACGCCGATCGCCCTGGTTGCAGTGCCGAAGCCGGCACTGCGCGAAGCGCCCTATGCCACCGGAAAAATCCACCGGCACCGGTTCCGCGACGCCAAGCCGATCAATTTCGGCAAGAGATCGCCGACGAAGCTCGCGGTGCACGGCGTGGACGTCTCGCGCTGGCAGGGCGAGATCGACTGGCCGAAACTCAGGTCGCAGGGCGCGAATTTCGCCTACATCAAGGCGACCGATGGCGGCGACCACCTCGACCCGATGTTCAAGAAGAATTGGCGCGCGGCTGGCGAGGCGGGGCTGAGGCGAGGCGCCTATCACTTCTTCTACTGGTGCCGCACCGCTGGCGAGCAAGCCGACTGGTTCATCCGCAATGTGCCGAAGGCGCCGGGCGCGCTGCCGCCGGTGATCGATGTCGAATGGAACGGCGAGTCCCGTTGCAAGAAGCGTCCGTCGCGGGAAAACGTCCTGGAGAAGATGCAGGTCTTCATGGACAAGCTCGAGGCGCATTACGGCCAGCGGCCGATCATCTACACTGCGCCGGATTTCTATCGCGACAATCTGAAAGGCGCGTTTCCGAACCATCCGTTCTGGCTGCGCTCGGTGGCGGCGCACCCGTCGACGGTCTATCCCGGCCGCAAATGGGTGTTCTGGCAATATTCCGGGTCCGGGCTATCGCATGGCGTCGAGGGCCGCATCGACCTCAACGT
>NZ_AHAM01000121.1 GCF_000236565.1 Mesorhizobium alhagi CCNWXJ12-2 | reverse complement strand
GGGGGGCCGCCCGCCGGTGGCGCTGACGCTGGCGGGCGAGGGGCCGCTGGAGGAACTCGACCTCGCCTTGACGCTCGACGCCGACGCCCAGCGCGTGCTGACCGGCACGACAAGGCTGCGCCAGCAATCGGGCGGGCTCGGCTTCGCCGCCAATGTCGAGGGGCCGATCGTTCGGCTGATTCCGCCGCGCTTCCGTGAATTCTTCGGCGCCGAGACGACGCTTGCGGCCGACGGCGTGTTCAAGACCGGCGGCGGGCTCGCGCTCGAGAACCTGGATCTGCGCAGCGGCGCGCTGAACCTCACCGCCGCCGCCGAAACCACCGCCGACAATTTCCTGCAAAGACTGACGCTCGATGCTTTGATCGACAATCAAAGCGTCGAGAAGGTGGTGCTGCCCGTTCCCGGCGGCCAGACCACGGTCGATCGCGTCGCGCTGACGATCGCCTTCGGCGAGAGCGCGGACGAGAACTGGACCGGGTCGCTGACCGTCGCCGAACTCGCCACCGACACTTTTGCCGCGCAAAACATCGCGCTGACGGCGAACGGAGTGGCCGAGAACATCAACCAGCCGGCGGAGCGACGGATCACTTTCGCCGTCGACGGCGACGCTACCGGCGTCACCGCGACGCGGGCCGACATCGCCGAAGCGCTCGGCGAGACGCTCAGCCTGGATGTAGAAGGCGACTGGCGCGCGGGCAGCCCGGTAAAACTCGCCAGGGCGCTGCTTTCCGGCAACGGCCTCAATGTATCGCTCTCCGGCGACATCGCCGAACTGGCGTTTCGCGGCAATATCGGCGTCGAGGCGACGAGCATCGCGCCGTTCTCGCAACTGGCCGGGCGCGACGTTTCAGGCGGGCTCGATCTCGACGCCTCCGGCAACGTGGAGCCGGTCACCGGCGGTTTCGATTTGACCGTGGACGGCGTCGCCACCGGACTGACGATCGACAGCCCCCCGACGGACAATTTGCTGCAGGGTCAGACCCGCATCACCGGCCGCGTCGCGCGGGGCGAAACCGGGCTCGTCGCAGACGGGCTGCGCATCTTTAACGAGCAGGTCTCGATGACGGCAGACGGCAGCTTCGCCACGGGCGCCGCCGATTTCGATTTCGACCTGGCGCTGACGGACCTGGCCCTTGTCTCCGAGGATGCCGCCGGCCGCCTGACGGCGAGGGGCCGTGCATCGGGTTCGGAGGGGCTGATAGGTCTTACGTTCGGAGCCGAAGTGGCCGAGGGCTCTGTTGTCGGCAAGAATTTGCGCGAGGCGGTGCTCGGCTTCGAAGGCACGCTGCGGGAAGGCGACCTCGACGGCCAGGTCACCGGCAACGCCTTCCTCGACGGAACCCGTGTGCAGCTTTCGAGCGCCGTTGCGCTGAACGAAAGCGGCCGCCGGCTGAGCGCGCTGGATTTTTCCGCGGGCGGCACGCGGATTACAGGCGATGTCACCCAGAGCCCTGCCGGCCTGTTCGATGGCGCGCTGAAACTCGCCGCCGCCGATGTTTCGACGGCAGCCGCGCTGCTGCTGGTTCAGGCGACCGGCGCGGTAAACGCCGATATTGCGCTCGAACCCGTCGAGGACCGGCAGAACGCCACGATCAAGGCGAACGCCGAAAATCTCGTCGCCGACACGGTTAGGCTCGGCCGGGCCGATCTGCAGGCGAGCATCGCCGATCTCTTCAACGTTCCGGTCGCCAACGGCTCGTTGCAGGCAACCGACGTCACCGCGGCCGGCATCGAGGTGACAAGGCTTTCCGCGACAGCCGAAAGCAGCGGCGTGACCACCAACTTCTCCGCCGACGCGACGCTCGACAATGGCGCGACAGCCGCCGCATCCGGCGCGCTGTCGCCGGTCGACGGCGGCTGGCGGCTCGGCCTGCAGACGGTCGAACTGGCGCAAGGCAGGCTTGCGGCACGGCTCGTCGAGCCGGCGGTGCTCGAGGTCAAGGGATCGGATATTTCCGTTGGCAACGTGGCGTTCGATGTCGGCGGCGGGCGCGTTAGCGCGCAAGGCACGATCGCCCAAAGCCTCGAACTTTCTGTCACGATCGCCGCATTGCCGCTGGCGATCGCCAACACGATTCGCCCCGATCTTGGGCTGGGAGGAACCATCGACGGCACAGCCACGATCGGAGGCACGCGGGCCAGACCGGATATCCGGTTCGATCTGCAGGGCAGGTCGATCGCCGCCGAGGCGCTGCGCGAGGCCGGGCTGCGCACGATCAGCCTGGACGCCACTGGCACGTCCACCGCCGAGAGGCTGAATGTCGACGCAGCAATCGCCAGTCCTGACGGGCTTCGCGCCACGGTGAGAGGCGGCGTGCCGCTCGGCGAGGGGGCTCTGGCGCTGGATGTTGCACTCAACGCATTCCCGCTCGCCGTTCTCAACGCCGCGGCGCCCGGCCAGAATCTCGGCGGCAGCCTGTCGGGCACTGCCCGTGTGACGGGATCGCTCGAACGGCCGGCCGCATCGTTCGAACTGCGCGGCGCCGGGCTGCGCGCCTCCGCGCTGGACTCGGCCGGGTTGTCGCCGCTCGATGCGACCGCTTCCGGCAGCTTCGCCAATGAAGTGGTGACGCTGTCCTCTGCGAGAGTGAGCGGCCCCCAGGGGCTTTCGCTAACCGCCAATGGACGGCTGCCGCTCTCGGGAACCGGCGTCTCGGTTACCGTCGACGGCCAGGCGCCGCTGTCGCTCGCCAACCGTTTCCTTGCGGAGCGCGGCGCCCAGGCTTCCGGCACGGTTTCGCTCGCCGCGACGATCTCGGGAAGCCTGGGGCAGCCCGCCATACGCGGCACGATCTCGACCTCCGGCGCGCAGTTCATCGATCCGGAGACAAATGTCAGGCTGCGCGACATCGCCGTGTCGGCGGCGCTCGCAGGCGATCGGGTGACGATCAGCAACGCATCGGCGGCGATCGCGGCGGGCGGTACGATCACGGCTTCGGGTTCCGTGTCCACCAACGCGCAGGCCGGTTTCCCTGCGGATGTGAGGATCAATCTCAACCAGGCGCGCTACGCCGACGGCGAACTGGTCGTGGCTACGCTGAGCGGCAGCCTGGCGCTGACGGGCCCGTTGACCCGCGATCCGCTGGTTTCGGGCGACATTGCAATCGAGCGCGCGGAAATCACGGTGCCCGAAAGCCTCGGCTCGGGCGCGGCTGCGATAGACGTGGTCCACATCGACCCGCCCAGGCCGGTGGTCGAGACCCTCGAGCGGGCCCGCGCGAACGATGGCACGCCGACGCCTTCGGCGCGGCCGAGCGTGGTCCGGCTCAATATCGCGGTCAGCGCCCCCAACCGCATCTTCGTGCGCGGGCGCGGGCTCGACGCCGAACTCGGCGGCACGGTGCGCCTGACCGGACCGGCGACCGATATCCAGCCGGTCGGCGCTTTCAACCTGATCCGCGGTCGGCTTTCCATTCTCGGCCAGCGCATCGATTTTGACGAGGGCACGGTCACGTTGGTCGGCGATCTCGATCCGTTCGTCAATTTCGTGGCGCGTTCGGGCGGCAATGACATAACCGTGTTCATCACGGTCAGCGGCCGCGTCTCGGATCCGGAAATCAAATTCTCCTCGCAGCCGGAACTGCCTGAGGACGAGGTGCTTGCGCGGCTGATCTTCAACCGCGGCATCAATGAATTGTCGCCTTTGCAGATC
>NZ_AHAM01000122.1 GCF_000236565.1 Mesorhizobium alhagi CCNWXJ12-2 | reverse complement strand
GGCGCGCCTCGCCATTGGAGGAGGCGAGCCCCGCCGTAACGAACAGCGACAGGATGCCGATCCCTGCCTCCAGCGCATCCCGGCCGATCTCGACCGTCGGCAGCGTGTCGGCGGTGACGCCTTCCTCGAAGGTTTTGCGCGCGGTTTCGCTCGCCTGCTCGGCGGCAGCGCGGCCGTGCAGCAGAGCGGTGATCTCGGTCGCGAGGATCTTCTTGGCGTCGTTGATCTCGGAGCCGCCGAGCGCCTCCAGCCGTGCGATCTCGTCCATCGGCAAGGTCGTGTAGAGCTTCAGGAAGCGGCCGACATCGGCGTCCTCGGTATTGCGCCAGTATTGCCAGAAGTCATAGACGCTCAGCATTTCCGGATCGAGCCAGACGGCGCCTGAGGCCGTCTTGCCCATCTTGGCGCCGGACGAAGTGGTGAGCAGCGGCGTGGTGAGCGCGAACAGGGAGGCATCCTCCATGCGCCGGCCGAGATCGATGCCGTTGACGATGTTGCCCCACTGGTCCGAGCCGCCCATCTGCAGGCGGCAGCCGAAGCGCTTGTAGAGCTCGACGAAGTCGTAAGCCTGCAGGATCATGTAGTTGAATTCGAGGAAGGACAGCGACTGCTCGCGCTCGAGCCGCATCTTCACCGAATCGAAAGCCAGCATGCGATTGACCGAGAAATGCCGACCGACATCGCGCAGGAAATTGACGTAGTTGATCTCCATCAGCCAGTCGGCATTGTTGACCATCATGGCGTCGCCCGGGCCGTCGCCGAAATTCAGGTAGGGCGCGAAATTCCGGCGGATGCCGGTGAGGTTGTCCTCGATGTCGGCCGGCGTGAGCAGCCTGCGCGCCTCATCCTTGAAGGAGGGATCACCGATCATCGAGGTGCCGCCGCCCATCAGTGCGATCGGGCGGTGGCCGGTCTGCTGAAGCCAGTGCAGCATCATGATCTGGATCAGCGAGCCGGCATGCAAGCTTTTGGCCGTCGCGTCGAAACCGATATAGGCCGTCACCGTTTCCGTCGCGAAGAACCTGTCGAGGCCGGCATCATCCGAGGTCTGGTGGATGAAGCCGCGCTCGGACATCGTGCGCAGGAAGTCGGATTTGAAGGCGGACATTTTGCTATCCCGGGGAACATCGCGGCGGGCGCGCGCCCGCCATGGCAAGAGTGAATGGGCGCGTTTAGCATCCGCGCACAAGGAATCACAAGAACGGCGGCGAAAATGGCGGCACTGTGCGCAATCGGCCTGATGAGCGGCACGTCTATGGACGGCATCGACATCGCTTTCGTGAGGACCGACGGTGAAAACCGGATCGTGGCCGGCCCGTCAATGTTCGTGCCCTACGATGCTGCGTTCCGGCGGCGCATCGAGGCGGCGCTGGAAACGGCGAAGGCCATCGTCAGGCGCGAGGACCGGCCGGGCGACCTCGCCGAACTGGAAACCGAGATCAGCCTGAGGCACGCTCGCGCGGTCGAGGCGTTCCTGAAATCGGAGGAAGGCCACTGGGGCAGGCCGGATGTGATCGGCTTTCACGGCCAGACGGTGCTGCACCGGCCGGCGACCGGCGTGACGGTGCAACTCGGCGACGGCGCGCTGCTTGCCCGCGAAACCGGAATTCCCGTGGTCTACGACATGCGCGCCAACGATATGGCGCATGGCGGGCAGGGCGCGCCGCTTGTGCCCGCCTATCACGCGGCACTCGCGCGCTCGCTGCCAAAACCTTTCGCCGGAAAATTTCCGGTCGTGTTCATCAATATCGGCGGGATTTCCAACGTGACCTATGTGCCGGCGCAAGGCGCGCCGGTCGCCTTCGACACCGGTCCAGGCAACACGCTGATAGACCAATGGGTCAGCCGGGAGGGCGGCGTGCCGTTCGACGCGGGCGGGGCGATCGCCAGCGAGGGCGGCGTGGTCAGCGACGTGGTCGGGCGCTATCTGGAAAATCCGTTCTTCGAGAAATCCGGCCCCAAATCGCTGGACCGCAATGATTTCACGCTGGACCTTGCGCGCGGGCTGGAGCTTTCGGACGGCGCCAGGACGCTTGCCGCCGTTTCGGCAGAGGCGATCCTGAAATCGGCCGAGCACGTGCCGGAAAAGCCGAAACTCTGGATCGTCTGCGGCGGCGGGCGAAAAAACCCGCATATCGTCGGCGATCTGCGCTCGGGCGCGGAGAGGGTCGGCGCACAGGTGATCGTCGCCGAAGATGCGGGGCTGGACGGCGATGCGACCGAGGCGGAAGCCTGGGCGTATCTCGCGGTGCGCTCACTGAAAGGCCTGCCGCTGACTTTTCCGACCACCACCGGGTGCCGCGAACCGGTCAGCGGCGGTGTACTGGCGGAGCCTCAGAAAAGCTGACCAGCAGGAAACTCCGGTTCGCCAAGGCGGACCGGAGGGATGGGTGATAATGCGAAGCAGGTCGCCCGTCGTTTATTTGGCGGGAGCCTTGGGCTTTGCCTTCGCCGCCGGTTTGGCTTTCGCCGCAGCAGGCTTTGCGGCCGCTGCCCTGGCGACAACCTTCTTCGCGATCGACTTGGCGGGAGCAGCCTTGGCTTTTGCCGCCGCGGGCTTGGCGGCTTTTGCCGGCGCCTTCTTGGCGGGAGCGGCGGCTTCTTCGACTGTCGCCGTCGCAGCGTTCTTCTTGATCGATTCTATCGCCTTCGTTGCCGAAGCTTTCGCCTTGTAGCCTTCCGAACTGAATACGATCTCGCCATTGGAGGCGCGGTAGCGGAAGCGCGTTTCACCCTTTTTGTCTTTGTAGATTTCGAATTTGCTCACGGGCGGTATCCCCCTCATGTGAGATTGTGATTCGGTCACAGGCAAAAGCTGCCACGCAGTAAGTCGGCTGTCGAGTGACAGGCTAGACTTTCCACCGAAGCGATGCGCGCAGATCGAACAGCTTATGAGAGGGCTTTGGTAGCAGTAACCTATAGATCACCGCAGTCTTTTCGGGCGCGGGTCCGACAATTCGCCAGCCAGACGGCGGTCGAGATAGTCGGCGCATTCCTCGATCAGCAACTCCGTGTCGTTGGTGAAGAAATGGTTGGCGCCGGGCAGCGTCTTTTGCGTGATGGTGATGCCCTTTTGCGTGTGCAATTTGTCGACCAGGGCCTGGACATCTTTCGGCGGCGCGACCTTGTCGGCGTCGCCATGGATGATCAGCCCGGAGGAAGGGCAGGGCGCCAGGAAGGAGAAGTCATAGGTATTGGGCTGCGGGGCGACGGAGATGAAGCCTTCGATCTCGGGTCGGCGCATCAGGAGTTGCATGCCGATCCACGCGCCGAAGGAATAGCCGGCAACCCAGCAGGTCTTCGAATCCGGATGCAGCGACTGGATCCAGTCGAGTGCGGCGGCGGCATCCGACAGTTCGCCCGTGCCGTGGTCGAATTCGCCCTGGCTTCGGCCGATGCCGCGGAAATTGAAGCGCAGCGTGGTGAAATTACGCTTCTGGAACATGTAGAAGAGGTCGTAGACGATCTTGTTGTTCATCGTCCCGCCGAATTGCGGGTGCGGGTGGAGCACGATCGCGATCGGCGCGTTTTTCTCGGTCGACGGCTGATAACGGCCTTCCAGGCGACCCGCCGGACCGGTAAAAATGACCTCAGGCATGAATGACTCCAGTTCCTACAAAAACGCTTGCCGGCTGGAACAATTCTTCCTCTGGCCTTGACGCACGACAGGCGTCTTTCTAGAAGCTAGTTTAGAATTGTTCAAAACTGGGTGGCTGATGCCGCCCGTTCGGCAAAGCGGGTAAATAGGACGGCTTGCCTTGGAATTTCAAGGAAATAACGTCCGGCCACGCCCGAATGCAGACTGACAGGACAGATTGAGCGGAATGGCCGCACCACGCGCCTATCTCGACTACAATGCAAGCGCTCCGCTGCTGCCTGAGGCGCGCGCGGCGATGCTTGCCGCGCTCGACGTCACGGCCAATCCGTCATCGGTGCACAGCGAGGGGCGCGCCACCCGCAGGATTATCGAGGAGGCGCGCCGCGATGTCGCCGCGCTGGTTAATGCCAAGGCCGAACATGTCGTCTTCACCTCCGGCGCCACGGAAGCGGCGGCGACGCTGCTTTCGCCGGACTGGCGCATGGGGCGTGGCGCGGTTCGCATGTCGCGGCTCTATGTCTGCGAGGCCGACCATCCCTGCTTGCTGGCGGGCGGGAGTTTTGCCCCGGATCGCGTGACGCGGATCGGCGTCGATGCGCGGGGCGTGATGGATCTGGCGGCATTGAAGGCCGCGCTGGATGGGCACGACAGGAATGAGGGCCTGCTGCTCGTCGCCGTGCATGCCGCGAACAACGAGACCGGCGTGGTGCAGCCTTTTGGCCGCATCGCGGCGCTGGTGAAGGCGGCGGGCGGCGTGCTGGTGCTCGACGCCGTACAGGCTGCGGGGCGCATTCCGCTTGATATTACGGCCGGTTGCGCCGATTTCCTCATACTGTCCTCGCACAAGATTGGCGGCCCGAAAGGGGTCGGCGCGATCATCGGCGCGTCGGACCTGATGATGCCGAAGCCGCTGGTTGCCGGAGGCGGCCAGGAAAAGGGCCACCGCGCCGGCACCGAGAATCTGCCGGGAATTGCGGGCTTCGGCGCCGCGGCGCGGCATGCAGCGGAGAATCCTGGACGAATCGGGGCTGTCCGCGCCATGCGCGACGGCATCGAGGATTTGATTCTGACCGTCGCCCCCGACGCGCAGATATTCGGGCGCACCACCGAGCGGCTGGCCAATACGGTGTTCTTCGCCATTCCCGGCATCAAGGCCGAAACGGCGCAGATCGCCTTCGACCTCGCCGGAGTGGCGCTTTCGGCCGGCTCCGCATGTTCGTCGGGGCGCGTCGGGCCAAGCCATGTCTTGAAAGCGATGGGCTACGCCGATACGGAAGGCGCGCTGCGCGTTTCCATCGGGCAGGCGACTACGGAAGCCGAGATTGCACGGTTTGGCTCGGCGCTCAGCGACCTTTTGGCGCGGCGCGCCGGCAGGACCAAGGCCGCCTGAACGGCGGAAACGGCCGCAAGGCCATGAGCGGTGTGTTTTCGGGACGCTGGTTTGCGGTCCCGGCGGGTGAAATGCCCGGAGGAACACACTATATTGAACTTACGCCGTCCCAGCGGCGCCATAGTTTGAAAACTGCCGGGCCTTGACCCCGGCGTGGATGGAGAACGCTGATGCCTGCTGTGCAGGACACGATCGATCGGGTCCGAAAGATCGACGTCGACCAATACAAATACGGTTTCGAGACAGAGATCGAGATGGACAAGGCGCCCAAGGGCCTGTCCGAAGACACGATCCGTTTCATCTCCGCGAAGAAGAACGAGCCCCAGTGGATGCTGGATTGGCGTCTCGAAGCGTATCGCCGCTGGGTGACGCTCCAGGAGCCGACCTGGGCGCGCGTCAACTATCCGAAGATCGATTTCCAGGACATCCACTACTACGCCGCGCCGAAGTCGACGCCGGGGCCGACCTCGCTCGCGGAAGTCGATCCCGAGCTCCTGAAGGTCTATGAAAAGCTCGGCATTCCGCTGCGCGAACAGGAGATCCTGGCCGGCGTGCAGAAGCCGGCGGATTCCGAGCTCGATGAAGCCAACGACAATGTCTACAAGTCCGGCCGCGTCGCGGTCGACGCGGTGTTCGATTCCGTTTCGGTAGTAACGACGTTCAAGAAGGAACTGGCCGAGGCCGGCGTCATCTTCTGCTCGATCTCCGAGGCAATCCGCGAGCACCCGGACCTGGTGAAGAAATATCTCGGTTCGGTCGTGCCGACCTCCGACAATTACTATGCGACGTTGAATTCGGCCGTCTTCACCGACGGATCCTTCGTGTTCGTGCCGAAGGGCGTGCGCTGCCCGATGGAGCTGTCGACCTATTTCCGCATCAACGAGAAGAACACCGGCCAGTTCGAGCGCACACTGATCATCGCGGAGGAGGGCGCCTACGTGTCCTACCTCGAAGGCTGCACCGCGCCGCAGCGCGACGAGAACCAGCTTCACGCCGCAGTGGTCGAGCTGATCGCGCTGGACGACGCCGAGATCAAGTACTCGACGGTGCAGAACTGGTATCCGGGCGACGCCCAGGGCAAGGGCGGCATCTACAATTTCGTCACCAAGCGCGGCGACTGCCGCGGCGACCGCTCGAAGATCTCGTGGACGCAGGTCGAGACCGGCTCGGCGATCACCTGGAAATATCCGAGCTGCATCCTGCGCGGCGACGATTCTCGCGGCGAATTCTATTCGATCGCGGTCTCCAACGGCCATCAGCAGGTCGATAGCGGCACCAAGATGATCCATCTCGGCAAGAACACGTCGAGCCGCATCATCTCCAAGGGCATTGCCGCTGGCTTCAGCCAGAACACCTATCGCGGCCAGGTTTCGGCGCACCGCAAGGCATCGAACGCCCGCAACTTTACGCAGTGCGACTCGCTGCTGATCGGCGAGGACTGCGGGGCGCACACGGTGCCCTACATCGAGGCGAAGAACTCGACGGCGCAGTTCGAGCACGAGGCGACGACGTCGAAGATCTCCGAGGACCAACTGTTCTACGTCATGCAGCGCGGCATTCCCGAGGAAGAGGCGATCGCGCTGATCGTCAATGGCTTCGTCAAGGAAGTCATCCAGGAACTGCCGATGGAATTCGCCGTCGAGGCGCAGAAGCTGATCGGCATCTCGCTTGAGGGGAGCGTGGGGTAACCATCGAAATCGCCTCGAATTGACAGAACGACGCTACGGCGCCGTAGGGCGCGACAGTTTGAACGGAAGAAAAAATGCTTGAGATCAAGAACTTGCACGCCCGGATCGTCGAAGACGGCACCGAGATCATCCGCGGGCTGAACCTGACGGTGAAGGCCGGCGAGGTGGCCGCCATCATGGGCCCGAACGGATCGGGCAAGTCGACGCTGTCCTATATTCTGGCGGGCCGCGAGGACTACGAAGTCACCGAGGGCGACATCCTCTACAACGGCGAGTCGATCCTTGAAATGGACCCGGCCGAACGCGCCGCTGCGGGCATCTTCCTCGCCTTCCAGTATCCGATGGAGATACCGGGCGTGGCGACGATGGAATTTTTGAAGGTTGCCATGAACGCGCAGCGCAAGGCGCGCGACGAGGAGCCGCTGAAGATCCCCGAGCTTCTGAAGCGGGTGAAGGAAGCGGCCGGCTCGCTCAACATGGACATGGCGATGCTGAAGCGGCCGCTGAATGTCGGCTTTTCCGGAGGCGAGAAGAAGCGCGCCGAGATCCTGCAGATGAAGCTGCTTGAGCCGAAGCTCTGCGTGCTCGACGAGACCGATTCCGGCCTCGACATCGACGCGCTGAAGATCGTGGCCGACGGCGTCAATGCGCTGAGGTCCCCCGACCGCGCCATCGTCGTCATCACCCACTATCAGCGCCTGCTCGAATACATCGTGCCGGACTCGGTTCACGTGCTCTACCGCGGCCAGGTCATCAAGTCGGGCGACAAGTCGCTGGCGGTCGAGCTGGAAGAGAACGGCTATGCCGGGATCATCGAAGAGGCGGCATAGGTGACGGTTATGAACCTACAAATCACGCCCCAGCGCACGCTCGCCGAAACGGCGATCATCGACGCGTTCGGCGAGCGGCTTTCGGCTCTTCCGGGCGACGGCGCGGTGATGGTCAAGCGCGACAATGCGATCGAGGCAGTCAAGGCCGGCCTGCCGACGAAGCGCGTCGAATCCTGGCACTACACCGATCTGCGCCGGCTCCTGACCAGCGTGCCGCCGCATGACGAGACGGCGAACGCCAAGGCGGTTGCGCCGCTCATCGAAGGCTCGACGGTGCTGTCCGTGCTGAACGGCGTTGCTTCGGAAAAACCCGCTGCAATAGACGGCGTGACCGTCCAGCCGCTTGCCGAGAAGCTAGCGGACGGCAGCTTCGCGCCGGCGCTGGAGACCTACGGCTCGGACGATGCAATCGGCGCGCTGAACATCGCCTTCGTCGGCGACGGCTTTTTCGTCGACATCGCCGAAGGCAGCGAACTGGAAGCGCCATTGGAACTGCAGAACGTGCAGGCCGGCGGGCAGACGCATGTGCGGCTGCCGGTGCGGGTCGGCAATGGCGCCAAGGCGACGATCGTTGAGCGCCAGACGGGCAGCGGAGCGGCGCTCGCAAGCTCGGTGAGCCAGTTGCTGCTCGGCGACGACGCCGAGATACTGTGGATCATCGTGCAGGACCAGCCGGAGACGGCGACGCATTTCGCGCAGTTCAAGGCGGAGCTCGGCAAGAATTCCAAGCTGACGCTGTTCATCATGAACGCCGGCGGCAAGCTCGTGCGGCAGGAGGTCGTGGTCGACGCCAAGGGCGAGGGCGCGGACTTCAAGCTGCGCGGCGTCAACCTTTTGGCCGGCGACAGCCACACAGACGTGACCATGGTGCTCGACCATTCGGTGCCGCATACGACCTCGACCGAGGTGATCCGCAACGTGGTCACCGGACGGGCCAAGGGCGTATTCCAAGGGCGCATCAACGTCGCGCAATACGCGCAGAAGACCGACGCCAAGATGGCCTGCAATACGCTGCTTCTGTCGGACGATGGCGAGTTCTCGACCAAGCCGGAGCTGGAAATCTTCGCCGACGACGTGCAGTGCGGGCATGGCGCGACCGTCACCGAGATCGACCACAACCATCTTTTCTACCTGATGGCGCGCGGCATCGACGAGAAGACGGCGCGCGGGCTGCTGGTCAAGGCGTTCCTGGCCGAGGTGATCGAGGAACTGGAAGACGAGCCTACCGTGGAGGCGCTGGAAGCGCTGTTGGACGGCTGGTTCGCGACGCATGGGTGAAAGCGGATGAGGCGTTGGCGCTTCGTCCAACACCCCTCATCCGACCTCGCTGCGCTCGGCCACCTTCTCCCACAAGGGGAGAAGGGAACGCACTCGACCTTCTCCCCTTGTGGGAGAAGGTGGATCGGCGCGAAGCGCCGAGTCGGATGAGGGGTGTTGGACGAAGTGCGGCGCAAGCTGGGAACTGATATGGACCAGAAAGTCGAACACGCACCCTACGACGTCGAGGCGATCCGCCGCGATTTTCCGATCCTTGCGCGCGAGGTCTATGGCAAGCCGCTGGTCTATCTCGACAATGGCGCGTCGGCTCAGAAGCCGCAGGCCGTGCTCGATGCGATCAATCACGCCTACACCAACGAATACGCCAACGTTCATCGCGGCCTGCATTTTTTGTCGAACGCCGCCACCGATGCCTATGAAAAGGCTCGCGAAAGCGTCCGCCGCTTCCTGAACGCCGGCAGCACGGAAGAGATCGTCTTCACCAAGTCGACCACCGAGGCGATCAATGCCGTCGCCTACGGTTTCGGCATGCCGAATATCGGCGAGGGCGACGAGATCGTGCTGTCGATCATGGAGCATCATTCCAACATCGTTCCGTGGCATTTCATCCGCGAACGCCAGGGCGCCAAGCTGGTCTGGGTTCCGGTCGACGATCTCGGCGTGTTCCATATCGAGGAATTCGAGAAGCGCCTGACGGATAGGACAAAACTGGTCGCGATCACCCATATGTCGAATGCGCTGGGCACGGTGACGCCGATCAAGGAGATCGTGCGGATTGCCCATGCCCGGGGTATTCCGGTGCTGGTCGACGGCAGCCAGGCGGCCGTGCACATGCCGGTCGACGTGCAGGATCTCGACTGCGATTTCTACGTATTCACCGGCCACAAGGTCTATGGCCCGTCCGGCATCGGCGTGCTCTACGGCAAGCGCGATATGCTGGAGCGGATGAGGCCGTTCCAGGGTGGCGGCGAGATGATCTTCGAGGTGACTGAAGAGGAGGTCACCTACAACGACCCGCCGCACCGCTTCGAGGCCGGCACGCCGCCGATCGTCCAGGCGATCGGGCTGGGCGCGGCGCTCGAATATATGGAGAAGATCGGCCGCGAGCGGATCGCCGCGCACGAAGCGGAGCTGAAGAAATACGCCCATGAGCGGCTGCGCTCGATCAATTCGCTGCGCATTTTCGGCGACGCGCCGGGCAAGGGCGCGATCGTCTCCTTCGAGCTGCAGGGCATCCATTCGCACGACGTCGCGATGGTGATCGACAGGCAAGGCGTTGCGGTGCGGGCCGGAACCCATTGCGCCCAGCCGCTGTTGAAACGCTTTGGCGTGACCTCCACATGCAGGGCATCGTTCGGCATGTACAATACGAAGGCCGAAATCGACGTTCTGGCCGAAGCGCTTGAAAAGGCGCGGAAATTTTTCGGGTGATGAGCATGGACGACGCAACGGTTACGACAGAACAGACTTCGCCGGCAGCGGCTACGCCTGCTGCGGCCATTCCCGCCGAGGAACTGGCGCGGCTGACCGACGACATCGTCTCGGCGCTGAAGACCGTCTACGACCCGGAAATCCCCGCCGACATCTATGAGCTCGGCCTGGTCTACAAGATCGACATCGAGGACGATCGCTCGGTCAAGATCGACATGACGCTGACTGCGCCCGGCTGCCCGGTCGCCGGCGAAATGCCGGGCTGGGTGCAGAACGCGGTCAGCGCCGTCGAAGGCGTTTCCGATGTGGAGGTCAACATGACCTTCGACCCGCCCTGGACTCCCGACCGCATGTCGGAAGAGGCGCAGGTCGCGGTCGGGTGGTATTAGGGCGCCCCGATTATGTCGGGACGCCCCTACGCATTCAGTCGATGATGTGAACGACCCTGCGGGTTTCCGGTTCGATCAGGACGGTGCGGCCGTCCATGACGACATACTGATATCTTTGCTCCAGCGTGTTTTCGGCCAGTTCGCCAGGCTTCAGGATGTCGGGGATGATGGCGCCGACTACCAGTTCAAAGTTGGACGGACGATCGACCACGACCGGGTTGGTCTTCACGTATTCGCGGACCACGGTTTCCTGTTCGGGCGAGACCACGACAGTCTGGGCCGCCGCGAAAGCGGTTCCGGCGAGCAGGATCGTGGCGGCAATTGTGCTTCGGAAAATCATATCAACCTCCTGGGTTTGAGGTGCCCTAACCGCCAGCGGCCAAAACTGTTCCGCACATGTGAAGTATGTTACGGCCGATCACGGGCTTGCATGGGGTGGGAATCTTCACCACATTGGTATAGAAAACAGCATTCCGCAGGCCTTGAACCTGCGTGGAATGGAGAAGGACAAAAATGGGACGCTTCGCCGTCATCAGCATGACCGAGAAGGCCGCCGCTCGCGTGAACGAGATCATGGCGACGCGCGAGAACGCCAGGGGCGTTCGCCTGGGCATCAAGAAGGGCGGCTGCGCCGGCATGGAATATACGGTCGACCTGGTGACCGAGCCCAACCCGAAGGACGACCACATCGAGCGCGACGGTGCGCATGTCTATGTCGCGCCGGAGGCAGCGCTCTTTCTGTTCGGCACGGTGATGGATTTCGAGGCGACGACGCTGCGCACCGGCTTCACCTTCACCAATCCCAACCAGAGCTCAGCATGCGGCTGCGGCGAATCGGTCGAGCTCAAGCCCGCCGATCTGAAGCAGCTCGCCGAGGCGAGGGCTGGGGCAGCCTGATCACGGCAAGATTTCAATCCACCCAGAGCCCGCGCTTCCTGTGCCAGTCGGCGATCGACTCCTCCGGATAGACATCAAACGTCTGGTCGCCGTCGTGGGTGTTCGGCTCCACCCATGACGCCTTGTATTTCAGCATGATGTGCACGCGCTCCGGCGCCTTCGGCAGGTCGCTGTCGATCGCCGAGGCGAACGGGTGCACCAGTTCCGGCCAGGTCGGGTCATAGAGCCATAGCGCCGACCCGCATTCGCGGCAGAAGCGGCGCTCGCCGGTCGAAACCTCGCAATGCGTGCGCTCGTCATCCTCGATTTCCGCCCGGTAGAGGCCGAGATGTTCTTCGCCCTCGACCTTGAGCGTGGACGAATCGGCCCCGAGATTGATCGCATATCCGCCGCCGCCCTGCTGCTTGCGGCAGATCGAGCAGTAGCACAGCATGAAAGGAACGGGCGTGTGGCTGGCGACCTGGAAGCGGATCGCGCCGCAGCGGCAGGAACCCTTGAGCAGCATCGGCATTTTTCGCTCCTGATATCCGACGCTGTCAGGATAACGCAGCAGTCGCGGCGACCGCAATGACAGCCGCCCGGACTGCTGACATAATCGGCCGATGGACCACGACGCGATATCCGACCTGTTTGCCGGCCTCGGGCCGGTGTCGATCCGCCGCATGTTCGGCGGCAAGGGCATCTATTTCGACGGCGTCATCATTGCCGTGGAGCTGCGCGGCGAGCTGATGCTGAAAGGCGATGCGGTGGTCGCGCCGGAGTACGAGGCGGCAGGCGCGAAGCAATGGACCTATGTCCATTCGCGCCACGGAAAATCTGTCGCCATGCCCTACTGGACGCTGCCCGACGGCGCGGCCGACAGCGCCGACGAGATGACGCCCTGGGCGAGGAAGGCCTTTGAGGCCGGCAAGCGGGCAGGCAAAGCCTGATCGTTACGTCTCGATACGGGTCGAGCCAGTTATCCGATACCCGGATCCGAACGGGATGCGCATCTCGTTGTTCTTAAACTCTGGTGCTCTGGATTCCGGGTTCCGCTTCGCGGCTCCGGAATGACGAAGATGAATGTACCATAGATGGGACAATGATCGACGTCAGGATCCAGGTGCGTCAGAATCCCGCAAAGCCAAGATTGCCGAAAGCACTCGTCATTCCGGGGGCCGCGAAGCGGAACCCGGAATCCAGAGCACTGGCATTGGAAAACTAAAGCGCTTTGGCGATCCGCGCCGCCAGCCTGGCATTGTTCTCGACCAGCGCGATATTGGTTTTCAGGCTTTCGCCGCCGGTGAGTTCGAGGATTTTCGACAGCAGGAACGGCGTTACCGCCTTGCCCGAGACGCGCTGCGCCTCGGCAGCCTGCTGCGCCGCCAGGATATGCCCGGCCATCACCTCCGCCGCGATCTCGTCGGCCTCCGGCACGGGGTTGGCGATCAGCATGCCGCCATCGGTCCCCAATGCGCGCCGCGTCTTGAAGAAATCCGCGATCGCCTCGGCCGTATCGAGCCGCAGCGGCGCGGCGAATGGCGACTGCCGCGACCAGAAGGCGGGCATGACGTCCGAGCCATAAGCCACGACCGGGATGCCTCGCGTCTCCAGCACTTCCAGCGTCTTTTCGATATCCAGTATCGCCTTTGCGCCGGCAGACACCACGATCACCGGCGTGCGCGCCAGTTCGTCGAGATCGGCCGAAATGTCGAAGCTCTTTTCCGCACCTTTGTGCACGCCGCCTATGCCGCCGGTGGCGAAGACCGAAATGCCGGCGAGATGCGCGGCGATCATCGTCGCCGCCACCGTTGTACCGCCGGTGAGGCCCTGCGCCACCGCAAAGCCGAGATCGGCCCGCGACAGCTTCATGGCGCCCGTGGCCTTGGCCAGCGCCTCGCGCTCGGCGTCGGAAAGCCCGATCTTCAGTCGGCCGCCGATGACCGCGATCGTGGCCGGCGTCGCGCCCTCGTTGCGGATGATCTTCTCGACATTGGCGGCCATGTTGTTGTTGTCGGGAAAGGGCATGCCGTGGGTGATGATGGTGCTCTCCAGCGCCACCACCGGCCGCGCCGCGGCCAGCGCGTCGGCGACGGGCGGGTGGATGTCTATGAAGGGCCGCGCTTTCTCAGGCATCATTGGTCTCTCCGATCTTGCCGCCCTGATGCAACGCCTCGGTCTTTGGCACAAGGGCAAGGGCGGCAGTGAAGTCGCCGGCGGAGAATTCCGGCGCCGAGGCCGGGCTCTCGACCGCCAGCATCGCCGCCGCCATGCCATCGCGCAACGCCTCGCCGAGGGAAAGGCCGCGCAGCAGGGCAACCATCGTTGCTCCCGCCAGCGCGTCGCCCGCGCCGGTCACGTCGACAATTTTGCGCGGGCGCGGCGGTTTGATGGAAAAGAGGGCGGAGCGGTCGAATGCGGCGGTCGGTGCGCCGCCGTGGCTGACAATGGCGCTCGAAAGCCCCATGCCGCGCAGGCGGGGAACGACATCATCGACACGTGCGTCGCCCGGCAATCCGGCAAGGCAGGCCGCCTCGCGAAAATTCATGAACAAACAGGAGAGGGTTTCCAGGATTCCGGAGAGTCGCACCACCTTGGCCGGCGAGATGGCGATGGCGAAGAGCGGCTTGCCCGACGCCAGCCTGGCCAGCCGCGCAAGGGCGTCGGCCGACAGATTGGCGTCGCACAGCAGGGCGTCGGCCTCTGTCACGGCTGCGCGAAAGTTGGCGCGGCGAAGCTGCTTGGCGAATGCGATCTCGTAGAGCGCCATGTCGGCAAGCGCTGCGATCACGTCGCCGTCGCGGTCGAGGAGCGCGGTATAGCTCGGCGTGGTACGGTCGAGAAAGATCGCCGACAAGTCGGCGATTCCCGCGTCGAGAATGGCGCGCGAAACGGTCTCGCCGGCCGCATCGCCGCCGCGAACCGACATGATGGCGCCGCTCGCGCCGCGGCGAACCGCATTGCGCAAGGCGTTGAACGCGCCGCCACCGACATCCTCGGCCATCACGCCGGGGTTGGATGCGCCGGCCACATAGGCGCCTGTGACCTGGCCCCGCCGGTCGATATGCGCGCCGCCGACGGCCAAAATTTTCGGGAAGGACATGAAAGCGCCTGCCGAGCGTCTATTCTTCTAGGTTGGGCGCGACATTAGTGTCAGCATCCCTCGCGGGCAACCGCCGCGCCGAATCGTCACTTGGCGGCGTGGCTGGGCCGGTGGTTCGGCCCATCCGGAGCGTTCCGGTGAGCACAAAACTGGAACAAAATTGGAAAATGCAATGGAATCATACCCTTGAGCCCTCTTGCCAAATGAGAACAAAAGAGGTACGAATTAGCAGGGATACCGGATTGTCGGGCCTTCATTGACGACCAAGGGGTAATGTATCATGGCTCAGAATTCATTGCGGCTGGTAGAGGACAAATCGGTGGATAAATCTAAGGCTCTGGACGCCGCGCTATCCCAAATCGAGCGCGCCTTCGGCAAGGGCTCGATCATGCGGCTGGGGGCGAACGAGAAGATCGTCGAGATCGAGACGGTGCCGACCGGCTCGCTCGGGCTAGACATAGCGCTTGGCGTCGGCGGCCTGCCGCGCGGGCGCATCATTGAAATCTACGGGCCGGAAAGCTCGGGCAAGACGACGCTGGCGCTGCACACGGTGGCCGAGGCGCAGAAGAAGGGCGGCATCTGCGCCTTCGTCGACGCCGAGCACGCGCTCGACCCGGTCTATGCCCGCAAACTTGGGGTCGATCTCGAAAACCTGCTGATCTCGCAGCCCGACACCGGCGAGCAGGCGCTTGAGATCTGCGATACGCTGGTGCGCTCCGGCGCGGTGGATGTGCTGGTCGTCGATTCGGTGGCGGCGCTGACGCCGCGTGCGGAAATCGAAGGCGAGATGGGCGATTCGCTGCCCGGCCTGCAGGCGCGGCTGATGAGCCAGGCGCTGCGGAAGCTCACCGCTTCGATCTCGCGCTCCAACACCATGGTCATCTTCATCAATCAGATCCGCATGAAGATCGGCGTCATGTTCGGCTCGCCCGAAACCACGACGGGCGGCAACGCGCTGAAGTTCTACGCCTCCGTGCGGCTCGACATCCGCCGCATCGGCGCGGTCAAGGACCGCGACGAGGTGGTCGGCAACCAGACCCGGGTCAAGGTGGTCAAGAACAAGCTGGCGCCGCCCTTCAAGCAGGTCGAGTTCGACATCATGTATGGCGAGGGCGTGTCCAAGACAGGCGAGCTCGTTGATCTCGGCGTCAAGGCCGGCGTGGTCGAAAAGTCGGGCGCGTGGTTCTCCTACAATTCCCAGCGCCTCGGCCAGGGCCGCGAGAACGCCAAGCTTTTCCTGCGCGACAATCCCGACACGGCGCGCGAGATCGAGCTGGCGCTGCGGCAGAATGCGGGGCTGATCGCCGAAAAGTTCCTCGAAGGCGGCGGCCCGGGCGACGGTTTCGAAGACGAAGCCGGTGAGATGTAACCGGTTCAGCCCCGATCCTTGCGAAGCCGCCGGCCTCTGTGCCGGCGGTTTCGTTTTGAATGAGCCTGCCGGATATCGCCTGCGAAGCGGCTGTTTTCCGCCAATTCGTGTTTGTGGACAGGTCCGGAAGCGCCCGCTAAAAGGCCATGTCCAATTTCCCCGGCAGGGCGGCAACAAAGGCTGTGACATGAGTGGCGTGAACGAAATCCGGTCGGCATTTCTCGACTATTTCCGCAAGAACGGGCACGAGGTCGTGGCCTCGAGCCCGCTCGTGCCGCGCAATGATCCGACGCTGATGTTCGTCAATGCCGGCATGGTGCAGTTCAAGAATGTCTTCACCGGCCTGGAAAGCCGCTCCTATTCGCGCGCCGCGACCTCGCAGAAATGCGTGCGCGCCGGCGGCAAGCACAATGATCTGGACAATGTCGGCTATACCGCCCGCCACCACACATTCTTCGAGATGCTCGGCAATTTCTCCTTCGGCGATTATTTCAAGGAGCGCGCAATCGAGCTTGCGTGGAACCTGATCACGAAGGAGTTCGGCCTCGACGCCAGGCGGCTCCTGGTCACCGTCTATCATACCGATGACGAGGCGGCCGGGTTCTGGCGCAAAATCGCCGGCCTGCCCGAGGACAGGATCATCCGCATCGCGACCAGCGATAATTTCTGGGCAATGGGCGACACCGGACCGTGCGGTCCGTGTTCGGAAATCTTCTACGACCATGGCGACCAGATTCCTGGCGGCCCGCCCGGCAGCGCCGACGAGGATGGCGACCGCTTCATCGAGATATGGAATCTCGTCTTCATGCAGTTCGAGCAACTGACGAAGGAGCAGCGCGTCCCGCTGCCGCGTCCGTCGATCGATACCGGCATGGGACTGGAGCGCATCGCCGCCGTCATGCAGGGCGTGCACGACAATTACGATATCGACCTGTTCAAGGCGCTGATCCGCGCCTCCGAAGAGGCGACCGGCGTCAAGGCGGAAGGCAAGAACCGGGCGAGCCACCGCGTCATCGCCGACCATTTGCGCGCATCGAGCTTCCTGATTGCCGATGGCGTGCTGCCCTCGAATGAGGGCCGGGGCTATGTGCTACGCCGCATAATGCGCCGCGCCATGCGCCATGCGCAGCTGCTCGGCGCGGCCGACCCGCTGATGTGGCGGCTGGTGCCGGCGCTGGTGCGCGAAATGGGCCTTGCTTATCCGGAACTCGCGCGCGGCGAGGCGCTGATTTCCGAAACGCTGAAGCTTGAGGAAACCCGCTTCCGCAAGACGCTGGCGCGTGGCCTCGGGCTCTTGTCTGAGGCGACGGAGAAACTGGGCAAAGGCGACCGGCTCGACGGCGAAACCGCGTTCAAGCTCTACGACACCTATGGCTTTCCGCTCGATCTGACGCAGGACGCGCTGCGTCAGCGCGGCGTTTCGGTCGATCTCGAAGGTTTCGATGCCGCCATGCAGCGCCAGAAGGCCGAGGCCCGCGCCAATTGGGCGGGCTCCGGCGAAGCAGCGACCGAGACTGTCTGGTTCGTGGTCAAGGAAAAGACCGGCGCGACGGAATTTTTAGGCTACGACACCGAGGAGGCCGAAGGCATCGTGCTGGCGCTGGTCAGGGACGGCGCCGTCGTCGACGGCGCGTCGGCTGGCGAGACGGTTGCGATCGTCGTCAACCAGACGCCGTTCTACGCCGAATCCGGCGGCCAGATGGGCGATAGCGGCACGATGACGGGCGACGGCTTCGCGATCGACATCACCGATACGCAGAAAAAGGGCGACGGCCTCATCGTGCATTTCGGCCGAGTGGCCGAGGGTGCGCTGAAAGCCGGCGCCGCGGTCGGCATGAGGGTCGATCACGCGCGCCGCACCCGGCTGCGCTCCAACCATTCGGCGACGCATCTCGTGCATGAGGCGCTGCGCGAGGTTCTGGGCAGCCATGTCGCACAGAAAGGTTCGCTGGTGGCACCGGAACGGCTGCGCTTCGACTTTTCGCACCCGAAGCCGATTTCGGCCGCCGAACTGGAGCGCGTCGAGGCGATGGCCAACGAGGTCGTTGTGCAGAACAGCCCCGTCGCGACCCGGCTGATGAGCGTCGACGACGCCATCGCCGAGGGCGCGATGGCGCTGTTCGGCGAAAAATATGGCGACGAGGTGCGGGTGGTTTCGATGGGAACCGCAACGCATGGCGACAAGGCCGGCAAGCCGTATTCGGTCGAGCTTTGCGGCGGCACGCATGTCAACGCCACCGGCGACATTGGGCTGATCCGCCTGGTCTCGGAGGCGGCGGTGGCGTCCGGCGTGCGCCGCATCGAGGCGCTCACGGGCGAAGCGGCGCGCCGCCATCTCGACGAGCAGGACCGCCGCCTGAAGGCGGTCGCGGCGGCGCTGAAAGTGTCGCCGGCCGACGCGGTCTCGCGCGTCGAGGCCGTTCTGGAAGAGCGGCGCAGGCTGGAAAGAGAACTCGCCGAGGCGCGCAAGAAGCTCGCGCTGGGCGGCGGCTCATCGGCCGATACGGGCGGCGACAGCGAAACGGTCGCGGGCGTCGGCTTTCTCGGCAAGGCGGTTTCAGGCGTGTCGCCGAGGGACCTGAAGCCGCTGGCGGATGCCGGCAAGGAGTCGCTGGGTTCAGGCGTCGTGGTGTTCGTCGGCGCCGGCGAGGACGGGAAGGCCAGCGTGGTGGTGGCTGTCACCGACGACCTCACCAACCGGTTCAGCGCCGTCGACCTGGTGCGGGCAGCTTCCGCGGCGCTCGGCGGGCAGGGCGGCGGCGGCCGTCCGGACATGGCGCAGGCGGGCGGGCCGGATGCGGCCAAGTCGGGCGAGGCGATCGCGGCGGTCAAGGCGGCGATGGAAGCGGCCTGAGCCGAAATCAGATCCTCTGAAATCAAGCGGCCGGTCCCTTTTGGAACCGGCCGCATTGTTTTGGCGCGGATGGCGTCAGGCCATCGCCTTCTGCAGGTTCTCGTCGATCTTGTCCAGGAAGCCGGTGGTCGAAAGCCAGGGCTGGTCGGGGCCGATGAGAAGCGACAGATCCTTGGTCATGTAGCCGGCCTCGACTGTCTGCACGCAGACCTTTTCCAGCGTATCCGCGAATTTCTTGAGTTCCGCATTGTCGTCCAGCTTGGCGCGATGGGCGAGGCCTCGCGTCCAGGCGAAGATCGAGGCGATGGAGTTGGTCGAGGTTTCCTCGCCCTTCTGGTGCTGGCGGTAGTGGCGGGTGACCGTGCCGTGCGCGGCCTCGGCCTCGACGGTCTTGCCGTCCGGCGTCATCAGCACCGAGGTCATCAGGCCGAGCGAGCCGAACCCTTGCGCCACGGTGTCGGATTGCACGTCGCCGTCATAGTTCTTGCAGGCCCAGATGTAGCCGCCGGACCATTTCAGGCTCGACGCCACCATGTCGTCGATCAGACGGTGCTCGTACCAGATCTTCTTCGCCTTGAATTCCTCTTCGAACTCGGCCTCGTAGACCTCCTGGAAGATGTCCTTGAAGCGGCCGTCATAGGCCTTGAGGATGGTGTTCTTGGTCGAGAGATAGACCGGATAGCCGCGCAGCAGGCCGTAATTCAGCGAGGCGCGGGCGAATTCGCGGATCGATTCGTCGACATTGTACATGGCCATGGCGACGCCGGAGGAGGGCGCGTCATAGACCTCGTGTTCGATGACCTGGCCGTCGTCGCCGACGAACTTGATCGACAGCTTGCCCTTGCCGGGGAAGCGGAAATCGGTGGCCTTGTACTGGTCGCCGAAGGCATGGCGGCCGACGATGATCGGCTTGGTCCAGCCGGGCACCAGGCGCGGCACGTTCTTCATGATGATCGGCTCGCGGAAGATGACGCCGCCCAGAATGTTGCGGATCGTGCCGTTCGGCGATTTCCACATCTTCTTGAGGTTGAATTCCTCGACGCGCTGCTCGTCGGGCGTGATCGTCGCGCATTTGACGCCGACGCCGTGCTTCTTGATGGCGTTGGCCGCGTCGACCGTCACCTGGTCGTTTGTCGCATCGCGGTGCTCGACGCCCAGATCGTAATATTCGAGGTCGATGTCGAGATAAGGGTGGATCAGCTTGTCCTTGATGAACTGCCAGATGATGCGGGTCATCTCGTCGCCGTCGAGTTCGACGACGGGATTGGCCACCTTGATCTTCGCCATGAAAAGTACCTCGTTTTCGGGATCGGAGCGCCGGATTTCCGGGCTTTGCTGCAGGGAGTGCGGCCCCTATAGCAAAGCGGGAATGCGTGCGCAAACGCTGTTGAAACACGCGTTGCGAGACGCAGACAGTGGCGCTACTTTTTCTTCGGCGGAAGCGTTTCGACGAAATTGGCGGCGAGCGCGACCCAGTCGTTCAGTGCCTGCTCTTCGCCAAGCCGGTCGGCCGAGACGACGACGAAACCCTTCATCGCGCGCCCGCCATGCACCATTCCGCTGGCTCCCGGCAGCGCCAGCGCCTGCACTTCCTGATGCGGGCCGACGCGGAACAGGCCGTTGCCGTCTCTCATCGCGCAGCAATGCATGTTACCGTTGATGGTGAAGCAGACGCCGCCGAACATGCGGATTTCTTCGCTGTTGGCGTAATTGTTCGTTTGCGAGCGCATACGGTCGGCGAGCTGCGTTGCCATCGTTCTGCCGTTAGCCCGAGCTTCATCTTCGAAGCGGAATATGGCAGGGACGGCCCAGACGCGCAAATGAAGGATCAGCGCATTCATGACAGACAGGGAAGGCGGGCCGATCGCCGAAGGGCCGGTGATCATACTGGTCGAGCCGCAGATGGGCGAAAATATCGGCATGGTGGCGCGCGCCATGGCCAATTTCGGCTTGGCGGAACTGCGGCTGGTCAAGCCGCGCGACGGCTGGCCGAACGAGAAGGCGACTGCCGCGGCGAGCCGCGCCACGCATGTCATCGAGAACACCGCCGTGTTCGACGACCTGCCCTCCGCGCTCTCCGGCCTGGAATTCGTCTTCGCCACCACGGCGCGCGAGCGCGACGGCTTCAAGCCGGTGCGCGGGCCGGTCGAGGCGGGCAGGGCGCTTCGGGCGCGGCATCGCGCCGGGCAGCGCACCGGCATCATGTTCGGGCGCGAGAAATTCGGCCTCGCCAATGAGGAGATCAGCCTGGCCGACGAGATCGTCACCTTTCCGGTCATTCCCGAATACGCTTCGCTGAACATCGCGCAGGCGACGCTGCTAATGGCCTATGAGTGGATGAAGTCCGGCCTCGAACGGGAGACCGACACGGCTTTTACCGGGCCGACAGTCAAGCCCGCCGCCAAGGAGCATTTGCATGGCCTGTTCGAGCATCTCGAAGCGGCGCTCGACGCGCGCGGCTATTTCCGCACGCCGGCCAAGAAACCGAAAATGGTCGACAAGGTGCGCGCGGTGCTGACCCGCGCCGGCTTTTCAGAGAAGGAACTCGAAGTGCTGCGCGGCGTCGTCGCTTCGCTCGACTATTTTTCGCCGAAGGAACCACGCGGCTCGGGCTATCCGGCGCGCAAGGCCGAGGCGGACGCCAGCGCCGGAAGCGGCAGGCGCAAGCCAGGCGGGGAGGCGCCCGAGAATGACTGACCGGCCGATACTGATGTTCGATTCCGGCATTGGCGGGCTGACGGTGCTGCGCGAGGCACGCGTGCTGATGCCCGACCGCCGCTTCGTCTATGTCGCGGACGATGCGGCCTTTCCCTATGGCGATTGGGAAGAGGAGGCGCTGAGCGCGCGCATCGTCGAACTTTGCGGCAGCCTGATCGCCAGGCACGACCCGGAAATCTTCGTCATTCCGTGCAACACGGCCTCGACGCTGGTGCTTGCCGAACTTCGCGCGGCCTATCCCGATATGCCGTTCATCGGCACGGTGCCTGCGATCAAGCCGGCCGCCGAGCGGACGCGCTCGGGGCTTGTGTCGGTGCTGGCCACGCCGGGCACGGTGAAGCGGCAATACACGCGCGACCTGATCGTCAAATGGGCTTCGAAGTGCAATGTCCGGCTGGTCGGCAGCACGAATCTCGCTGCGCTCGCCGAGACCTATATGCGCCACGGCTTCGTCGACGAGGAGGCGGTGCGGGCGGAGATCGCGCCATGCTTTATCGAGCGCGACGGCGGCCGGACCGACATCGTCGTGCTCGCCTGCACGCACTATCCGTTTCTCGCCAACCGCATGCGCAAGACCGCGCCCTGGCCGGTGGATTGGCTCGATCCCGCCGAGGCGATCGCACGGCGGGCGCTGTCGCTGCTTGCCGAGCGCGCGCCCTTCGAAAAACGCGCCGACGCCGCGCAAGGCCTGGATCTCGCCGTATTCACATCCGGCAGGCCCGATTTCGCCATCCGCCGGCTGATGCAGGGGTTTGGGCTGACGGTCGCCTAGGGTGTGCCGATATTCAGGTGACGCCGGCCTGACCTGAATACCCCCGGAAGCGGGCGGCAGGAACTTCGCCTGCCTTCCCGAGTTCCTCCCGAAGCGCAATCACGGGAGACGCACAGATGCCTGCGAAATCCAAGGCTCAGCAGAAGGCGGCCGGCGCGGCCTTGTCGGCCAAGCGCGGCGAAACCAAGAAGAGCGAGCTCAAGGGCGCGTCCAAGGGGATGGTCGAGTCCATGAGCGAGAAGCAACTCGAGGAATTGGCCGAAACCAAGCGCAAGGGCCTGCCGGAGAAGAAGAAGTCGAAGGACTGATCTCCGGCAGGGCGGTTCTTCAGTATGCGACGGTGAAACGCTTGCGCGGGTGTTCCGCACGCTCCGCTTCGTCGACCAAGGCGACGGCGAAATCGGCGGTAGAGATCGTGCTTTGGCCGGCTTCGTCGAATACCGGCTGCTCGCTGCCCGTCCGGTATTTTCCAGTGCGTTCACCCGGCTTCAAGACGAAGGCCGGGGACAGGAAACTCCAATTCAGTTCCGTTTCGTTGCGCAGTTCGGCGAGCGCGTCGCGCGCGGCCAATGCGCCTTGTTTCCACTCGGCGGGAAATTCGGGCGAATCGACAAACTGGCTGCCGTCGGGCGCGTGAAGGCTGCCGGCGCCGCCCACCACGATCAATCGCGTCTTCGCGGCCTTGGCGGCGCTGACGATTGCGCGCGAGCCATCGAGGTGCTTGCGATAGATGTCCGGGTCGCCCCAGCCGCCGTTGAAGGCGGAAATCACGACCTCGTGTCCGGCGATAGCGCGCGTCAGCCCGGCATGGTCCGTGGCGTCGACCGCCTTTGGCGTCACGCCGTCGAGCCGCTCGACCTTGCCGGCATCGCGCGCTATGGCGGTGACGGCATGGCCGCGGCTGACAGCTTCCTTGAGGATAGCGCTGCCGACGAAGCCCGACGCGCCGATGAGTGCGATTTTCATCCAAAATACTCCATGCTTGGCTCTTTTACCGTTTGGCTAAAGAGGCATTTGTGGTAATCAGGTTACCCAAAGTCACCACTAGCCGCGAAAGCAGGAACGCGTAAGTACGCATGATTATCTGCCCAGGTTACCCGGAGGGAACCGCATGAACGCTCGGACGAACGCTTCCGCTGCATCGCCGATGCTGGACAGCCATCCGGGCTTCGAGCCCGACGAAGAGGGCAATTGCCCCATACGCGAGGTTCTGGATCGCGTCGGCGACACGTGGAGCCTTCTGGTCATCATCAATCTTCAGGCGGCGCCAACGCGCTTCAACGCGCTCAAGCGGTCGATCGAGGGCATCTCGCAGCGCATGCTGACCGTGACGCTGCGTTCGCTCGAGCGCGACGGGCTGGTGCGGCGCACGGTAAGGCCGACGATGCCGCCGGAGGTTGAATATGCGCTGACCGAACTCGGCCATTCGATTGCCGTGCCGGTGGCGGCGCTTGGCATCTGGGCGGTGCGCAACCGCGATGCACTGAAGGCGGCGCGCAGCAGGTTCGACACGGGGCAGCTATAGCTGCGCTTTGCCCTTGACGCACTCTCCCCGGCCGGTCGATAGGCTGACCGCGGCAGGCTCACTCGGCCCGCGGATTGCCTCGGAGAACAGGATAGTGAGTAACCCCAAACGCGGGATGGTGCAGCCGCTGCGGCTTGCGACCGGTTTGGTCCTGTTCGCCTATGCGACTTCTCACCTCCTGAACCACGCCTTCGGGATCAGGTCCGCCGGGACAATGGAAGCGGCCGCCAAGTTGCTGCTGGATCCCTGGCAGTCCGCGCCGGGCCTGGTGCTGCTCTACGGCGCTGTCGCCATCCACGTCGCCTTGGGTCTCTACTCGCTCTACCGGCGCCGCCATTTCCGCATGCCGGCAAGCGAGGCAATGCAGATCGCCCTCGGCCTGACGATACCATTGCTCCTGATCTCCCATGCCGCGGCCATCCGGATCGGCGAGGGCATCTACGATCTGAGTGTCGGCTATGATCGCGTGCTGTACCTCTATTGGGTGGCGACGCCGGATTTTGGCCTGCCGAGACAGTATTTTCTTCTGGCGATCGTGTGGATTCATGGCTGCCTGGGCATTCGCGCCTGGCTGAGATCCAAGCGGTGGTATGTGCGCGCGGTGCCCGCGCTTGCAGCGCTGGCTACGCTGGTGCCGGTGCTCGCCGCTCTCGGCTTCCTGAATGCCGGCCTCGACATGCGTTATGTAGTCGCCAATGCGCCGGCATCGCTCGGCGATCACGTGGTCGATCGGCCGGGCACAAGGCAAGCCAGCGACTGGGCGGAGGTGAGCCGCATCGTCGACGCCATTCTTGTCGGCTATATCGGGCTGGTCGCAGGCGTTTTCACACTGCGCGCGGCCCGCAACTGGCATGCGCGGCGCTATGGTTCGATCCGCGTCACCTATCCGGATGGCCGCATGGTGTCGGTCCCGGCCGGCTTTTCGGTACTCGAAGCCAGCCGCTGGGCGGGCGTACCGCACGCTTCGGTATGTGGAGGGCGCGGCCGCTGCTCGACCTGCCGCGTCGGGATCCTTGCCGGTGCTGGGAACCTTTCCCCTCCGGGCGGAGACGAACTTCGCCTGCTCACCAGGATCGGCGCTCCTCCGGATGTGCGGCTTGCCTGCCAGATCCGGCCGACCGGCGACGTCACGGTCGTTCCGCTGGTCAATCCGGCGAGCGATCCGGTCCTGGCCTCGCGCCGCTTCGGCGCGATCGGGAGTGGCCGCGAGATGGAGATCGCCGCCCTGTTCGTCGACATGCGTCAGTCGACACGGCTTGCCGACGACCGCCTGCCCTATGACGTGCTGTTCCTGTTCGACCGCTACATCCAGATGGTGTCGACGGCGGTCAGAGAAAGCGGCGGCCACGTTACCAACATCGCCGGTGACGGTATCATGAGCGTCTTCGGCGTCGATGGAACCGCCGAGAAAGCGGCTCGCGACGCTTTCAGCGCCGCGTTGCGGGTTTGGGACGGGATCGACGCCCTGAACGCGGAACTCAGGGCCGAGTTGCCCGAACCGTTTCGCATCGGCATGGGACTGCATGTCGGGGTGGCCGTCGTCGGCGCTGGCTGGAAGGGCGGCGCGGACGGGCTGCCGTTCCTGGGCGATACCGGCAATGTTGCGGCAAGGCTCGAGGCCGAGGCCAAACGGCTCGACTGTACACTGGTGGCCTCCGCCGAAGCACTGTCGTTGCTGGACAGTTCAATGGAGGGCGCCGCGCTCGATACGGTGATGATCAGGGGGAAGTTCGAACCGGTTCGCGTGGCGCGGTTCGCCGGGAGCGACGAGTTGCGCAAGCTTCTGGCGCGCCGGACGACCAGGAAGGTAGCGTAGCCTGCGACCGGGGTGACCGCGTTTGACGCTGCCGCCGGTAGCGGCGCAACCGCGCAAGAAACGGAATGCCCTTCTGCCTCCCGCCGAATAGCTTCGACGCGGCGAACAAGGACAGTGAAGGAGAAGGGCGATGAACCCTTGGAATGTGGTGGCGGAACTCGACTGGGACACGATCGCTCGGGAACTCGACGAGTTCGGGGTCGCACGGACGGGCCCGCTGCTTAGCGAGGATGAATGCCATGCCCTGCGGCGTCTTTACGACAATGACGGAGCGTTCCGTAGCCGTATCGTCATGCAGCGACATGGATTTGGAGCCGGGGAATACAAATATTTTGCCAATCCGCTGCCGGAACCGGTCGCTGGGCTGCGCCGGCGTTTTTACGAGCGGCTCGTGCCGTTGGCCAACGGCTGGAATGCGCGCACGGGCATAGACCGGGTCTTTCCGGCGGCGCATGACGGGTTCCTGGCCGAATGCCATGCGGACGGGCAGACGCGGCCAACGCCGCTGCTGCTCAAATATGGGCCGGGCGACTACAATTGCCTGCATCAGGATATTTACGGAAAGCACTTTTCCCGATCCAATTGGTGATTCTGCTAAGTGCCCCCGGCGAGGAATTCGAAGGCGGCGAACTGGTGCTCACCGAGCAGCGGCCGCGCATGCAGTCGCGCGCGGAAGTCGTGCCTTTGGAACAGGGGCATGGCGCGCTGTTTGCCGTCAATGACAGGCCGAAGGCGGGCACGCGAGGCGATTACCGCGTCAAGATGCGCCACGGCGTCAGCCGCATTCGTTCCGGCGAGCGGTTCACCGCCGGGATCATCTTCCACGATGCGGCGTAAAGCAGGCCTGAAGCGCCGATGCGGCCCCGAAATCCTTGACAACAGCGAGGCTCTCCTTTAGAGCCACGCCAACGCCGGGCCGAAAGGTCCGGCGCTTCTGTTGTAATGCCGCAAGACCAGACGGAAAATCGCTTACACTTTTCCAGGTCTTGCTTGAATGACGTGTCCCGTGGGTTTCTTCGCAAAGCGTGCGTGGGAAATCCTGTCAGGTCTCGAAACGGAGGCCAGAGGAGGGCGCGTTTCCTTCATTCGTGACATGAGGTTGCGGGTGTATCTATTTGAAAGGGAATGCGATGAGCAAGCGCGAATCAGCAAAGTACAAGATCGACCGCCGTCTCGGCGAAAACATCTGGGGCCGCCCGAAGTCCCCGGTCAACAAGCGTGAATACGGTCCCGGCCAGCATGGCCAGCGCCGCAAGGGAAAGCTTTCCGACTTCGGCCTGCAGCTTCGCGCCAAGCAGAAGCTGAAGGGCCACTATGGCGACATTTCGGAAAAGCAGTTCCGCAAGACCTACGAGGAAGCCAACCGCCGCAAGGGCGATACGCCTGAAAACCTGATCGGCCTGCTCGAATCGCGCCTCGACGCGGTGGTCTATCGCGCCAAGTTCGTGCCGACCATTTTCGCGGCCCGCCAGTTCGTCAACCACGGCCACGTGAACGTGAACGGCAAGCGCACCAATATCGGCTCGTACCGCTGCAAGGCCGGCGATGTGATCGAGGTCCGCGAGAAGTCGAAGCAGCTGGTCATCGTTCTGGAATCGGTGCAGCTCGCCGAGCGCGACGTGCCGGACTATATCGAAGTCGACCACAACAAAATGGTCGCCACCTTTAACCGCGTTCCCGGCCTGGCCGACGTTCCCTACGCGGTCCAGATGGAACCGAACCTGGTCGTCGAGTTTTATTCCCGTTAATCGGAATACTCCGTTCCAGTTCAAAGGCCGCCTTCGGGCGGCCTTTTCTTTGTCGGTACGGTCCGGTAAGCCGGACGCATTGAGCCAAGCAGGCTGGACGCGCCCATGAATATGATGCCCGATCTGGTCGTCGAAACCGACGATGCAAGCTGCCATCCGATGTTCCGGGATGCGCCGTCCTCGGTCGAATTCAACAAGCTGCGCAAGCGGCTGCTGCGCCAGACGCGGCAGGCTATCGACGAGTTCGCGATGGCCCGACCCGGCGACCGCTGGCTGGTGGCGCTTTCGGGCGGCAAGGATTCCTACGGGCTGCTGGCGCTGCTTCTCGATATGAAATGGCGCGGCCTGCTGCCCGTCGAACTCGTCGCCTGCAATCTCGACCAGGGCCAGCCGAATTTCCCGAAGCATATCCTGCCGGATTTCCTCGAAAGCCACGGTATCCGCCACCGCATCGAATATCGCGACACCTATTCGATCGTCACCGACAAGATCGGCGAGGGCAACACCTACTGTTCGCTGTGCTCGCGGCTGCGGCGCGGCCATCTCTATCGCATCGCACGCGAGGAGGGCTGCTCGTCGCTGGTGCTCGGGCATCACCGCGAGGATATACTCGAAACGTTCTTCATGAACCTCTTCCATGGCGGCAGGCTGGCGGCGATGCCGCCGAAACTCCTCAACGACGACGGCGACGTGACAGTGCTGCGTCCGCTTGCCTATTGCGCCGAGGCCGACCTGCAGAAATTCGCCGACGCGATGAAGTTCCCGATCATCCCGTGCGATTTGTGCGGCAGCCAGGAGGGGCTGCAGCGCAATCTCATGAAGCAGATGCTGGACGACATCGAAAAGCGCATGCCCGGCCGCAAGGACACCATGATCCGGGCGTTGGCAAACGTCCGGCCGTCGCATCTCCTCGACCGCAAGCTGTTCGATTTCGCGGCGCTGCGCTGAATGAACCCGCGAGCGCATGGCCCGAAACCGGTATCGCTTTCGGAATGCACCATGCGCGGGTTCGGCTCTGGAGCGTCCTTTGCGCGTCCGAAAGGACGCGCGCCGTCGCAAGCATCAGACCGGCGGATTGTGCGGCTGGAATAGCCTTCCTTTTTCGGCAACCAGAACCATTCCGAGCGCCGCCAGTCCCAGGAGAAAATAGCCTGCCGCCATCGGAACCACGGTGCCGTCGAAACTCTGGCCGATTATGGCGCCGACGATGCCGCCGCCAACCGTCTGCATAAAACCCTGAACGGAAGAGGCGGTGCCCGCCACATGGCCGAGCGGCTCCATGGCCAGCGCGTTAAAATTGGAGCCGATCCAGCTGAACTGGAACATGGCGAGGGCGAAAAGCGTCACGAACAGCCACAACGGCAGCGGCCCGAGCAGCGACAGGGCGAACGCCAGGCCCGTGACCGCCAGGAAGCCGAGCAGCGCGCCATGGGCCAGCCGACGCATGCCGAACTTTCCGACGAAGCGGGAATTGAGGAACGATGACAGAGCCATCAACCCTGCGACGGCCGCGAAATACACCGGAAACAGCGCGCCCACTTCATAGATGCCCACATAGATCTGCTGCGCGGAATTGATGAAGCCGAACAATGCACCAAAAAGGGCGGTTATGGCGACGGTGTAGCAGATGGCGATGCGGTTGGTCAGAACGATGCGGAAACCGTCGGTGATGACAGCGGCGGTAAGGGGCCGGCGAAACGATGCGTGCAGCGTCTCGGGCAGCCTCCTCCAGGTCCAGATGGTGAAGGCGAGCGAGACAACGCCCATGAAAGTAAAGATCATGTGCCATTCGCCCGCCAACATGATGATCTGGCCGACGCTGGGCGCGACAACCGGGATGATCATAAACACCATAAAGACCAGCGACATGACCTCCGCCATGGCGCGCCCTCCAAACGTATCGCGCACGACTGAAACGGCGATGACGCGGGTGGCCGCTGCGCCGAGACCCTGGACGAAACGGAATGCGAGCAGCGCTCCGAAGGTCGGTACGAAGGCGCAGGCAAACGCGGCCGCCACATAGACTGCAAGGCCCGCAAGCAACGGTACGCGCCGCCCAAACCGATCGGAAAGCGGGCCGAAGAAAAGCTGCGCCAAGCCGAAACCGGTAATATATGCGGTGATGACATACTGGCGCGCATTCTCGTCGGCGACGCCGAGACTGGCGCCGATCTGCTGCAGCCCAGGCAGCATGATGTCGATGGCGAGCGCGTTGAGCGCCATGAGTGCGGCGGCAAGCGCGATGAACTCCCAGCGCGGGATCGACAGGCCTGTCGTCACGGTAGTCGGTGTAGCCTGCTGGTCCATGAGAGCTTCCTAATGCTATGCTCAAAAAGGAAATGCGCCGGGGGGCCCGGCGCATCCTAAAAATTGATTCCGGAGAGAACCGGAATCTATCGGTCTGGTTCCCCTATCAGGCAGCGCCCTTGGCGCTGATGCCCTTTTCGGCGAGGTAGCTCTGCAACTCGCCAGCTTGGAACATTTCGCGGATGATGTCGCAGCCGCCGACGAATTCGCCCTTCACGTAGAGCTGCGGGATCGTCGGCCAGTTGGAATAATCCTTGATGCCCTGACGCAGTTCGTTCGAGGTCAGAACATCGACGCCTTTGTAGTCGACGCCAACATAATCGAGGATCTGCACGACCTGGCCCGAAAATCCGCACTGCGGAAAACCGGGCGTGCCCTTCATGAACACGACCACGTCGTTGCTCTTCACCTCATTGTCTATGTATTCGTTGATTCCGCTCATCATGTTATCCTGAGATTGCGCCGGTCTAGGAACCGACCGTGTTTGGTGTTTCCAACATCGATATCCGGTGGCTGTGTTCGTCAAGCCGCCGGACGACGTCGAGAATTTCATTCATGCGGTTGAGCATCTGGTTTTCAACGAGAACGATATCGCTTCGGACTTCGCCCAAATCCCTTCTCACGTCACCCAGATCACGCTCGATGCGTCCAAGGCGAGTCTCGTGCCGGAGAAGCACCTCCGTCACCGACTTCAGTTGGCTTTCGATGCGCCTCAGATATGCGAATGTGTGGTTCGCAATCTGACCCGCAGTCATGCTCTCCGTCTCTTCCATGAAGGGGATATATCACTCCGGAGCGCTGGTTTGAAGGGCAAGCGCGTGAAGAACACCGCCCATATTGCCCTTCAGCGCGTCATAGACCATCTGGTGCTGCTGCACACGTGTCTTGCCGCGGAAGCTTTCGGCCACCACTTCGGCGGCATAGTGGTCTCCGTCGCCGGCCAGATCGCGGATAGTCACTTTTGCGTCAGGTATACCGTCCCGGATCAGTTTTTCGATCTCGTGCGCGTCCATAGCCATTGATTTGCTCCCGCATCAGCTTCCACAATCCGCCAGTAGCGGTCACGTATACGTCGGACTTTGCGGACCAGAGATCAAGACCGGTCGTGCGCGCGACGTCGGGGTCTGCCGTAAAGATCGGTGCGCCGCGCCTGCGCAATTCTTCGATCAGGGCGAGATCGGTCTCGGCATGCAAGCGTCTGGCGCCGGCCCCGTTGTAGAAATGACCCGCGGAACGGGGATCGATGCCGGAGAGGATCACGGAGGGAGCGCCGCTGGCCAGCGCATAAAAAACTGCCGTCAATCCATTGGAGAATTTGACGGAATTGTCTTTCTCCTCGTTCAATCGCCGCATAATCGCCAGATGCAGCGCCATGCGGTGATATCTGGATATTTGGTGCAGTCGGTCATAGCGGTAGTCGAACGCAGCAAGGCCGCTTTGCAGCGCCTCAAGCCCGAGCGTCCAGCGAATCACGTACAGTTCGCCTGTCCGCCGCCCGGCAAGCACACGCCGCACCGCCCGCGCGTTCTCCGAATCGCCCTCGACGTTGTAAAAATGGATGAAGGTTGCCGCCGGCTTGTCGACGCCCCACTCGTCCAGCTTGGCCTGCGAGGCGTTGACCGTGACGACATGGTAGCTGGCTGGATCGAAGCCCGCAGGCTTGGCGCTCGATGGTGCAGAACCCAGGATCACGACCGGACCGGCGAAACCGCCAGGATGGCGCGGCGGCCTCGGGCCGACAAATTTCAGGCGGGCCCACCGCCGAAAATGCGTCCAGCCAGTCAGACGCCGCCTCCGTACACAGAACCCCCCCTTTGAGTTCTACGCGCCGCTCACTTGTCCATGAAGCTCGGAAACCAGGATTCGTGAGCAGCGGTCAATTCTGTCACAGGTATGGCACGGGTATGCCCGAGTTTCAATTCGCTGCCGCCCGTGGTGCCGATCCATGGGGCGAAAATGCCGAGTTGCTTCAGCTCAGCGAGCATCGCTTCGAATTCGTCGCTTTGAGCCGAAAGATTGATCGTTACCAGGTAGCGGCCCTGGTCCTCGCCGAAAAACTGCGGGATTGGATCGCCTTGGGCAAGCTGCGAGACGGTGGCGCCGATGCTCGAAGCCATCGCCATCTCGGCCAGCCCGACGGCAAGACCGCCATCTGAAAGGTCGTGCACCGCGGTTGCGATGCCCGAGCGGATCAGCTTGCGGACATAGTCGCCGACCTTTTTCTCGTGCGTGAGATCGACCGGAGGTGGGGGGCCGTCGGCGCGGCCGTGAATGTCGCGCATATACGCCGACTGACCGAGATGCATGCCCCACCAGTCGGGAGCGCCGAACAGCAGGATCATCTCGCCTTCGCGGGCAAAGCCGATCCGCGCCATCTTCGACCAATCCTGGATCAGGCCGACGCCGCCTATGGTTGGGGTCGGCAATATGCCCTGGCCGTTGGTTTCATTGTATAACGAGACGTTGCCTGACACGATCGGGAAGCCGAGCGCCCGGCAGGCATCGCCTATGCCCTGCACGGCCTTGACCAGTTGGCCCATGATTTCGGGCCGCTCGGGATTGCCGAAATTCAGATTGTCGGTGGCCGCCAGCGGCATGGCGCCCGTCGCAGTCAGATTGCGCCAGCATTCGGCGACCGCCTGCTTGCCACCTTCATAGGGGTCGGCCTCGCAGTAGCGCGGCGTAACGTCTGAGGAGAAGGCCAGAGCCTTAGTGGCATGGCCCTCGACGCGAACGACGCCGGCGTCGCCACCCGGAATCTGCAGCGAATTGCCCTGGATCAGCGTGTCGTACTGCTCCCAGACCCAGCGGCGGCTGGACAGGTCCGGCCCGCCAAGCATTTTCAGCAGGGCGTCGGCGATGTCGGCTTGCGGGATGTCATCGCTGGCGAGCGGCTGGCGTGGCGTCGGCTCGACCCATGGGCGATCATATTCCGGGGCCTGGTCGCCGAGATCCTTGATAGGCAGGTTTGCGACTTCCTCGCCCTGATGAATGATGCGGAAGCGCAGATCGTCGGTTGTATGGCCGACGATGGCGAAATCCAGCCCCCATTTGCGGAAGATCGCCTCGGCCTCCTCCTCTTTTTCCGGGCGCAGCACCATCAACATGCGCTCCTGGCTTTCGGAGAGCATCATCTCGTAGGCCGACATGCGATCCTCGCGAACCGGTACTTTGTCGAGTTCGAGCTGGATGCCGAGATCGCCTTTTGCGCCCATTTCAACTGCCGAGCAGGTGAGGCCGGCAGCTCCCATGTCCTGGATGGCAATGACCGCGCCGGATGCCATGAGTTCGAGGCAGGCCTCGAGCAGGCATTTTTCGGTGAACGGATCGCCGACCTGAACGGTCGGGCGCTTCTCGTCGATCTTGTCGTCGAATTCGGCCGACGCCATTGTCGCGCCGCCGACGCCGTCGCGGCCGGTTTTAGCGCCGAGATAGACGACCGGCAGGCCGACGCCCTTGGCCTCCGACAGGAAGATAGCATCGGTCTTGGCGAGGCCCGCCGCGAAGGCATTGACCAGGCAGTTGCCGTTGTAGCGCGGATCGAAATTGACCTCGCCGCCGACCGTCGGAACGCCGAAGGCATTGCCGTAGCCGCCGATGCCGGCCACCACGCCCGAGACGAGATGCCGGGTTTTGGGGTGGTCCGGCGCGCCGAAGCGCAGCGCGTTCATCGCCGCGATCGGGCGCGCGCCCATGGTGAAGACGTCGCGCAGAATGCCGCCGACGCCGGTCGCCGCGCCCTGGTAAGGCTCGATATAGGAGGGGTGGTTGTGGCTCTCCATCTTGAAGACCACGCAATCGCCGTCGCCGATATCCACGACGCCGGCGTTTTCACCCGGCCCCTGGATCACCTGCGGACCACTTGTCGGCAGGGTGCGCAGCCATTTCTTCGAGGATTTGTACGAGCAGTGCTCGTTCCACATGGCCGAAAAGATGCCGAGTTCGGTGAAGGTCGGCTCGCGGCCGACGAGGTCGAGGATGCGCTGATACTCGTCGGGCTTCAGCCCGTGTGCTGCGATAAGCTCGTCAGTGATCTTCGCGGTGTTGGAAATGGTCATGGTCCTGTCCGGTTGCTCGGGCTGGAAGTCTGTCTAATGCGATCCGCCAAATCGCGCGAAATTATCAAGCGGTTCCACCGCAATCGTCATTGCCTGCCGCCCAGCGGCTGATGTCGGCGCCGATGCGCGCACCGAGCGGCTCGCCCATCAGCGGTCCGAACACATCGACCCGGGATGAATTTCCCGTGGCCTGGACCACCAACAGCGGCTTGCCGCCATAATCCTTCGCCGGAACCAGCAGGAAACGCGGCGTGCCACTGAACGAGTTCAGCTCATTGGCCATGCGATAGGCCTTGAATGCAGGGTCCTTGGCGGCGAACCAGCATTTATGTGCCGCGATGGCCACGGTTTCCATTGCTTTCAGCGAGGCGCTCTTCCCGACCGCGGCGGGCGCGGGCGTTTTGGACTGGCAGGCCGCCAGCGCCAGAAGCAATGAAGCTGCGCCGGCGACAATCGCAAATTTCTTCATCCGCAAAGATCCGCCTGTCTGGAGAAGTTGTCCGGGTATCAGGCCGGTTCTGGTTGCGGGGCGGCGATGCCGAGCGCGCTTTCGAACAAGGGGCGGCCGTCGCTGCCGCCATGCGCGGCTTCGATCAGGTTTTCCGGATGCGGCATCAGACCAAGCACATTGCCGCGATCGTTGACGATCCCGGCAATGTCGTTGATCGAGCCGTTCGGATTGGTGTTTTCAGCATAGCGGAACAGAACCCGGCCTTCGCCTTCTATGCGGGCCAGCGTTTCGGGGTCGGCGAAATAGTTGCCGTCATGATGGGCGACCGGCGCACGGATGATCTGGCCGGGCGCATAGTTGCGGGTAAAGCTCGTATTGGCGTTCTCGACGCGCAGCTTCACTTCGCGGCAGACGAATTTCAGATGGTCGTTGCGCATCAGCGCGCCGGGCAGCATGCCGGCCTCGACCAGGATCTGGAAGCCGTTGCAGACGCCGATCACCTGCACGCCTTTTTCGGCCTTTTCCGCCACCGCACGCATCACGGGCATGCGCGCCGCAATCGCGCCGCAGCGCAGATAGTCGCCATAGGAAAAGCCGCCGGGAATGACGACCAGGTCGACATCCGGGATCTCCGTGTCGGTTTGCCAGACCGTGACCGGGACTTTGCCGGAGATTTTCGTCAGCGCCGCGATCATGTCGCGGTCGCGATTGAGGCCAGGAAGGACGACGACGGCTGATTTCATGTGGTGTGATCGAATGGTTTTTGAGGTTCGGCGAGTTCGCGCAGTTCGAGGCGGTGTTCTATACGGTCGAGGCGCTCGTGGCGTCCGAGAATGCCGTAGATATTGTGGAGGTCACCCTGCATCGCCACCATCGTGCCGCGCATATTGTTCACCTCCGACTTCAACTCGGGCGCGAAGTCGACCTTATCGAAACGCTCATGCATCTTCTTCAGAAGCTCGTACATGAACTCGCTGGTCGTTTCGGCCATTCCCGTTCCTCTGCACAACCTCAATCTATGGCTACAGTATAGTTCTCGATCACCGTGTTCGCCAGCAATCGGTCGCACATGGCTTTCAGATCGGCTTCGGCCTTGGCGCGGTCGGCGTTGTCGATCTCGATGTCGAACACCTTGCCCTGGCGCACCGATCCGACGCCGGCGAAGCCGAGGCCATCGAGCGCATGCTCGATCGCCTTGCCCTGCGGGTCGAGAACGCCGTTCTTGAGGGTTACGGTCACACGAGCCTTGATCACGCCTGCTACGCTCCTGTCTGGTGTCCAAGTGAGCCGGTTAGTGCGGCTTGCCTTTCGGGCCGTCGGCTGAAGCGACCAGAACCGGGCCGGTCGGGCGGGGCGGCTCGTTCTCGTTCATGATGCCGAGGCGGCGGGCAACTTCCTGGTAGGCCTCGACGAGGCCGCCCATGTCGCGGCGGAACCGGTCCTTGTCCATCTTTTCCTGGGTGTTCACGTCCCACAGGCGGCAGGAATCCGGCGAAATCTCATCGGCAACCACGATGCGCATCATGTCACCCTCGAACAGGCGGCCGCATTCGATCTTGAAGTCGACGAGCTGGATGCCGATGCCCATGAACAGGCCGGAAAGGAAATCGTTGACGCGGATGGCCAGCGCCATGATGTCGTCGATCTCCTGCGGGCTTGCCCAGCCGAAGGCGGTGATGTGCCCTTCCGAGACCATCGGATCGTCGAGCGCGTCGGCCTTGTAGTAGAACTCGATGATCGAGCGCGGCAGAACCGTGCCTTCCTCGATGCCGAGCCGCTTGGCGAGCGAGCCGGCGGCGATGTTGCGGACCACCACTTCGAGCGGGATGATCTCGACTTCCTTGATCAACTGCTCGCGCATGTTGAGCCGGCGGATGAAGTGCGTCGGAATGCCCATCCGGTTCAGATGGTTGAAGATGTGCTCGGAGATGCGGTTGTTGATGACGCCCTTGCCGTCGACGATCTCGTGCTTTTTCTTGTTGAAGGCGGTGGCGTCGTCCTTGAAGAACTGGACCAGCGTTCCCGGCTCGGGGCCTTCATACAGGATCTTGGCCTTGCCTTCGTAGATGCGGCGGCGATTTTTCATCTGGTTTTTCTCTGGATTGGGGCAGGCGCCTGGCAACCGACCCTTGCGTCAACGCTCATGCGCGGCAATGACGGGTTTCAACGCGGTCTCTATCCCAATCCCGCCAATTCCTCAATCGGCAAATCAGGTCAATCAACCGCTTTCCCGAGCGAAATGCCGCACTGCAGCAGAAGACAGGGCGTATTGACCGGGGCGCGACCTTTTGGTTTGTGCTGCGGAAGCCCATATTGATCGGCAGTAACGAATCGCAGCCACCCCCGGAGGACCAGCCATGAGCACCATGAACGATCGCGAAAAGGGCTTTGAGAAAAAGTTCGCGATGGATGAGGAACAGCGTTTCAAGGCGACGGTCCGGCGTAACAAGATGCTCGGCCTCTGGGCCGCCGAGAAGCTCGGCAAGTCGGGTGATGATGCCGAAGCCTACGCCAAGGAAGTGATCAACTCGGATTTCGAGGAAGCGGGCGACCACGACGTGTTCCGCAAGATTCGCAAGGATTTCGACGCTGCCGGGGTAGAGCAGTCGGACCACCAGATCCAACGCACCATGGAAGAACTGCTGGCGCAGGCGATCGAGCAGATAAAGAACAGCTGATCCTGCCGTGGACCAACGAACCGTCCGCCTTAGCGGGCGGTTTTTCTTTGCGTTCACGGACGTTTCCGGGTGAAGATGCGATCCCCGATCGAGGAAAGCTCCACATGCAATTGGCAACGCGACTGGAAGCCGGCGAAACCTTGTTCACAGCCTGGTCGGGCGTACCGGACGCGCTGACCGTCGAAATCGTCGCCGCACAGGCGTTCGATGCCGTCACACTCGATATGCAGCATGGCGGGCACCACGAGGACAGCGTGGTTCGCAGCATATTGCCGGTCATGCACGCCAAGAAGCACCCGGTGGTCCGCATTCCGGTCGGCCGCTTCGACATGGCGAGCCGCGCGCTTGATTTCGGCGCCGAAGCGGTGATCGCTCCGATGGTCAATTCGGTCGCGGACGCCCGGCAGTTTGCCGCGGCGATGAAATATCCGCCGGTCGGAGAGCGTTCCTGGGGTCCGACCTACGCCTTTCCCCGGCAGAAGGGCAGTAATTTTAATGCCTGGTTGGCCGACATGAATGCGCGCACCGTCTCCTTCGCTATGATCGAGACTCGCGCCGCGCTCGATGCGCTCGACGGCATTCTCGACACGCCCGGCATAGACGGCATATTCGTCGGCCCCGCCGATTTCTCGATCGCCTGGAGCAATGGCTCGACCGTGGATGGAACGCTCGAGGACATGATGGAGACGATAGCCTCGATCGCGCGTCGCGCCAGGGACGCCGGCAAGCACGCCGCGATCTATGTCGTCGACCCGAACATGGTTGGCCGCTTCGTCTCGATGGGTTACCGATTAATGGCCCTTGGCGGGGAGCCGAGATACATCGCGCTGGGCGCCGAGACGCTGCTGAAGGCCGCCCGCGGATCGATGGGCTAAAGCTTCGTCAGGAAGTTCGCGAAGGCCATCGTGCCCTCGGGCCACGGGCCGTAGCCCGCTTCGGCATTGATGTGCTCGGCATCGCCCGCATGGATGAACAACGAGCCCCAGGCGGCGGCGATATCCTCGGCGACGTCGATCGGGCAGAACGGGTCGTTGCTGCTCGAAACCACGATAGAGGGAAAAGGCAGCGGCTCGCGCGGGTAGGGGCCGAAGGTCATCAGATGCCTCGGCCTGATGGACGGATTGGCGACATCCGGCGGCGCCACGAAAAACGCGCCGGCGATGGGCTTCCTGAACTGCGGTATGGCCTGGACGACGGTGGAGACGCCGAGCGAATGGGCGATGAAGACCACCGGCTTCTCGGCCTCGTTGACTGCCTTGGCGACCTCGGCCGTCCAATCCTCGCGAACCGGCTTCGACCACTCCGCCTGCTCGACGCGTCTTGCGGTCGACAGCCTGGCCTGCCAGCGGCTTTGCCAGTGTTCCGGCCCCGAATTGGTGTAGCCGGGCACGATGAGTATATCTGCGTCCTTGACCTTCATGGCGCGCCATGTAGCCACGCAGCGCCGGTCGCGCAACCTTTGCGGATGCTCTCGAATGCAGCACTATGATGAACAGCGTGTTCGCTCCCGAAGTGCTTGCGCAAAGCTGCGCGCACGCCGATGTTCACGGCAAGTTCGATTTTCCGGAGGCTACAGGAGCCCGATATGTCAGAAATGCCGTTTGCCGCGACAACGCCGGTCAGCGTGGCCCGCGTCGGCCTGAAGGCGCGTGACGCCGAGGCGCTTGCAAAATTCTATCGCGATGTCGTTGGCCTCGAGGAACTGTCACGAGGCGGCGAAACGATCAGTCTCGGCGCCGGCGGCAAGCCGCTGCTGGAGATCGAGGCCGAACCAGCCGCCAAGCCCGACGATCCGCGCAGCGCCGGCCTTTTCCACACAGCCTTCCTGCTGCCGACCCGCACCGATCTCGCCCGCTGGGTGAAGCATGCGATCGAAAAGCGCATTCCGGTGAGCGGCGCTTCGGACCATCTTGTCAGCGAGGCGCTGTATCTCAACGATCCGGAAGGCAACGGCATCGAAATCTATGCCGACCGGCCGCGCGACACATGGCTGTGGAACGGCTCGTCCGTCGAGATGGCGACCCAGAGGCTCGATATCGACGGGCTGATCGCCGCGATGCCGGCGGGAGATGCCGGTTGGCGGGGTGCGCCTGAAAACAGCGTCGTCGGCCACGTCCATCTGCGCGTCGGCGATCCGGTCGTTGCGGAAGATTGGTGGCGCGAAGAATTCGGATTCGACACCGTTGCCAGATACGGCACCGACGCCGTCTTCCTGTCCTCGGGCGGCTACCACCACCATATCGGCGCGAATCGCTGGCAGAGCGCCGGTGCGGGGATGCGCGATCCAGGCCGCGCCGGGCTTTCCTGGGTGGAAATGCGCTCGTCAGAAACTCGGTCCGAGAGAACTGTCCAGGATCCGTGGGGAACGGCTGTCCGTGTCGTGCCCGGCAAGGCCTGATGGTCGGGAGTGGACCTCGGATCTGCTACTGGCCCTCGATGATTCCGTTTTCGGGCGCCTCGATCCTCAACTCGATGCTGTCGGAGCGATCGAAATAGCCGTCCGCATAGAGAAACAGCGCCACCAGCGCGGCCACGGCCAGCGCTCCGGCCGCAAACCACACCACCTTCCCGTTTGTCGTGGTCGTGTCGTGATTGGCCATTCTCGCCCATCCTGGTTGAACCGGGCAACAACGCGTGATGTTATTGGCGGTTCCTTAATCAGGCTTCGCCGAACACCCGCCGGAAGATCGTGTCGACGTGCCTGGTGTGGTAGCCGAGATCGAATTTTTCGCGAATCTCGTTTTCCGGGAGGGCGGCCGTCACTTCGCTGTCGGCCAGGAGTTCATCAAGAAAATCAGCGCCCTGTTCCCAGACCTTCATGGCGTTTCGCTGCACAAGGCGATAGGCGTCCTCGCGTGAGACACCGGCCTGGGTCAGAGCCAGAAGCACACGCTGCGAGTGGACGAGGCCGCGGAACCGGTTCAGGTTCTTCAGCATGTTTTCGGGATAGACGACCAGCTTGTCGATAACGCCCGTGAGCCGCGCCAAAGCGAAATCGAGTGTGATCGTCGCGTCGGGGCCGATCATGCGCTCGACGGAGGAATGTGAAATGTCGCGCTCATGCCACAGCGCCACGTTCTCCATGGCCGGCATGGCGAAGGAGCGGACCATGCGCGCGAGGCCGGTCAGATTTTCGGTCAGCACCGGATTGCGCTTGTGCGGCATTGCCGACGAGCCCTTCTGGCCCGGCGAAAAATACTCCTCCGCCTCCAGCACCTCGGTTCGCTGCAGATGTCGGATTTCGGTCGCCAGCCGCTCGATCGAGGAGGCGACCACGCCAAGCGTGGCAAAGAACATCGCGTGCCGGTCGCGCGGTATGACCTGCGTCGAAACGGGTTCCGGCTTCAGGCCGAGCTTGGCCGCGACATGCTCTTCAACGCGCGGATCGATATTGGCGAAGGTGCCGACCGCGCCCGAGATCGCGCAGGTGGCGATTTCCTCGCGTGCATGTACAAGGCGCTCGCGGCAGCGCGAGAACTCGGCGTAGGCGAGGGCAAGCTTGACGCCGAACGTCGTAGGCTCGGCATGGATGCCGTGGCTGCGGCCGATCGTGACGGTGTCCTTGTGTTCGAAGGCGCGGCGCTTCAGCGCGGCGAGAAGCTGGTCGATATCGGCTAGCAGTATGTCGCTCGCCCGGGCGAGTTGCACGCTGAAGCAGGTGTCGAGCACGTCCGACGAGGTCATGCCCTGATGGATGAAGCGCGAGTCGGGGCCGACGAATTCGGCGAGGTGGGTGAGGAATGCGATCACGTCGTGCTTGGTGACGCGCTCGATCTCGTCGATCCGCTCGACGTCGAATTTGGCGCCGCCGCCCTTTTCCCATATCGTCCTGGCGGCCTCTTTCGGGATCACGCCGAGTTCGGCCAGCGCGTCGCAGGCATGCGCCTCGATCTCGAACCAGATGCGGAAGCGGGTTTCCGGCGACCAGATGGCGACCATTTCCGGCCGCGAATAACGAGGGATCATCCCGGGTCCAGTTCTGTTGGAGGCAAATCCTGCCGCGTCCTAACAGAGGCGGCGGAAATGCTCAACGTGGACTGCGCGCAAACCATAATGCGGCGGCAAACAGCGCCAAAAAGCCGAACGGGAAGAACAGCCGGACGCCGAGCACCAAAAACTGATAGAGCGCGGCCAGCGTCGTGAAAACCAACTGGAACGCCCACGTGATGGAGAAAGCCTCCGCGTGCCACGCCGAATAGTAGGAACGGTACTGGATAGCGTAGAGGAGGGCCGTCACCGCCACGGTGGCGGCGGCGAAGGAAATGAACCCAGCGGCAAAAGACGCTTCGGCGCGCCGCCGTTCGGACAGGAGCCGGGCGAGAAACAGCCCCAAAGGGAAGGCAAGCGCGCCACCGGCTACAAACAGTACCGCCACGAATTGCAGCTTGGCCGGGGTCTCCCAAGCGTCCAGGAAAAGGTTGGCGTAGGCGCTAGCGCCCATCGCAGACCCCCACAGCACCGCCCCGGCGAGAGCTGTGCCGACAGAAGGCGCGGCGCGGCGCAGCCGCGCCGGAAACGCGCCGCTACCGGGGCGACCGTGAGCGGCGCTGTCGACCGGCAAGATCACCACCGCCCCGGGACCGCGATCCAGCGGAAATCCGGGCCCTCAAAGCCGTATGTGCGTACCGAAATGAGCACCGCATAGGCGGACTGGCCGCCGTCGTGGTAGAAAGTCTGCACTGCGCCTATGCCGTAGCCGTAGGGGCAGCCGCGGCTCTGCGGGATCGACTTGTCCTCGTGCAGAACCTGCGTCTGGCCGCCTTTCGACGCGTCTATGCGCAGGAGGCGGAAGCCATTGACCTCGCCGTGGTTCTCGCACCGCTCGGTGTTGTTGAGCGGGATTTCCTCCAGCCGGAACTCGAGAGGCTTGTCGACCGGATAGAAGATCGGCCGCGGATTGACCAGCATCCGGTGGGGATCGGCGGACAGTTCGGTCACGGCATTAGACCCGGCGGTGAAGCCCCGGTTGGCGGCCAGCACCGACTGGCCGACGATCTTTTCGCCGCGCTCGCCCGATTGCCGCCGCGCTTCCTCGATCATGGCGTTCTCGTCTTCGAGACGCACCCGGATCGGCGTTGCCGGCAGGAACTTATCGCTGTCGACATCGATGTAGTAGCGGTTGGAATAGGGGAAGCCGGAGCCGTCAAACGCGCCGTATTCCTCGAAGGCGAAAACCGAGCCGTCATCGCTGAAGCCCAGTATTTCGAGTTCGGCGACGTCGCCCGCGAGCGAAGCCGGCGCGACCGCCAGAAGGATAAGCAGGGCAAGGGCGGTTCGCATGGTTTCTCCGTGGAGCCATCGAGCTCGCCTGAATATCGCGCGCGAACCCTAATTTCGCGTTCACGAACGCGATGCATCCAATTCTGCCGCCGACCGTTAGGGCGTCAGGTCAGAAGCAAGGAGGCAGACAATGGCCGACATGAGCGGCATTCGCGAGCATATGGAAGTGATCGGCGCCGACGGCGTGCATATCGGCACGGTGGACAAGGTCGAAGGCCAGCGCATCAAGCTGACCCGCAAGGACAGCGGCGAGGGCTCCCACAAGGGGCATCACCACTTCATACCGGCCAGCCTCATCGCCGAGGTGGAAGGCGACAAGGTGCGGCTGTCGGCCAATTCCAACGTCGCCGTCACCTTCGAAGAGGAATAACAGCCCAGTAGCCCCGGCTCAGGGGCGAGAGGACCATACCGGAAACAGATCGCCGTCGGCGGCCGTTGCAGCATGGACGCCGCGTGCTATGGCGCGCGCCATTGTCGCGCCGGCGGCGGCATAAAGGTCGATCGCGTCGTCCAGTTCGACCGTCTTGCCGCTGCGCCCGGTCGCCAGCGCGAAGACGAGATCGCCGTCCGCCGGCGTGTGCGTCGGCCAGATCGCACGCACGAAGCCGTCATGCGCGGCGATGGCAAGACGCTTGGCGTCGGCCTTGGTCAGTACCGCGTCCGTTGCGATGACAGCGATGGTGGTGTTTCCGGTCGCGTTCCTGTCGCGAATTTTCAGCAGGACTTTCCTGGCGTTGTCGGGCATTGGCGAGGGATAGCCGAGGCCGCCGAACTCGTTGCCGATCTCGAAAGGGGCGGCCCAGAAATGGCGGCTGCGCCCCACCGTCACCGAGCCAATCGGATTGACCGCCGCGAGCGCCCCGATGGTGATGCCGTTGTCGAGCACGACCGAAGCCGAGCCGAGGCCGCCCTTCAGGCCGGCCGACAGCGCTCCGGTTCCGGCGCCGGCGGTGCCGATCGAAAAATCGCGGCCTACCGCCTGCACGGCATCGTGGCCGAGTTCGCGATAGGGCGGATAGCGGCCCCAGTCCTTGCCGCCGCCGTTGCGAAGGTCGAACAGGATAGCGCTGGGCACGATCGGAACGCGATACCCGCCCACCTTGAAGCCGATTCCCTGCTCGCGCAACGCCGCCTGCACGCCCGACGCGGCGTCGAGCCCGAAGGCGGAGCCACCGGAGAGAACCACCGCGTTGATTGCCTGAACGGAATTGTGCGGCTCAAGCAGATCGGTCTCTCGCGTGCCCGGTGCGCCGCCAAGTATCTGGTAGCTGGCAATCGCCGGCTCCTCGCAGACTACGACCGTGACGCCCGATTTCAGGCGCTGATCGTCGGCATTGCCAACCAGCAGGCCGTCGACATCGGTGATCAGGTTGCGCGGCCCATGGCGGAACATCAGTAGCTCTCCATCGGAACGAAGCGCTCGCCGTCATAGCGGAAGGCGCGATAGGGATTGTCGGCGAGGTCGCCCTTGGCGTCGAAGCGAATGGGCCCGATCGCCGTCTTGAATTCCTGCTCCGCCAGGATGTCCAGCAAAGGCTTGCCGGCAGCATCCGCATCTTCAAGCGCGGCGCGAGCGATTTCGACCGCCGCGAATGCAGGAAGGACATAACCGTCGGGGGCGGTCTGGCGCTCCCTGAGGGCTGCTAGCGCGTCCTTGCCGGCGATTTCGGACCATTCCGGCAGGCCTATCATCAGCGTGCCTTCGGCAAGCGGCACTTCGCCGGGCGCTGCTCGCAACGCTTCGCCGCCGGCGAAGATCATGCCGCCGCCCGTGACCGCCGCGTCGCGGGTCATGATCGCTATGTCGTCACGATCGCCGCCGACGAAGACGTGCGTCGCGCCGGCCCTGCGAAGACGCCCGATCAGGCCGACCTGGTTGTCCATTTGCGGCCGGAAATTGTCGGTGAAAACCGGCTTGAGCGCGGCCTGTTCGGCGGCGGCGCGGACACTTTCCGCAAGCTCGCGGCCATAGATCGTGCCGTCGTCGGTGATGGCGAAAAGCTCGTCGCGCCAGAGTTTCGGTATGATTGCGGCGGCGGCTGCGTTCTCGTCGCCGGCACGCGGCCCGAGCCGGAAAACCGGCCAACCGGTCTTTTCACGGCTATCCGTCAGGCTGTCGGTCCTGACGCCGACAGTTATGACGGGAATGCCGGCCAGCTTCAGGATGGGCAGCGCCGCCTCGATCGCTTCCGTGCACAGGAATCCGAGGACAACCCGCACCTTCGCCTCGACGAACTGGCGGGCGGCGCCTGCGCCGCCTTCGGCCGTGCAGGCGTCGTCGGCGACTTCCAGCTCTGCTGCATTGGCCGCCGTGGATGCGCCTTCCAGGACTTGGGCGCCGAGAATGGCTGACGGGCCGCTGAGCGGCGCGGAGATGCCGAGTCGAGATTCCTGGGCTTGCGCCTGTGCGGCCAGCAACAGGCCGGCTATCCCCGCCAGGCAGCTTGTGCCAAGTCGCATGTCGTTCGACGTCCTCCGTCCGGCGGCTCCAGGCCGCCTGCATTGCCGCCACTGGTAAAGGGTGGCCGCTTCCCGCGCAACTCGCGAGATCAAAGACGAAACGGCTATTGACCTAAACCATAGTTGAGGTTGCAGACTCGTTTTCTCATGCCGCGCAAAGCGGAATTGGAAAGGAAAATGAGATGGTAGAAGAAAAGCCGAATCGCGAGCCGCTCTATCGCGTCGACAACTTCGTCGTTCCGGAGCACGGCCGAGACGAATTCCTGGGCCGGGTAGCGACGACCCATGCCTTGCTGCGCAGCCAGGACGGCTTCGTGCGCGATTTCATCCTCGAGCAGCAATCCGGCCCAGGCGAGTTCAACATCGTAACCTTCGTCGAGTGGTCCAGCCAGGATGCAATTGGCCCCGTGTCAGCAGCGGTGGCGAAGCTGCACGCGGATATCGGCTTCGATCGCCAGGAAATGTTCTCGCGGCTAGGCGTCAAGACCGACATCGCCAACTACACGCGGCTGGACATTTAGCGGCTTGCCGGCTTCGCTTGTGGCGCGGGCTTCATGGCCATATATAGCGGGCAATGCAAATCACGGGAAATCGCGGGTGCTGAAGAAAACCGACATCGAGCCGCAGGCCTATCGCGACGCGATGGCGAACTTCGCCGGCGCAGTGCATGTGGTAACGACCGATGGCCCGGCCGGAAAGCGCGGCGCCACGGTGATCGCCACCTGCTCGGTTTCCGACATGCCTCCGACCGTGCTGGTGTGCGTCAACCGTGAAAATCCCAAGAACGATGCATTCCTGAAAAACGGCAACTTCGCGCTGAACACCCTCCGCGCCGACCAGCAGCCGCTGGCGGTCGCGTTTTCGGGCCTCAGCGGACTGCCGCCGCAGGAGCGCTTCGCCCTGGCGCAGTGGGACACGATCGCGTCGGGTGCGCCGGCGCTGATGGACGCGCTCGCCGTCTTCGACTGCGAACTGGTCGACACCAAGGACCACGCCACCCACCGAGTGCTTTTCGGCAAGGTGACAGGCCTGCGCATCGGCGATACGCTCGAACCGCTGATCTATTTCAACAGGGGATACCGCGCGCTCTAGGGTCTTGGCCCGAGTTGCGGCCCTGCATTCCGGAGGTCGAATGAGCGAGTTGCAACCGCGTCCCGCGCCGCAGACGATCGACGAGACGCTCGACATGCTGGCCGGCGCAGACTATGTCGCCGACCGGTCGCTGGCGACCGTCCTGTTCCTGTCGCTGCGCATGAAGCGGCCGCTCTTCCTCGAAGGCGAAGCCGGCGTCGGCAAGACCGAGATCGCCAAGGTTCTCGCCCAGGCGCTCGGCCGCAAGCTCATCCGCCTGCAGTGCTATGAGGGGCTCGACGTCTCTTCGGCGGTCTATGAGTGGAACTACGCCGCCCAGATGATCGAGATCCGCATGGAAGAGGCGGCGGGGTCGGTCGACCGCCGCGACATGGAACGCAATGTCTTCTCGGAAAAATACCTGATCCGCAGGCCGGTGCTGGAAGCGCTGACCGGCGAGGCGGGCGCCGCCCCCGTATTCCTCATCGACGAACTCGACCGCACCGATGAGGCCTTCGAGGCGTTCCTGCTCGAGATTCTTTCGGATTTCCAGGTGACGGTGCCCGAACTCGGCACGATCAAGGCCGAGGAGCCGCCGATCGTCATCATCACCACCAACCGAACGCGCGAGATCCATGACGCGCTGAAGCGGCGCTGCCTCTATCATTGGGTCGACTACCCCGACGCGAGACGCGAACTGGAGATCGTGCGACGCAAGGTGCCGCAGGCGAACCAGCGCCTCTCGGCGGAGGTCGTACGATTCATCCAAAAGCTGCGCGAGATCGATCTGTTCAAGGTGCCCGGCGTCGCCGAGACCATCGACTGGGCCGGCGCGCTCACCGAACTCGACACGATCGCGCTCGACCCCGAAACCATATCCGACACGATCGGCGTGCTGCTCAAATACCAGGACGACATCGCGCGGATCGAACAGGGCGAAGGCCGCCGCCTGCTCCACGAGGTGAAGGCGGAGCTTTCAGCGGCCGAGTAGATGGAAAAATTCTCTTCCGCTCCCAAAGTCGCCAAGCCGGAAGGGCGCATCGCCGACAACATCGTCTATTTCGCCCGGGCGCTGCGCAAGGCTGGCATGCGGGTCGGTCCGGCTTCGGTGAAGGATGCGATCGAGGCGGTGCTGGCGGCAGGCATCGGAACCCGCGAAGATTTCTACTGGACGCTGCATGCCGTGCTGGTCACCCGCCACGAGGACCACGCTACCTTCGATGAAGCGTTCCGGCTGTTCTGGAAATCGCGCGAGCTGATCGAGAAGATGCTGGCTATGTTTTCGCCGGTCGCGCCCGATCACCGCGAGCCGGAAAAGCCGCGCCCCGCCGAAAGCCGTGTCAGCGAGGCGATGTTCGAAGGCCATCGGAAAAACCAGCCGCCGCGCGAAATTCCTGAGATCGAGGTCGATGCTCGCTTCACCTTCTCCGGCAACGAGGTTTTGCGTGGCAAGGATTTTGCGCAGATGAGCGCGGCCGAGATCGGCGACGCCAAGCGCGCAATCGCGGCGCTCACGCTGCCTTTCGACATGGTCGCGACGCGGCGGTTCAAGATCGACCAGCGCGGCCGCACCATCGATCCGCGCGCCATGATGCGCTCGGCAGCGCGCACCGGCGGCGCTCTGATCCTGCCCAAATTCCGCACCCGTCGAGAAATCCACCCGCCGCTGGTGGTGCTTGCCGACATTTCCGGGTCGATGAGCCAGTACACGCGGATTTTTCTGCATTTCCTGCATGCGCTGACCGAGAAGCGGCGGCGCGTGCACACCTTCGTCTTCGGAACGCGGCTCACCAACCTGACGCGTCAGATGCGCCATCGCGATCCCGACGAGGCGCTCGCCGAGGCTTCGGCAGCCGTGAAGGACTGGTCGGGCGGCACCCGGATCGGCGACACGCTGCACGAATTCAACCGGCTATGGTCGCGGCGCGTGCTCGGGCAGGGGGCGGTCGTGCTCATCATCACCGACGGGCTCGAGCGCGACGATGTCGCCGGCCTGAGCGAGGAGATGGAGCGGCTGAAAAAATCCTGCCGCCGGCTGATCTGGCTGAACCCGCTGTTGCGCTTCGAGGGCTTCGAGCCACGCGCCCGCGGCGTCAGGGCGATGCTGCCGCATGTCGACGAGTTTCGCGCGGTGCACAATCTGAATGCGCTGGCCGATCTTTGTGCCTCGCTCGACAAGGCATCGAGCCGCGATGTCGACCCGCGCCGCTGGCTGGCTATTGGCAGGCCGCGCGCGGCGCAACATATTCTTCTCACGGAGGATCGACCATGAACGATCTCGCTCATCTCGACGAAAGCCGCGATCCGCTGACGATCGCCGAGGGCTGGCTGCAGGACGGCAAGGAGGTGGCGATCGCTACCGTCGTCGAGACCTGGGGTTCCGCCCCGCGTCCGGCGGGCAGTCACCTCGTCATCGACGCCGACGGAAATTTCCACGGCTCGGTGTCGGGTGGCTGCGTCGAAGGCGCGGTTGTCGCGGAAGCCGCCGACGTGATCGAAACGGGCAAGCCGAGGATGCTGGAATTCGGCGTCGCCGACGAAACCGCCTGGCAGGTCGGGCTGTCCTGCGGCGGGCGCATCAAGGTCTATGTCGAGCGGCTGGGGTGAGCGCATGAATCCTGTTTCGCTGAAAAAACTGAACGAGGAGCGCCGGGCGCGGCGCGCAGCCATTCTGGTCACCGACCTCGGCGATGGCAGCGACCGCCTTGTACGCGAGGGCGAGGCAGTTCAAGGCGGGCTCGGCGATGCGATCGCCAAGGCATTCAGGTCGGGAAGCTCCGGCTCGGTCGAGGTCGACGGACGGGCGTTCTTCCTCAACGTGCATCTGCCGCAGCCGCGCCTGGTGGTGATCGGCGCGGTGCATATCAGCCAGGCGCTTGCGCCGATGGCGCGCGTGGCCGGTTATCCGCTGGAGATCATCGACCCCCGCACCGCCTTCGCCACCGAGGACAGGTTCCCGGATGTGACGCTTCATGCTGAATGGCCTGAGAATGTGCTCGCCGGCCGGCCGCTCGACGGCTACACCGCGCTTGCCGCGCTCACCCATGATCCCAAGATAGATGATTTCGCACTGAAGGCGGCATTCGATGCCGGCTGCTTCTATGTCGGCGCGCTCGGCAGCCGCAAGACGCATGCGAAACGCGTCGAGCGCCTGCTGGCGATGGGTGCGACGGCCGACGAGATCGCGCGCATCCACGCGCCGATCGGCATCGATATCGGCGCGGCAAGCCCGTCGGAAATCGCGGTGGCGGTGCTAGCGCAAGTGATTCAGGCATTCCGCTCGCGCGGAGCGGCCGCCGGCAGGGGTGAGGCGGCGTGAAGTTCGGTCCTGTTCCGGTCGGGCAAGCCGAAGGCGCGGTGCTTGCGCATTCCATCCAGATCGCCGGCCGGCGATTGCGCAAGGCGCATGTGTTGACGGTGGAGGATATTGCAGCGTTGAAGTCGGCGGGCGTTGCCGAAGTTGTCGCGGCGGTGCTAGCGCCTGACGATCTCGGCGAGGACGAGGCGGCGGCGAGGATCGCCGGCGGTATGTTGTTTCGCGGCATCGAGGCCAGGCCGCCATCCACCGGCCGCGTCAACCTCCATGCGCGGGAGGCCGGCGTATTCACGGTCGATGCGGCGATGATCGATGCGATCAACGCCGTCGATCCCGCCGTCACGATCGCAACGCTGGCGAATTTCGCGGCGGTCGAGCAGGGCCAGATGGTGGCGACGGTGAAGATCATCCCGTTCGCGGCGCCGCGCGACACGGTCGAGGCCGTGACCGGGCTTTGCGGGCGCGGCGAGATTTTCGCCGTGCATCCCTTCAGTCCAAAGCGCGTCGGGATTGTCCAGACCGTGCTGCCCGGCATCAAGGACAGCGTGCTCGCCAAGACCACGCGCATCACCGAAGCCCGGCTGGCGCGTTCGCAGAGCCGCGTCGTGGATGAATTGCGGACGCCGCATGAGACGGATGCGGTGGCGGCTGCCATCGCCAAGCTGGCGGCGAATTGCGATCTTGTCGTCGTCTTCGGCGCATCGGCGGTCAGCGATTTTGACGATGTCATCCCGGCTGCTATCCGCGCTGCCGGCGGCGCGGTTATCCGCACCGGCATGCCGGTCGATCCGGGCAATCTGCTGGTTCTGGGCAGGCTCGGCAGCAAACCGGTGCTCGGCGCGCCTGGCTGCGCCCGCAGTCCCAAGGAGAACGGGTTCGACTGGGTGCTGGACCGGCTGGTCACGGGCCTCGACGTGACGGCGGCGGATATTGCCGGGCTGGGCGTCGGCGGGCTTCTGATGGAAATCCCGACCCGGCCGCAGCCGCGCGAAGCGCCGGCCGCGCCGGTGGAGCCGAAGGTCGAGATCGTACTGCTCGCCGCGGGCCGCTCGAGCCGCATGGGCGGGCCGAACAAGCTTATGGCTCTGTTCGAGGGCAAGCCGCTGGTCCGCCGCTCGGCGGAGCGGGCGCTGGCTGCGCGGACTGCGTGCGTGTCCGTCGTCACCGGCCACCAGGCCGATCGGATCCGCTCCGCATTGTCCGGCCTCGACGTGAAGATCGTTCACAATCCGGATTTTGCGTCAGGCCTCTCCGGCTCGCTGAAGCGAGGCGTGGCAAGCCTGTCGACGGACGCAGCCGGCGCCATGATCGTGCTGGCCGACATGCCCGGCGTCTCGGCCGGCGACCTTGATCATCTGATCGGCGCGTTCGAAAAAGCGGGCGGCGCGGCGGTCGTGAGAGCCGTACACAACGGCAAGCGCGGCAATCCGGTAATCCTGCCGCGCTCGCTGTTTCATGCCGTTTCGCTTCTGGAGGGCGATACCGGCGCGCGCCATCTGGTCGAGGCGGAGGGCCTGAACGTGATCGATGTCGAGATCGGCGAGGGCGCGGGGATCGACGTCGACACGAGGGACGCGCTTGAAAGCGCCGGCGGCGTGCTGCAGGATTGAACTGTCCGTCAAAACCATCTTGCTGTTGACAAATTGTTTGATGACAAGAATGCGATCGGACGCATCGAGGAGCAGGCGTGCAAAGATCCCACATCCGGTTTTGCCGCCTTGCCTTGATTTTCATACTGTGTGCCTTCCCGTCCATCGCGTCGGCCGAGACCCTGAAACCCTATAAGGACGAGCTGTTCGCCTACCCGGCGATCCTCTCGCGGAACGGCGGCCATATGGTCGTCGGCTATGACGAGATGCGCGACATCAATGGCCGCGACGAAATCCCCGAGCGGCGGGCCCGCGGGAAATATGTCTCGACCAGTGTGCGCAAGGCGCAGCAGGATCTGGTGCTGAGGACCGACGCGGGCAAGATCCGCCATGTTGCTGTCGGTAGGCGCGCGGGCGCGAAATTCATTGCCATCTACCTGCACGGGCAGGGCGGCAACCGAAAACAGGGTGTCGACGACTTCAGCTTCGGCGGCAATTTCAACCGCATCAAGAACCTGATGGCTCGTAATGGCGGGCTCTATCTGTCTCCTGACTTTTCCGATTTCGGCGGGAAAGGCGTGGCGGAAATCGAAGCGCTGATCGCGCATTATGCGGAACGGTCCCCCGGCGCGAAAATATTCGTTGCCTGCGGCTCGATGGGCGGCGCGCTGTGCTGGAGCCTCGCGAGCGACAAGGCGATCGGTCCGCGCCTATCCGGTCTGCTGTTGCTCGGCTCGCATTGGTATGACGGCTTTCTGACCAGCCCCGCCTTTCGCGCGAAAGTGCCGGTATTCTTCGGCCATGGCAGTCGCGACACAGTCTTCCCGGTAGCGAAGCAGGAAGCATTCTTCCGCTCGATCAAAGCGAAATCGCCCGGCTATCCGGTTCGCTTCGTGCGCTTCGAGACCGGAACCCACGGTACTCCGATCCGCATGATCGATTGGCGCGAAACGCTGAACTGGATGCTTTCCGCCCGGTGAGCTGCTTGTGGCGCTCACATCGAGCGGCCGTCGAAATCGATGACCGGCACGGAAGCAAGATCGACGCCTTCAAGGCAGCGTATGTTGATGTAGGCGGAAGGCTCGGCCTCCAAGGCCGCGTCCTCGGCGAATGGATGCATGCCGCATGTCCGGCAAAAGCGGTGCTCGATGGCATGCTTGTTGAACACGTAGGTCCCCATGCCGTTTCCGGAACCGGTCAGGCGCAGCTTGTCGCGCGGCACGGCCCACAGCAATGCGCCCTTGCGGGAACAGATCGAGCAGTTGCACGCCACGGCCGCGGTGAGTTCCCCCTCGACCTCGAAAGCGACTTTGCCGCAGTGGCAATTGCCTTTGTAGAGCATGCGTTTCTCCCTGGATTGATGGAGGATCGGCAAGTGGGCGCGTAGACGGCCCTAAGGCGCGGTGTTGTAGTCGAGCACGGTTTCCGGGTTGATCTCGCCGTCATAGGTCGCATCGACGTCGTACTGTACGAGGCTGAACTCGCCGTCGCGGAACAGCCAGATTCCGGTCGAGGAGACATCGCCCACGCCGCGCCACTTGGCGTGCGATGTGATGGTCTTGGTCGCTTCATCGTAAAACGAATTGATGAGCTCGCCATCGCTTCGATAGCCGATGATGTTTATGGCTTCGACTTTTCCTTCGCTGTCGCCGTTTTGATACTGAATCTGAAGTTCGGGCGTAGCGAAATGGATTTCCCTGACACCGCGGACTTCATCGGCCTGATAGTAGTAATGCGCTTCATTGTAGGCACCCATGGTGCAGAAGAAGCGGAAGAGTTGCGCTTCCTGTTCGCCGCCGTCAGCGCTGACGGTGTTGTGGAATTTGATGATGTAGCGCTCGGGTTCGGTGGGTTGCGTATCTTGGCCCCGTGGAGCGCATTCCTCGCCATGACTTGCCGCAAAAATCTTCTTCGCCTGATCGAGTTCGACGTCGCGCGCCGGCGGCGGCGGCCCGTCGCCGCATTTCGCCGGGAGCGCTCCCTCGGCCGATAGGTCGGAGGGTTTCAGCGCGCCGCGCTCCAGATGCAGCGCCGTAAACGGCGGCTCCTGAATTTGCGGATTTACAAGGCGCGCTGTGTAGCAGCCGGCGAAAACCCGTTCGGTATCGTCCATGCCAGTCGCAGCGATCGCGACGGGGACGTTGAAGAATGTGCTGCCGGCCGCACCTTCGACGCCTGGCTCGCCGGTCACGACGCGTACGGACTTCGTGCCTTCATAGCCTGCGACAAAGCTTTCGAAATTCGCCGACGGCTTCGTTTCGCCGAAATAGGACCAGGCGCGGGAAAATTCTCGGCGGTTGATGGCATTGTAGAACGACTTCACGACAGCTTCCGCGTCGGAGCGGTCGTCGAGATAGTCCGGCTCGGCGGCCCTTGCGTCCCAGGGAGCGGCGATGCCGGCGATCGATATCGACATGGCGGTTGCGAGAATCGCTTGTCTCATCGGGAATCTCCGTCAGCGAAAGCAGGCTAGCATGGATTGCGGCGTCGTGATGGCGCTTGAAAGATCGCCTGTGGAGTTCCTATCTCCGCTCCGGCCATTCCGGCCCGTTCGAGGGATTTCCACATGACGATTTCAATGTATCAGGCGTCGATTCCGGTTTTGATCAACCGGCTGAACGCGCTGTCGCAAGTGCTTGCCAAGGCGGAAGAAAACGCGGCCGCGCGCAAGATCGACCCTAACGTCTTCCTTTCCGCGCGGCTTGCCCCCGACATGCTCACGCTGACGCAACAGGTCCAGATCGCCAGCGACAACGCCAAGGGCATCGCTTCTCGTCTCGCCGGGCGCGAGATCCCGAGCTACGAGGACAATGAGGCGTCCTTCGCCGAGCTTCAGGAGCGGATCGCGAAAACGGTGCGGTATCTCGAAAGCTTCGCTCCCGCCGACATAGACGGCTCCGAGGAAAGACCCGTCGAGATGCGGCTGCGCGGTGGCCTGGTGAAGTTCGCCGGCCAGCAATATCTTCTCAATTTCGGGTTGGCGAACTTCTATTTTCATGTCGTCGCTGCCTACGCCATCCTGCGCCACAATGGCGTGCCGCTGGGCAAGGCCGATTTCATCGGCTCGATCTGATCCGGGCAGGGCGGCCGGCGATTGCGCCGGCCTGCCGCTTAGCCGGTAAATTCGTCCACATGTTTCGGAGGGATTTTTAACCGGATTCTCGTACTTGTGACCGGGATCAATCGGAAGGCGAGGGAGGCTGTTATCGGAACGGGCGCAAACCGCGATTTCGCTTCGTTGCTCGACGATCTCTTCGTCGCCAAGACGCCCGCCGACGATACGGCACGGCCGCCGTCGATTCCGTTCGACTATCTGTCGGTCGCCGACGAACTGCATTCCGGCCGGATCAAGGTTTCGAGCGACGAAGCCGCGGCCGAATACCGCCGGACCAATGAGGAGTTCGAGGCCGAACTGGCGGCGCTGCTCGGCCAGGCCGAACCGCTGCTGGCGGGCGACGCCGTACCCGTCGAAGGCCTGTCATCGATAGAGCCGGCTGCCATCGCCGTCGAACTCGGCCTCGACCAGGCCAAGGCAGCCGCCGATTTCGGCCGCTTGCGGCGCAGTTTCGCGTTCAAGAACCATCCCGACCGCGTCGCGCCGCATCTGCGCCAGCGGGCCATGGTGCGCATGCAGGTCGCCAATATGCTGATCGACGACGCCAAAAGGCGAGCCGCCGCCAAGCGCTGATCCCGCAGTCGGAGAACTTTGTTGCATTGCCTGCCTCTTGGCGCGCCGTCCGGCGCTGGCTATGATGCGCACCTCACCCGCGCTTTTGCCGCCCAAACCATTTTCCCGCCGGAGATTTCAAACCATGCAACAGCGCCGTATTGGCCGCACCGATCTTCATGTTTCCAAAATCTGCCTCGGAACAATGACCTGGGGCCAGCAGAACACCGAGGCCGAAGGCCACGCCCAGATGGACCTCGCCTTCGAGCGGGGCGTCAATTTCCTCGATACCGCCGAGCTTTACCCGATCCCGCCCAAGCCCGAGACGCAGGGGCGAACCGAAACCTATATCGGCAACTGGATGAAGGCGCGCCGGAACCGGGCGGATGTTATCGTCGCCTCCAAAGTGGTCGGGCGCACAGCCAATGACTGGTTCCGCGGCGGCCGCCCTTCGAAGCTGGTGCGGGCCGATATATTCGACGCGATCGACAAATCGCTCGCCAGGCTCCAGACCGACTATATCGACCTCTACCAGATACATTTTCCGGAACGGCAGATCCCGTGGGGATCGAACCCGATGCGGGTCGGCAATTGGCCGGCGCCGCGCGACGAGGACGAGACGCCGATTGCCGAAACGCTGGCCGTTTTCGACGAACTGGCGAAGGCCGGAAAGATCCGCCATTTCGGCCTGTCCAACGAAAGCTCGTGGGGCGTCATGCGGTTCGTCGCGGAGAGTGACAAGGGCGTAGGGCCACGCGTCGCCAGCCTGCAGAACGCCTACAACCTCGTCAACCGCACCTTCGAGGTCAATCTGGCCGAGGTTTGCGACCGCGAGGAGGTGTCGCTGCTTCCCTATTCGCCGTTGGCCCAAGGCTATCTCACCGGCAAGTACGATCATGGCGCGCGGCCTGAGGGATCGCGTTCGCAGCTTTTCAATCGCGGCCAACGCTACGAGACGCCGAACGCGGCTGAAGTGCAGCTCGAATACAATGAACTCGCCCGCAGCTTCGGCCTGGAGCCGGCGCTGTTCGCCAACGCTTTCGTTACCAGCCGGCCTTTCGTGACATCCAACATCATCGGCGCGACCAGCATCCCGCAGCTCAACATGGCGCTCGATTCGGCGGAGGTGCGCTGGACCGACGAGATGCAGCAGGCGGTCGACGGGATCCACCAGCGCACCGGCAATCCATGCCCCTGATTGGCGCGACGGATTGCGCGCGCTGGTGAGTTCACGGCGGCACGCAAATGAACTAACAAGCGCCATCTGACGTTCGCGGCGGGCAAATTCCAGCCCGCGCGAGCCAAATCGCGAACAGCAAGAAGAGATTTCACTATGACAATCGCACAAGAGACCGCCGAACTGCTGACCAGCCTCGGCGTTTCGAAGGAGAGCTTCACTGGCGGCGACCTGCCCGCCAAAAGCCCGATCACCGGCGAGAAGATCGCCGACGTCCGCTCGGTTTCGCCTGCCGAAGCCGGCCGCATCATCGAACAGGCCGACGCGGCTTTCCGCGCCTGGCGGCTCGTGCCGGCGCCGCGCCGCGGCGAACTGGTGCGGCTGCTCGGCGAGGAACTGCGCGCGCACAAGGCCGAACTCGGCCGGCTGGTTTCGATCGAGGCCGGCAAGATCCCCTCCGAAGGACTGGGCGAAGTCCAGGAGATGATCGACATCTGCGATTTCGCGGTCGGCCTTTCGCGCCAGCTCTACGGCCTCACCATCGCCACCGAGCGTCCGGGCCACCGCATGATGGAGACCTGGCACCCGCTCGGCGTGGTCGGCGTGATTTCCGCGTTCAACTTCCCCGTCGCGGTCTGGTCGTGGAATGCAGCGCTTGCGCTGGTCTGCGGCAATGCCATCGTCTGGAAGCCATCGGAAAAGACACCGCTGACGGCGCTCGCCTGCAATGCAATCCTGAAGCGCGCAATGGCGCGGTTCGGCGATGCGCCCGAGGGGTTGGCGCAGCTGCTGATCGGCGACCGGGCGGTCGGCGAGGCATTGGTCGATCATCCGAAGGTGGCGCTCGTCTCCGCTACCGGTTCGACCCGCATGGGCCGCGATGTCGGACCGCGCCTGGCCAAGCGTTTTGCCCGCGCCATTCTCGAACTCGGCGGCAATAATGCCGGCATCGTCTGCCCGTCGGCCGATCTCGACATGGCGCTGCGCGCCATCGCATTCGGCGCCATGGGCACGGCCGGCCAGCGCTGCACGACGCTGCGCCGGCTCTTCGTGCATGAGAGCATCTACGACGCGCTCGTCCAGCGCTTGAGGAAGGCATATGAGAGCGTGTCGGTGGGCAATCCGCTGACCACCAACGCCCTTGTAGGCCCGCTGATCGACGAGGCGGCGTTCCGCGGCATGGAAAAGGCGATCGAACGTGCCCGGGCCGAGGGCGGCAAGGTCACCGGCGGAAGCCGGATCGACACCGGCGACGCCGCGGCCTTCTATGTCAGGCCGGCGTTGGTCGAAATGCCGGACCAGACCGGCCCCGTCACGGAAGAGACCTTCGCGCCGATCCTCTACGTGATGAAATATTCCGATTTCGACGAGGTGCTGGCCAAGCATAATGCAGTCGGCGCAGGGCTTTCCTCGTCGATCTTCACGCTGGACATGCGCGAGGCCGAGCGCTTCCTTTCCGCCGACGGCTCGGATTGCGGCATCGCCAACGTCAATATCGGCACCTCGGGCGCCGAGATCGGCGGCGCTTTCGGCGGCGAGAAGGAAACCGGCGGCGGCCGCGAATCCGGCTCCGACGCCTGGAAGGCCTATATGCGCCGCGCCACCAACACGGTGAACTATTCCAAGGCGCTGCCGCTGGCGCAGGGCGTGTCCTTCGACATCGATTAGGCCGGCTTCAAACCTTCCAAGCCCGGCGCGCTTCCACGCGCCGGGCTTTTTTGCATTGTCTTTCCGGAGAACAGTTTCGTCGCTCGGGCGTTAGACACGCACACTGACCGATACAGCGAGCGGAACCATGGACAAGAACCCCAAGACGCCGCCAAAGGCGGCGGAAGCTTCTGAAAAACAGCGCGAAATCCAAGGCGGCATCGACGCCGCCGACAAGGCGGATACCGGCAAGAAGTCGGAAGGAGCCATGCAGGCCGGCGCTCGGCGCTATCCGGAGCCGCCCTTTCCGAAGCAGCATCAGCCCAAGCCGGGCTCCGAAGCGCGGCTCGATCCCGCGCCGATGTACGACGCGCCGTTCTACATCGGCTCCCACAAGCTCGAGGGCAAGATCGCCCTGATCACCGGCGGCGACAGCGGCATCGGCCGGGCGGTGGCGGTTCTGTTCGCCCGTGAAGGCGCTGAAGTCGCCATCAGCTATCTCGACGAGCACGAGGACGCCAAGGCCACGAAAAAGGCGGTAGAAGCCGAGGGCAAACGCTGCATCCTGATCCCCGGCGACATCTCGACGCGCGAAGCTTGCCGTGCGGCGGTCAGGCAGACCGTCAATGAACTGGGCGGCCTCGACATTCTGGTCAACAACGCCGCCTTCCAGATACATGCAGCGAAATTCGAGGATTTGACGCCGGAACATTTCGACAGGACGCTGAAGACCAACCTCTACGGCTATTTCCACATGGCCCAGGCGGCGGTGGAGCATCTGAAGCCGGGCTCCGCCATTATCAACACGGGTTCGGTCGTCGGCATAACGGGCAGCAAGCAACTGATCGACTACTCGATGACCAAGGGCGGCATCCACGCCTTCACGCGAGCGCTGGCGGCCCAGTTGGTGCCGCGGGGCATCCGCGTCAACGCGATCGCGCCCGGCCCGGTCTGGACGCCGCTCAATCCTTCCGAAAAGGAAGCCGAGGACGTGTCGAAATTCGGCGCAGACACGCCGATGAAGCGCCCGGCCCAGCCCGAGGAGATCGCGCCGGCCTATGTGTTCCTCGCCTCGTCGCATTGTTCCAGCTACATCACAGGGGAGATTTTGCCGATCATCGGCGGCTACTGACGTGCCTGCCTGCTGATAGTTGGCCGCGGGCTGCTGACAAGGGCGGGCTGCCGGGAAAGGAGAACGCGGGCCGCCAAGCCTGGCCGGAACAATCCCTCGTTGTGGAAGTTTGGCCGCAAAAGGGTCCGCGCATGAAAACCACCATGGCGGTCATATTTGTGCTGCTGGGGCTTGTCGTGGCCGGCGGCGGCATCTGGCTCGCGAACCTTGGCGGCTCGCTCTACTACATCGTGGCCGGCGTCGGCCTGCTTGCGACCGGGCTGCTGCTGTTTGCAAATCGGCCGGTCAGCCTCCTCGTCTATGCCCTTGTCATTGCCGGATCGCTCGCCTGGGCGATATACGAGGTCGGGTTCGACTGGTGGCAGCTTGCGCCGCGCGGCGGGCTGCTCATCGTCCTGGGGTTGTTGTTGTTGATGCCCTGGGTCCTGCGCCCGCTGGCCCGGAAGGGCGGCAGGCTGTGGATCGGTTCTGCCTTGACGCTTGCGGCCGCAATTATCGCGTCGGCCGCGGTAGCCGTCTATTCCATGACCATCGACGTGCACGAGATCACCGGTACCGTTCCGGAAGCGGAGGCGTCGACGCTGCCGCCGAGCGAGGCGACTGTGCCGCCGGCCGAGTGGCATGCCTATGGCCGCACGCCGGGCGGCAGCCATTATTCGCCGCTGACCGCGATCACGCCCGCCAACGTGGGGGGATTGCAGAAGGTGTGGGAATATCACACGGGCGATGTGCGCGTCGAAGGCGATCCCGAGGAGACGACCTACGAGGTGACCCCGACATTGGTCGACGGCCTGCTCTACTTGTGCACGGCGCACCAGATCGCGATCGCGCTCGATCCGCTGACCGGCAGGGAGGTGTGGCGCTACGACCCGCAGGTCGGCGTCAACAAGCAGCGCCAGCACCAGACCTGCCGCGGCCTGTCGTACGTCGTGGTCGAAGGCGCAGCCGCCGATTCCAACTGCGCCAGCCGCGTCCTGCTGCCGACGGCCGATGCAAGGCTGATCGCGCTGGATGCCAAGACCGGCACGGTCTGCACCGGTTTCGGCGACAATGGCGTCGTCAACCTGGCCCTGAATATGCCGAACTTCTATCCCGGCTCCTACTATTCGACGTCGCCGCCGGTCGTTGCCGGTGGTCTCGTGATCGTCGGAGGAGCCGTCAACGACAATGTCTCGACCACCGAGCCTTCTGGCGTCATCCGAGCATACCGCGCCGACACCGGCGAACTCGTCTGGAATTTCGACAGCGGCAATCCCGACGAGACAGCGCCGATCTCGGCCGTCCAGCCGTATGTCGGCAACTCGCCCAATGCCTGGTCGCTGCTCAGCGTCGACGAGCAGCTTGGGATGGTTTATGCGCCGATGGGCAATGCCCCGCCGGATCAGTATGGCGGCGACCGGACTCCCGAGACCGAGCGCTTCTCCTCGTCTGTCACGGCGCTCGATCTGCGGACCGGACAGGTTCGCTGGGTATTCCAGGCCGTGCACCACGACCTTTGGGACATGGACACGCCGTCGCAGCCTCAACTCGTCGACCTCGTCAGAGACGGCGAGACGGTTCCGGCGCTGGTCCAGGCCACGAAGCAGGGCGACATCTATGTGCTCGACCGCCGCACCGGCGAGCCGCTGCTGCCGGTGACCGAGGAACCGGCGCCGCAGGGTGCGGTGGAGGGCGACTTCACCGCGCCGACGCAGCCGACATCGGCGCTCAGTTTCAAGCCCGAGCCCCTGCGCGAGAAGGACATGTGGGGCGCAACGCCGGTCGATCAGCTCTATTGCCGCATCCGCTTCCGCAGCCTCAACTATGAAGGCCGCTACACTCCGCCCTCGACCAAGGGTTCGATCGTCTATCCCGGCAATTTCGGCACTTTCAACTGGGGCGGCGTGGCTGTCGATCCGGTTCGGCAGATCGTCTTCGCCAATCCCGTTTATCTCGCCTTCATCGTCAAGCTGATACCGCGCGAGGACGACACGACCAGCTACGTTTCGGAGGGTGAGCCGGGTTTCAACGAGAATTTCGGCGCGCCTTTCGCCGCCATGATGAGGCCGTTCTGGTCGCCAATCGGCCTGCCATGCCAGGCGCCGCCATGGGGCTTTGTCGCCGCTGCCGACCTCAATACCGGTGAGGTGATCTGGAAACGCCGCAACGGCACGGTGCGCGATTTGTCGCCGTTGCCGCTGCCCTTCGAGATGGGCGTTCCCGCTATCGGCGGCCCGATCGTGACGGCAGGCGGCGTCGCCTTTCACAGCGGCACGCTCGACTATTTTGTTCGCGCCTTCGACGTGAGCAACGGCCGGGAACTCTGGCGCGATCGGCTGCCCGCCGGCGGCCAGGCGACGCCGATGACCTTCCAGGGTTCGGACGGACGGCAATATGTGGTGGTTGTCGCCGGCGGCCACGGCTCCACCGGCACCGCGGCCGGCGACGCCATAATTGCCTACGCTCTGCCCTCGAACTGAGCTTTCTTATCCAAAAGTGCGATGCAGATCGGTCACGCTCCCAGATAAAACGCATCTTTTATCCGGACGTTTTGGGGTGCGCAGCCGCGCCGATGCCGTTATGGTGCGCGCGAGGCGGTGGGGACTGCATTGAGGACGCCTGTGCTGGGTTCGTGTTCTAGTCGCCTGTGGGCAATGACGGCTGTTTGCGTTTTCGCCCTGGCGATCGCCGGACCCGCTTCGGCGTTCGAGTTGTTCGGAATCAAGATTTTCGAGCCGAAGGCCGACGAGACCGAGGACGTCATCGGCGAGCCGCAACGCTATTCGGTTGATTTCGTGGTTTCGCCGGTAGCCGAAGCCGACGACATCGAAGACACGCTTAAGGGCGCTTCCACTCTCTGGCAGGATCGCGAAAAGGCCGCCTCCGGGGCGGCCGGGCTTCTGGCCAAGGCGCGCGGCGACTATCGCCGCATCCTCGCTGCACTCTATGCGCAGGGCCGCTATGGCGGCTCGATCAGCATTCTGGTCGATGGGCGCGAAGCCGCCGACCTGCCGCCCGACACCGAATTGCCCGATCCCGCCGCGGTGCGGGTCGCAATCGATCCGGGACCACTTTTCCATTTCGGCCGGACCAGCATCGTCAATCGCGCGCCGCCGCCCATCGATCCTGACGACGAGGTCGAAGCGCCTGAGCACGAGGGCTTCTCGCCGGGCCAGGTCGCGCGGTCGGGCGTCATCCTGCAGGCCGAAAACCTGTCAGTGGAGGCTTGGCGGCAGCAGGGCCACGCCAAGGCCAAAGCCATCGAACGCCGGGTGGAAGCAGCGCACGACACCAATCTGATCGACGCGACGCTCGAACTCGATCCGGGGCGCAGGGCGGCTTACGGGCCCGTGACTGTCCAGGGCACGCAGCGCATGGAGCCGGATTTCGTCGCCTACATGACCGACCTTCCGCTCGGCCAGGAATACGACCCCGACGACATCAAGCGGGCCAATACGCGGCTCGCCAAGCTCGACGTGTTTCGCGCCCAGCGCATCGAGGAGGCGGAGGCGATCGGCGAGGATGGCCTGCTGCCAATCAGCGTCATCGTGCAGGAGAGGCTCCCCCGCCGCTTCGGCGTCGGCGCCAGCTATTCGACGCTCGACGGGGCAGGCTTCGAGGCCTACTGGATGCACCGCAATCTGTTCGGCCGCGCCGAAAGGCTGCGCTTCGACGCCAGGGTGGCCGGGATCGGCAACGACGCCGGCGAGGGCGGCGGCTTCGATCCAGGCGACTTCACCTATCGCCTTGCCGCAACCTTCACCAAGCCGGGCGTCTATACGCCGGACACGGATTTCATCGCTTCGCTGATCGGCGTCCGCGAGGTGCTCGACCCGTACACGCGCACCGCCATCACCGCGCAGGCCGGCTTCAACCACATGTTTTCCGAACACCTCTCGGCCAGCCTCTTCGCCTATGGCGAGCACGCGCGCTTCGATGACGATTTTGGGGAACGCACCTTCAACATGGCAGGCTTCCTCGGCGGCCTCATCCTCGACCGGCGCGACAATGCAGCAAACGCTACCGAGGGCTACTATATCGAGGTTCTTGCCGACCCGTTCTACGAGTTCGAATACGGCAATGCAGCGCTCCGCGCGACCGTGGAAGGCCGCGTCTACTACGGCTTCCTCGAAGACGATCTGCTCGTCGCCGCCGCGCGGCTGAAGCTCGGCTCGTTGGTCGGGTCGCCGGTCGATGAAACCGCGCCGGACAAATTGTTCTTCGCCGGTGGCGGTGGCTCGGTGCGCGGCTATGCCTATCGCAGCATCGGCATTCCCTCTCCTGACGGGGGTGTCGCCGGTGGGCGCTCGCTGATCGAAGGCTCGGCCGAACTGCGCGCCCGCGTCACCGATTCCATCGGCGTCGTCGCCTTCGCCGACGCGGGCTATGTCGATTCCGATTCGTTTCCCGAGTTTTCCGAAGACTTGAAAATCGGCGTCGGCGCCGGCCTGCGCTACATCACCGGGCTCGGCCCGATCAGGCTCGATCTCGCAATGCCGCTCGATCCGGGACCGGACGACCCGGATGTGGCCTTCTACGTTGGAATAGGACAAGCGTTTTGACCCGCATCATCCTGGCCATCGCATTCTTCCTCTTCACGCTTCCGGCCCTGGCGCAGGACACGGAGCAGGAGGACCGATCCTACTTCATAGGCTTCGTCGAGGACCAGCTTTCGACACCCAACCGCCAGATCAGGATCAGAGGCATCCAGGGCGTGCTGTCGTCCAATGCGACGATCAGCGAGATCACCATCGCCGACCGCGAGGGCATATGGCTGCGGATCACCAATGCCCGCATCGTCTGGACCCGTTCGGCGCTGCTGCTCGGACGCCTCGACATCGACACGCTTGCGGCGGACAGCATCGACGTTTTGCGCAAGCCGCTGCCGGAAGAAGGTCTGCCGCCGCCCGAGGCGGGATCCTTCCGCGTGCCGGAGCTGCCGCTTTCGGTGACGCTGGACGCTCTTGAAGTGCCGCGCGTCACATTCGGCGAGGACGTGTTCGGGCTCGCCTCGCAACTGGCCATCACCGGCCGGCTCCAGCTTGCCGGCGGCTCTCTCGACACCGCGCTCGACGTGACACGCCTGGATGGGCCGGGCGGACAACTCGGGCTGACCGCGATCTACCGCAATGACACGCAGGTGCTCGACCTCGATCTTTCGCTGACCGAACCGGCAAACGGTATCGTCGCCAATGTGCTCAACAT
>NZ_AHAM01000123.1 GCF_000236565.1 Mesorhizobium alhagi CCNWXJ12-2 | reverse complement strand
GGGCCCCCAGCGCCTTCAGCTCGGCGTCGCCGCCGGAGAGGTCGACGGTGCGGTCCGCGCCAAGCTTGCTGGCGAAGGCGAGGGGAGCTTCGGCTATGTCGGCGACGGTGATTTCTCCGCAGCCCTCGAGCTTGGCCGCGAGCATGGTCAGAAGCCCGATCGGCCCGGCCCCGAACAGGATGACATTGCGGTCGGCGATATCGCCGGCGCGCGCTACAGCATGCAGGCTTACCGCAAGCGGCTCGGCAAGTGCGGCCGCCTGGTAGGCGACATGCGACGGAACTTTCACGCATTGCGCCGGGATGGCGTCGAAGACGCTGGCGAAACCGCCCTGCATGTGCGGCGTCTTGGAAGCCGAGCCCATGAAGTAGATGTTTTCGCAGAGATTGGCGCGGCCCTCCACGCAGCGGGCGCAATGTCCGCACCAGCGCGACGGATTGACCGCGACGTGGTCGCCGACGCTCAGGCCCGGCGCTGCACCGTTGATCTCGACGATTTCGCCTGAAATCTCGTGGCCGAGGATCAGCGGCGAAGTGACGATGAAATCGCCGGTGCGGGCATGACGGAAATAGTGCAGGTCGGACCCGCATATGCCGCCGGCCCCGAAGCGAATCCGCACCATGCCCGGCGCGAGCGGCCCGAGCGGGTGTTCTATCATCCGCAGATCCTGGGGGCCGAACAGGGTCGCGGCGATTGCATGGTCGGTCATCGGATCAGTCCCAGTTGCGTCGGCAGCCACAGTGAAAGGGCAGGAATGAAGGTTATGACGAGCAGCGCGATCAGCAGCGGAACGAGCCAGGGTAGGATCGCCATGGTGGTTCGCTCGATCGACAGGCCCGAAATCCGCGACAGCACGAACATGACCACGCCTAGCGGCGGCGTCAGCAGCCCGATCATCAGGTTGAGCGTCAGCACCAGCCCGAAATGCACCGGATCGATGTCGAATTTGGCGATGATCGGCATCAGGATCGGCACCATGATTGTGATCGCCGCGATCGTGTCGAGGAAGCAGCCGATGCCGAGCAACAAGACATTCACCAGGATCAGGAAGACCCATTTGTTATCGGTCAGCGAGAACACGAAGTCGGAGAAATACTGCGCAGCCTGGCTAACCGTCAGCAGCCAGGCGAAGATCGATGCGGCGGTGACGATGAAGAGCACAGAGGCGGTCGTCTCGATCGTGTCGAAGCTGGCCTTGGCGAGCGAGCGCAGCGTCATCGAGCGATAGCGCACGAGGCCGAGGAACAGCGACCAGATGACTGCCGCAACCGCGGCTTCCGTCGGCGTGAACCAGCCCATGGTCATGCCGCCGATCAGGATCACCGGCGTCATCAGCGCCATGACCGCGGCGAAGTCGAAATACCAGTCGAGCGCGATCAGCACGACCAGCGCTATGCCGACGGCGAGATTGAGCGAGACCCCGGTGAGCGAAAGCAGGTAGACCAGCACCGGAAAGGCGGCGACCACGAGGACCTCGGCCGATGCGGCGATCAGCCGGCGCAGGCTGAACGGCGTGTCCGAGCCCCAGCCGCGGCGGTAGGCGAAGATTGCCACCGTGATCATCATCAGCACCATCATCACCAGTCCGGGCAGGATGCCGGCCATGAAAAGCGCGCCGATCGAGACATTCGCCATCATGCCGTAGATGACGAAGGGCAGGGATGGCGGAAAGATCGGCCCCAGCGTCGAGGACGCCGCGGTGACGCCAACCGCCGCCTCCGTCGGATAGCCGTGGTCCTTCATCGCCTTGATCTCGATCGTGCCGATGCCGGCAGCGTCAGCCAAGGCCGCGCCCGACATGCCGGCGAAGACCACGGATCCCAGAATGTTGACCTGCGCCAGCCCGCCCTTCATCCAGCCGACGACGGCCAGCGCGAAGGTATAGATGCGGCCGGTGACGCCGGCGCTGTTCATCAGATTGCCGGCGAGGATGAAGAAGGGCACCGCCAGCAGCGGAAAGCTTTCGACGCCCGCGATCATGCGCTGCGCCGTGATGATGTCGGGCGCGACATTGTAGAAGACGAGGTAGAGCAGCGACGCCACCGCCATGGATACGGCGACTGGCGTGCCGACGATCATCAGGAGGAGGAAGGATCCGATCAGGAGCAGCATGGTTCAGATCCCATATCCGTCGAATTCGGCGGGACGTTCGAGCACGGAATATCCACGCCTGAGGTCGGCGACGAAGACCTGGACCTGGCGCAGCGTCATCAGCACGAAACCGGCGAAGACCGTGTAGAAAACGATGTTGCGCGGCAGATTGATTGTAACCATCCGCTCGCGTTGGACGATGCCGGCATAGCGCCACAGCAGCCAGGACATATAGGCGAAGAAGCCGATCGCGATCAGGCTGACGACGAGCGCCAGGACCCGCCCGGCCCGCGCGGGCAGATATTTGTAGAGGATGTCGACATGGATGTGGCGCGTCATGCGCGTGCACATGACCGAACCCAGGAAAACCACGACGACAAGGCAGTTGATCGCGATCTCCTCGGTCCAGGCCAGGCTGTTGTTCAGGACGTAGCGCGTGAAGAACTGCAAGAATACGCAGAGGGACATGCCCCAGAACACCGCGAGCGTCAGCCAGTCCTCGAGCGCGTAGCGCGACAGATCGACAGGCGCGATTTCTTCCTCGAAGGCATGCGCCAATTCTTCGGCAGTAACTTGGGTGTGGACTTCCTCGGTCATGGTCGCTGCTCCGGAAATGGGGAGATCGGGACTGCGCATGGAGACCGGCCCGGCGCAGGTCGCGCCGGGCCGGGATTTCGCGCCGATTTACTTGACGGCGCGGATCGCTTCCCAGTCGGCCTTTTCGTAGCCGAACTCCTCGAAGGTCGCCTTTTCCAGGACGTTCTTCTCGAAATCAGCGGTGTCGGATTCCACGACGGTCAGGCCCTTGTCCTTGAACTCCTGCACGAGTTCCTGCTCGCGCGCGACGATCTTTTCCGTCGCCCGCGCGGCGGCCTCCTGCATCACTTCCGTGAAGATGGCCTTGTCTTCGTCCGAAAGCTGCGACCAGCGCGTCTGCGAGACGATGGTGTTCAGGTGATCGACGATATGGCCGGTCAGGTTGATATGGGTCTGCACCTCATAGAACTTCTTCGCCTCGATCGTGGTCAGTGGGTTTTCCTGCGCCTCAACCGTGCCCTGCTGGAGGGCAAGGTAGACTTCGGCGAAGGCGATCGGAGCGGTGTTGGCGCCGCAGGCGCGGGGCATGGCCAGATAGGCGGGAACATCCGGAACGCGGATCTTCAGGCCCTGCATGTCGGCGCATTTCTCGAGCGGCTTGTTCGCCGTCGCGTGGCGGGTGCCGTAATAGGTTGTCGCCACGATGTGATGGCCCGACGCTTCCTCGTAGCCCGCCGTCAACTCCTTGTAGATGTCGCTCTTGGCATAGGCGAGCAAATGGTCGGCGTCGCGGAAGATGTAGGGGTAATAGGTGACGCCGATGCGCGGATATTCACGCGCCGCGAAGCTCGATCCGGAAATGATGATATCGACGGTCCCAAGCGTCAGACCCTGGTTGATGTCGGCTTCCTTGCCGAGCTGCGAGGCCGGGAAGACGTCGACCGTGTAGCGTCCATCTGTGCGCTTCTTGATCTCTTCGGCCGCCCACACCGACTCGGTGTGGAAAGGCTCTGAGGTTTCGTAGACATGGGCCCATTTCAGGGCCGTCTGAGCCGAAGCGGAAGCCATGGGCATGGCGATCGCTGCGATCGTGCCGAAAAGAACTGCGTATTTCCTCAACATCGTATTCCTCCCTGTGATGGATTGGCTGCTCCGGCTGGATCTCCTCCAGGCCGGCCGACTTCTATTCCGTGACCTCCCGGCCCACGGATTTCTCACCGAAATTGCGTGAGAATCTCAGTTGCGACAACCGCAAATGCTCCTGCATTGCAGTTTTCGCCCGTTCCGGGTCGCGCGCGGCGATCGCGTCGCGCACCGCGCGATGCTCCTCGGCGGCCGCCCGCCAGGACTCCCTGTTTTCGAAATAGCTCGACAGGAGTTGGAAGTAAGGGTTCATGCGCTGGTCGAACAATTCGCCGATGAAGCGCGCCAGGACGGCATTTCCAAGAATGCCGGCCACGGCCGTATGGAATTCGCGGTCGAGCGCAATTGTCACCTTGGTCGGATGGCTCATATCTTCCATCCGGCGCAACACATCGTCCAGCAGTTCAAGATCGGCGGGCTGGACGTGGAGCGCGGCTTCGGCGGCGATCGCCCCTTCGATGAATTCACGCGCACGCAACAGCTCGAAGGGTCCTTCGTCCGTTTCGGCTGCCAACGCGGCGGCGCGTGGAGTTTCAGTGACGTAAATGCCGGAACCGACACGAATGCGTATTCTGCCCTCGACCTCCAGCGCAATCAGCGCCTCACGGACGGTCGGGCGGGAGATACCAAGCTGATCGGCGAGTTCGCGCTCAGTCGGCAGGCGTTCGCCGGCGGCAAATTCGCCCGATTCGATCAGCTGCCTGAGCTGATCGGCGATCTGCCGGTAAAGCCGACGTGGTTCAACCGCCTGGATCGGCATTGCCGAATTCCTCCCATGCGTTATCGGCAAGTGGTAAATTGGTCTGACCGATTTATGCAACGTGCTTCGGAAAATTCGAGAAGTCAAGGAGCAGACGATGAATTGGGCGGGTATCCGCCAGAGGAGGTCCTCGGGCGCCGCTTGGCGTGGCGATTGCGAGAAAATATCGATACGAGGGGCGGTACAAATTTCGGGCCAACGGTCAGATTGGGCGCATGAATCACGATTCCTACGATAATTCCTATATCTCCGGCATTCTGAACTCGGTGAAGACGATCGCGATCGTCGGCGCCTCGGCCAATGACGTCCGGCCGAGCTTCTTCGTGGCGAAGTACCTGATCGCCAAGGGATTTAAGGTGTTTCCCGTCAATCCGAGGCAGGCGGGGAAGGAGATACTCGGGCGCATGACTTACGCAAAACTTGCCGATATCCCGGAACCGGTCGACATGGTCGACATATTCCGGCCATCGAGTGCAGTGCCGGCCATCGTCGATGAAGCCCTGTTGCTCGATCCGCTGCCGAAGGTGATCTGGATGCAGCTTACCATCCGCCATGACGAGGCGGCGGCCAAGGCCGAAGCCGCGGGCATCAAGGTGGTGATGAACCGTTGCCCGAAAATCGAATATGCCCGGCTTGCCGGCGAGATCGGCTGGAACGGCGTCAATTCCGGCGTGCTGTCGTCGAAGAAGCCGATCATGCGTTCGGGCTTCCAGAGTTTCGGCGTCCGGCAGAAGTAGCGCTTTTTCGCAAATCCATTCCGCCGATCGCGGATTCCGCATCCTGGCGATGCGCCCGGCGTCCTGCCGCGGGCATTTTGTTCTTTGCATTTCGGGTTCGGCTTCGCCAAGAATAGACCGCAAATTTCATAACCGGATTTTGGAGGAAAAATGTCTCAGCGCATTCCGGGTTTCAACACGCTGGCCGTTCATGCCGGCGCCAAGCCCGATCCGGCGACGGGCGCACGCGCCACGCCGATTTACCAGACGACGGCGTATGTCTTCGACGATGTCGACCATGCCGCCTCACTGTTCGGACTGAAGGCGTTCGGCAACATCTATACCCGCATCATGAACCCGACCCAGGCGGTGCTGGAGGAGCGCGTTGCAGCACTCGAAGGCGGAACCGCGGCGCTGGCGACGGCTTCCGGCCATGCCGCGCAATTGCTGGTCTTTCACACCATCATGCGATCCGGCGAAAACTTCGTTGCCTCACGCAAGCTCTATGGCGGCTCGATCAACCAGTTCGGCCATGCCTTCAAGAATTTCGGCTGGGAGGTGCGCTGGGCCGATGTCGACGATATCTCGACCTTCGAGAACCAGATCGACGGCAAGACGCGAGGCATCTTCGTCGAGAGCCTCGCCAATCCCGGCGGTGAATTCGTCGACATCGCCGCGATCGGCGAGATCGCGCGCAAGCATGGCCTGCCGCTGATCGTCGACAACACCATGGCCACCCCTTATCTGCTGCGCCCGATCGAGCACGGCGCCGACATTGTCGTGCATTCGCTGACGAAGTTCATCGGCGGCCACGGCAATTCGATGGGCGGCGTGATCGTCGACGGCGGCACGTTCGACTGGTCGAAATCCGGCAATTACCCGATGCTGTCGGACCCGCGCCCCGAATATGGCGGCGTGGTGCTGCACGAGACTTTCGGCAATTTCGCCTTCGCCATCGCCTGCCGCGTGCTGGGCTTGCGCGATTTCGGTCCGGCGATAGCGCCCTTCAATGCCTTCCTGATCCTGACCGGACTGGAGACCCTGCCGCTCAGGATGCAGCGTCATTGCGACAATGCGCAAAAGGTCGCCGAATGGCTGTCGAAGCAGAGCCAGGTCGCCTGGGTCTCATACCCCGGGCTTCCGGAAGACAAGAACCACGCGCTGCAGCAGAAATACTCGCCGCTCGGCGCGGGCGCGGTTTTCACCTTCGGCCTGAAGGGCGGCTATGCGGCGGGCGTCAAGCTGGTCGAAGGGCTCGAACTCTTCTCGCACCTTGCAAATATCGGCGACACAAAATCGCTGGTCATCCATCCGGCATCGACCACGCACCGCCAGCTTTCCGACGAGCAGAAAGTCGCGGCCGGCGCCGGTCCGGACGTGGTCCGGCTTTCGGTCGGCATCGAGAATGTCGAGGACATCATCGCGGATCTGGAGCAGGTGTTCGCTAAACTAGGGTGAGCGAAGTGGAGTAAGCCCATGTATGTCTCTCATTTTCGGGCGATAGCGCTCGCTGGCACGAACCCGGAATCGGGAACGCCTGCGGAAGGGAGGCTGATCTCCGGCGAGCCGCAATTCCAGACCTGGAATATCGAGGAGGCGGAAGGCGGCGTCTATGCCGGCATATGGGAATCGACGCCCGGCAAATGGCGGATCGAATATGACGAATGGGAGTTTTGCCACATCCTGTCGGGCGTATCGGTTATCGCCGAGGACGGCGGCGAGGCGCGTACGGTGAGGGCAGGCGACAGTTTTGTCCTCCGCCCCGGCTTCAAGGGCACTTGGGAGGTGGTCGAGACTACGCGCAAGGAATATGTGGTGAGGGTGTAGGGCAGGAGGGGAGAGCTTGAAAGTTCCGTGGCCCGACATCCCCTACCAGCCTTGGCGCGAAACCTGCTCGGCGCTGCACCTCTATATGCAGATCGCCGGAAAATACCGGCTTGCCCGCACCCCATGGGTCAATCATTCCTGGCATGCGACCTTCTACGTCGATGGGCGCGGCTTCACGACGTCGATCGTTCCTGACGGACCGGGCGGCATCGAGATCGCCTTCGATCTGATCGAGCATGCAGTCGTCGGAGCCGCCACCGACGGCCGGACCGCGCGGTTCGCCCTCGGTCCGATGTCCGTTGCGACCTTTCAGGCGCGGTTCGTGGAGATGGTGCGAAAACTGGGCGGCGTCGCCGATTTTGACGGCTGCCCGAACGAGATCCCTGACCCGGTGCCGTTCGAGGAGGATCGCGCGGAACGTCCCTATGACGGCGACGCGGTGACGCGCTTCTTTCAGGCGAGCGTCGCGGTCGATCGGGTGCTGAAGCGGTTTCGGACGAGCTTTCTCGGAAAGGTCAGCCCGGTCCATCTGTTCTGGGGGAGTTTTGACTTAGCGGTGACGCGCTTTTCCGGCCGCCCGGCTCCCTTGCACCCCGGTGGAGTCCCCGCATTGCCGGACGACGTGACGCGTGAAGCCTATAGCCACGAGGTCTCCTCAGCAGGTTTCTGGCCGGGCGGAGGGCCGATCGACTTCCCGGCATTCTATTCCTATGCCTATCCCGCTCCGGACGGATTTGCCGATGCGCATGTCTTGCCGGAGGCAGCCTACTTCGACACGAGCCTGGGCGAATTTCTGCTGCCCTATGATGCCGTGCGGCTCGCGGACGACCCCGAAGCCACGCTCTTGGCTTTCCTGGAATCGAGCTATCGGGCTGCTGCCGATCTCGGCGGCTGGGACCGAAAGACGCTGGAATGCGCTCCCGGTCAGCCTCGCCGGCCGCGTCGGTTGTAGCGGCCGAGCGTCAGAACCTCACCTTCAGTTGTTCCAGCCCGTGAAAATGATAGGTGTCCCGGAAGCGCGGTTCTTCCGCCAGCTTGATCCCCGGCAGACGGTCGAACAGCACTTTCAGTGACGCCTGCAATTCCAGCCTGGCCAGAGGCGCGCCGATGCAGAAATGAATGCCGGCGCCGAAGGACGCGTTCTTCTGGTCCGGCCGGCCGGGATCGAAGCGCGTCGGTTCGGCAAAGGCGAGGGGATCGCGATTGGCGCAGGCGAGCAGCAGGCCGACCTCTTCCCCGGGCTTCACCGTCACGCCGTCACCCGCTTCGATCTCGCCATAGGCGTAGCGCGTGAACATGTGCAGCGGCGCATCGAAGCGCAGGCATTCTTCAACGGTTGCCGCCGTTGCTTCCGGCGTCGCGAAGAAGCGCCTGACATCGCCGCTCTGCGCAAGGATCGCGTTGACGGCATTGCCGGTCTGGTGGACCGTCGCCTCGTGGCCGGCGTTGAGCAGCAGGATCGCCGACGACACCAGCTCGTCCTCCGTCAGCTTCTGGCCGTCCTCATGCGCCGAGATCAGCAGGCTCAAAAGATCGTCGCCGGGGTGCTTGCGGCGCTCGGCGACGTAGGAGCGCAGGAAATCCGAGAAGGCGGCGGCGGCTGCATTCGCATTCTCCTCGGTCTTGCGGGTACGCCCGTGCATGTACATGGCCACCATGTCGTGCGACCAGTCGAGCAGCTGCGGCCCCATCTCGACCGGCACGCCGAGCATTTCGGCTATGACGGTGATCGGCAGCGGCGCGGCATAGGACGGCAGCAGGTCGACCCGGCCGTCTGCTTCAAACCGGTCGACCAGTTCGTTTGCCAGGCTTTCGATGCGAGGCCGAAGCCGCTCGACCTGGCGCGAGACGAAGGCGCGGTTGACCAGCGTCCGAAGCCGCGTATGCACCGGCGGCTCGAGTTCCAGCATGGAGTTGGCCTCTACCGAGTCGAATGCGGCAAGGTGGCCCCGCTCGCCGGACGCAGCGGCGCCGGCCCTGTAGCCGCCCGGGAATTCGCGGCCGAAGCGGCGGTCGCGCAAAAGCCTGCTGACATCGTCATAGCCGCCAAAACACCAGAAGCCGTAATCCTCCCAGAAGAAGGTGCGCGAGGTTTTGTGCAGCCAGGCATAGGTCTCGTAGGGGTTCTGGACGAAGCCCGGCTCGTGCGGATCGAGCCTCAGCCGGCGCGCGGCGGGGTCGAAGTCTAGATAGGGCGGCGCAGCAGAACTCGGGGTCATGTGGAACTTCTATCAATACCGTCGGTCGGAGCACCAGATGCTTCGCTCGAAATGTCGGGGGAGCGCGCTACGTCTCCGGAAACCACATTAGGCGCTGCATGACCGTCTATCTCCTCCTCGCGGCCTCCGGCTTCATCGCCTGGATAATCTCGACAATCGGCGGAGGAGGCGGGGCGATGCTCCTGGTGCCGCTGGTCGGCTTCATTGCCGGCGCGCAGGCAGTGGCGCCGGTGACCACGATGACAACGCTGATCGCCGGCAGCGGACGGGCACTCGTGTTCTGGCGCGACATCGAATGGCGCATCGTCCGATGGGCACTGCCGGGTGGAGCGATCGGCGGCATGCTCGGCGCGACGCTTTTTTCGACCACGCCCGCCGAATGGCTCCAGGTAATCGTCGGCCTGTTCCTGGTGTCGACCATCGTGCAGTATCGGTTCGGTGCGAAGGAGAGGACGTTCGAGGTCCGCACCTGGTGGTTCCTACCGGCGGAACTGCTTGTTGGTTTCCTCTCCGGCCTGATCGGTACGATGGGGCCGGTGATGAACAGCCTTTACCTCAATGCCGGGGTCGGAAAGGAACGCATGGTCGGCACCAAGACCGCGGTGTCGCTGCCAATGCATCTCGTGCAGGTCGGCACCTACACGGCCTTCGGCGCGATGACCGGCAGGCTCTTTCTGTTCGGCATCGCGGCGGGGCTCGGGGCTCTCGTCTCCAACTGGCTCGCCAAGCGACTGCTGCACAAGATGCGTGCGCGCGATTTCCGCGCCGTCGTCGTCGGCTTCATGGCGCTGAGCGGCGCCGTGATGATATGGGGACAACGCGATACGATCATTGACCTTTTCTGATGCTGCCGCAGAACTGGGTCGCTCGACCGTCTGGAGACCGCTTCATGAACATCATCATCGTCGGCGCGGGCATCGCCGGCCTGTCGACGGCTTGGGCGCTGGCCAAGGCCGGCCACGGCGTCAGCATCATCGAACAGCGCGCGATCCCCAACCCGCTCGCCGCATCAGGTGATCATCACCGCATCATCCGCCGCGCCTATGGCGCATCAGCGGGCTACGGCCGGATGATCACCGAAGCTTATGACGCCTGGGACGAGCTTTGGGCGGATCTCGGCGAAAGCCATCTCGATGCGCGCGGTTTCGTCTGCGTTTCGCGCGAAGCGGGCGATGAGGCCGAGCAGTTCCGCGACGGGCTGGTTGCGGGCGGCTACCCGCTCGAAATGTTTGACGCCGGCGAAGCCGCGGCGCGCTGGCCGTTTCTCGAGCCGGGGACATTTCGCTACGCCTTCTTCTCGCCGGAAGGCGGCGCGCTGCATTGCCGCAAGATCGCGGCGGGGCTGGCTAACTGGCTGCGCAACAATGGCGTCAACGTCTACGAAAACAGCAAGGTAGTCGAGATCGATGAGGATCTGGGCGAGATCACGTTCGAATCTGGCGGAATGATGCGAGCGGACAAGGTCGTCGTCGCGGCCGGAGCGTGGGTGCTCAAGCTGTTTCCTCGGCTCGGCGGTGATCTCAAGACCTACCGGACCGCGCTCGCCTATGTCGAGCCGCCCGCAGACCTGAAAGCGGCCTGGGAGGCCGCGCCCGTCATCCTCGATGTCGGCGGTGAGACCGACGGCTACATCGTGCCGCCCTCCGGTGGAGCCGGCATGAAGTTCGGCTCCGGCCTGCACAAGGTTCCGACCAGCGACGCTGACTGGAACCGTTTTCCCGTCGAAGGCGAGGGCGAGGCGATCCGCGATCTTTTTCGGCCGCCGATCGCCCGCATCGGCGAGTACAGGGTGACAGAAGTGGTCACCTGCGCCTACACCTTCACCGCCGACGAGCGCTTTCTGGCGGTCGAGAGCGGCAAATGCCTGGTCGTCTCGGCCTGCTCCGGCCACGGCTACAAATTCGGCGCGGCGGTCGGGCGGCGGGTGGCGCAGGCGGTCGGCGACGGCGACACAGACGGATTGAAGCGTTGGCTGCGGGCGGAGACGGCATAGGCCGGCACGCGGTTATCTGGCGAGTGCGGCAGCCTGGAACCAGCACATGGACTCACTTGCAGAATGATACCGCCACCGAGACCTTGAGAAATCCCGGCGAGCAGAGATAGCCCGGATAGCTGCCGGTGTGATTGTACGTCCGGACGCCGATGGTGAATTTTGCGCAAGTTTCATTCGACTGAATTTCGGCGCTGCTGTGACCCAGCATGCCGTTCTTGCTTTCTTTGACGTTCAGCGCGGTGTTCCTGATCTTCTGGCCGTCTGGGCTGCAAACGGTGCGCGAGGCTGGAAAATCCTCAATGCAAGCCGGACCGGATGTTGCAGGAGACATGCCCTGCAGTTCCTCGCGAACCCACTGCTCGTTACAGCCTTGCGCCTGTGAAGTCATTGTGGAGGAACCGAGCGCCCCGATGATCGACAGGAGCATTCCGACGCGGCGACATGTCAGCGGCATGGAGGCGCCCCCAGAGATTAGACGAAGCTGCGTCACATGATTGCACTTAAATCGGGAAATGCAACTGATAATGGAAATCGTGCCAAGGCTGCAACTGCTATGCTGCAGGCAGCCCACCCCCACGTCTCGGGACGCCAGCATCCTGCCGGCAGGTCGCCCTTGCACAAGGCGGAGCGAGCATCCTATTTAAGAGGGGACAATTCAGATCGATTCCGGCCTGCAGGCGCGGATATCCCTACAAAGAAGGCTAATCCATGAGGCACCCAGTCGAAACCGCCATGAATCTCGTGCCGATGGTGGTTGAGCAGACGAACCGCGGCGAGCGCGCCTACGACATCTTCTCGCGCCTCCTCAAGGAGCGCATCATCTTCATCACCGGCCCGGTCGAGGACGGAATGGCGACGCTGGTCTGTGCGCAGCTTCTGTTCCTCGAGGCCGAGAACCCGAAGAAGGAAATCTCGCTCTACATCAACTCGCCCGGCGGCGTGGTGACCAGCGGCATGGCCATCTACGACACCATGCAGTTCATCAAGCCGGCGGTGTCGACCCTGTGCATCGGCCAGGCGGCCTCGATGGGTTCGCTGCTGCTTTGCGCCGGCCACAAGGATATGCGCTTCGCCACGCCGAACGCCCGCATCATGGTGCATCAGCCGTCAGGCGGCTTCTCCGGCCAGGCATCCGACATCGAGCGCCACGCGCAGGACATCATCAAGCTGAAGCGCCGTTTGAACGAGGTCTATGTCAAGCACACGGGCAAGGACTACGAGACGATCGAGCGGACGCTCGACCGCGATCATTTCCTGACCGCTGACGAGGCCAAGGACTTCGGCCTGATCGACAAAGTGATCTCGTCGCGCGAACTGATCGAGGGCGCGCCTGCCCTCTGATCGCGCCAGCGACGGAAAGTATGGCGCGTTTTTGATTGCCCTGCGGCAATTCGGACACAATTTGTTGTTCCTTCGGCGGGAAGGGCAACCTACGTTAAGGCGATGTTGAGTTTCGGCGGCTTAGCTTTCAGGCTGGGTGCGGCGAATCATCGTCACGTTTTCTGAATTGTGTTCGTAGAGCGTGCATTGCGGGGCGCCAGAGGTTGGCAGCGGCGTCTTCCCGCGATATTTAGGTATGGAGACGCTCAGCCAGAGGACCGGCCGGGTTGCACTGAAAGGACTTGGAAAAGATGAGCAAGGTCAGCAACGGAGGCGGCGACTCCAAGAACACGCTCTACTGCTCATTCTGCGGCAAGAGCCAGCACGAAGTGCGCAAGCTTATCGCCGGCCCGACCGTATTCATCTGCGACGAATGCGTCGAGCTGTGCATGGACATCATCCGCGAGGAAAACAAGACCTCGATGGTGAAGTCACGCGAAGGCGTGCCCACTCCGCAAGAGATACTGAAGGTCCTTGACGATTATGTGATAGGCCAGCCCTACGCCAAGCGCGTGCTGTCGGTCGCCGTTCACAATCACTACAAGCGGCTCGCGCATGCGTCGAAGAACAACGATGTCGAGCTGGCGAAGTCCAACATCCTTTTGATCGGCCCGACCGGCTGCGGCAAGACGCTGCTGGCGCAGACGCTTGCCCGCATCATCGACGTGCCGTTCACCATGGCCGACGCCACGACGCTGACCGAAGCCGGCTATGTCGGCGAGGACGTCGAGAACATCATCCTGAAGCTGTTGCAGTCGGCCGACTACAATGTCGAGCGGGCGCAGCGCGGCATCGTCTATATCGACGAGATCGACAAGATTTCGCGCAAGTCCGACAATCCCTCGATCACCCGCGACGTGTCGGGCGAGGGCGTGCAGCAGGCGCTACTAAAGATCATGGAAGGCACCGTCGCCTCCGTGCCGCCGCAGGGCGGCAGGAAGCATCCGCAGCAGGAGTTCCTGCAGGTCGACACCGCCAACATATTGTTCATCTGCGGCGGCGCCTTTGCAGGGCTGGACAAGATCATCTCGGATCGCGGGCGCAAGACCTCGATCGGATTCTCCGCCACCGTTGCTTCTCCGGAGGACCGGCGCAGCGGCGAGGTCTTCCGCCTGGTCGAGCCCGAGGATCTCTTGAAATTCGGCTTAATCCCTGAATTCGTTGGCCGTTTGCCGGTTCTGGCGACGCTGGAGGATCTCGACGAACCGGCGCTGATCCAGATCCTGACCGAGCCGAAGAACGCGCTGGTCAAGCAGTACCAGCGGCTGTTCGAGATGGAGAACGTGGATCTGACCTTCCACGAGAACGCGCTCTCGGCGATCGCCAAGCGCGCCATCGAGCGCAAGACCGGCGCGCGGGGCTTGAGATCGATCATGGAAGCGATTTTGCTCGATACCATGTTCGAGCTTCCGGCGCTGGAAGGCGTGCAGGAAGTGGTGATCTCGGAAGAGGTCGTTACCGGCAGCGCCCGGCCGCTCTACATCTACGCCGAGAAGGAAAAGAAAGGCGTAAGCGCCTGATTTTACTGCACAAGCGACAGTTTGCAGCGGCGCCTTCGGGCGCCGTTTTGCTGTGTGCGTCGAAAAAGGGCCACCCCTTCGCGGGGGATAAAAACGACGGCGGGCCGCCGGACGACACGGAAATTTGTGAGCCTTTCCAACTACTTGGCGAACACGGGAGGCAGTCGGCGCCGGAATTTGTTCACAACGCCTTCCGGATCGCAGGTTAAGCTGAATTCCTGTCAAACAGGAGCCGCAGGCTTCCAGAACCGCGCATTCTTCACCACCCGCACCTTTATCCCCCTCAAGGGGGAGGGGGTCGTCGGCGTCCCATTCCAATCACATGCGATTCCCATGCCGCAAGGGGAGGGTAAGTGGCGCTGTCAAGCCGCCGTAATATGGCTATGACCGAAGAACACGGGGTAGAGGCAAAGTTCGCGGACGAGACGGTGGGTGCCGCGCTCGAACACGAACATGTTCTCCCAATGGCCGGTGATTGCGTAGTGCTTGCCGTCCGGCAGAAAGGTCGCGCCGGCTGGATAGCGCAGGCCGACCGTGCGCGTGTCGAGGCTGTTCGACACGGCTCCCGTCGCACCGTCGAATACCATGACGCGATGCGTGGTTGGGTAGGTCGCGATCGCCTCGTCATGGCGCTCGTCGTAGCGGATCGACAGGCCGTGCCGCATGAGCTTCGTCCACTTCGCGTCGCCCATCCTGGTGAGCCGGTTGCGGGAGGCGTCGTATTTCAGCGTGGCTGCCGACATGTAGTTGTAGCCGGGGTCCGTCGTGACGTCGGCCTCGTAGGCGACGTCTTCGTCCCTGAGCTGGCGTGCGTCGTCGCGGTCGCTGCCATAGCGTGCCTGGATGGCGAAGATGCGGTCCAGCCGTCCGGCCGCAAGGTGGCGCAACTCCGTCTCGTCCCGGCCGGTGATGCGCTTGTCGACCAGCTTGCCGCTCGATACTTCCACCACCGTGATTGACGCCTGCACGACGCCGCGCGGGATGGTGAATTTTCCGGTCTTGGCAGAGATCGTCGAGCCATAATTTGCCGCGACGATGTATTTGCCGTCGGCCGTCAGCCTGATGTCGTGCGGATCGATGCCGTGCGTCGAATAGGCCTCGGTGATTTGCAGCGTCTTGGGATCGCGCACCGTAAGCCGTCCATAATGTCTTTCGAGCTTGCCCTGGTAGGGCAGCGAAGGCGCACGCTCGGAGAGGATCACCGTCTTGCCGCCGTCGAGATAGACGGCATGGCCGCCGCCATGCCAGCCGTCGCCGAGGGAAGGGCCGATGGCCGCAAGCTCCAGCGTTTCCGGGTCGAAAGCCGTGTGCTGCTCGCCGTCCATAGAGCAGAGAACGCCGATCGAGCGGTCCGGCGCGACCTCGACGTCGTGTGCGGCGACGGGCAGCAGCGTCTGTCTTATCGAGCCGTCGAATCCGACCCGCGTCAGCATCTTGTAGACCGCCTGGCCCCTGATGGCGCGGTTGAAGCGCCGGTTGCTGGCAAGCGGCTTGCCGTTGGCGAAGGCGTGATCCGGGAAATATCCGGGCACGTAGACAGCGGTCTTCTTCAACTCCTTCGGGACGGATTTGACTTTAGCCTGAGCCGAGGCTTCCGAAGGTCCGGCGGTTGTCGCCGCGCCGGCCAGCGCGAGCAGGGCGCCGCCGGTCAGAATGCTGCGACGGTCAACTGCCATGGCGTCTTTCCCGAATATGCGAATGAATTCAAAATATGCGAATGAATTCGCCCTAATTCCCACACATAGGGCGTGTCGATAGCATGAAAACAAGGGCGGTAAAATTGCAAGGCTGGTGCACGGATTCCTGTTCGCTCTTGATCTTTGGCCGGCTGGACGCCAACTAACCAATTATCGGGCCGGGGCTGAATTCCGTGCTGAACTTTCCGTAGCCATTCGGCATATAGGCGGATCGGTTCGCGGCCGTTAATATGAGATTCGCGGTTGGCCATGCGCGGCCGCGACATGAAAGGTTGGACAATGGCCAAAATAACCCGATCTTCCGGCAGCGGTGTCTACGCAGTCCTCCCACTGCGCGACATTGTTGTGTTTCCGCATATGATCGTCCCGCTCTTCGTGGGGCGTGAAAAATCGATCAAGGCGCTGGAAGACGTGATGGGCGGCGAGAAGCAGATCCTTCTCGCGACCCAGATGAACGCCGCCGATGACGATCCCGAAGCCGATGCGATCTACGACATCGGCACGCTCGCCAATGTGCTGCAGCTGCTGAAGCTGCCAGACGGCACCGTCAAGGTGCTGGTCGAGGGCACTGCGCGCGCGCAGATCGCGTCGTTCACCGAACGTGCGGACTTTCACGAGGCGAAAGCCGTCGTGCTTGCCGAGCCCGAAGAGGAAGAGGTCGAGGTCGAGGCGCTTGCCCGCTCGGTGGTTTCCGACTTCGAGAACTACGTCAAGCTGAACAAGAAGATCTCACCCGAAGTGGTTGGTGCGGCAAGCCAGATCGACGACTATTCCAAGCTCGCCGATACGGTCGCCTCGCACCTTGCGATCAAGATCACCGAAAAGCAGGAAATGCTCGGCACGCTCTCCGTTCGCGAGCGGCTCGAGAAGGCCATGGGCTTCATGGAAGCCGAGATCTCCGTGCTGCAGGTGGAAAAGCGCATCCGCTCGCGCGTCAAGCGCCAGATGGAGAAGACGCAGCGCGAGTACTACCTCAACGAGCAGATGAAGGCGATCCAGAAGGAGCTCGGCGAAGGCGAGGACGGCCGCGACGAGGCCGCCGAGATCGAGGCGCGCATCAAGAAGACCAAGCTCTCCAAGGAGGCCCGCGAAAAGGCGGATGCCGAACTGAAGAAGCTGCGTTCGATGTCGCCGATGTCGGCGGAATCGACGGTCGTGCGCAACTATCTCGACTGGCTGCTGTCGCTGCCCTGGAGCAAGCACTCCAAGGTCAAGCAGGATCTCGGCTTTGCCCAGGAAGTGCTCGATACCGATCATTTCGGCCTCGACAGGGTCAAGGACCGTATCGTCGAGTACCTCGCCGTGCAGAGCCGCCAGAAGAAGCTGAAAGGCCCGATCCTGTGCCTCGTCGGCCCTCCCGGCGTCGGCAAGACTTCGCTCGGCAAGTCGATCGCCAAGGCGACCGGCCGCGAGTTCATCCGCATGGCGCTCGGCGGCGTGCGTGACGAGGCCGAGATCCGCGGACACCGCCGCACCTATATCGGCTCGATGCCAGGCAAGGTCATCCAGTCGATGAAGAAGGCAAAGAAGTCCAACCCGCTCTTCCTGCTCGACGAGATCGACAAGATGGGCCAGGACTTCCGCGGCGATCCGTCGTCGGCGCTGCTCGAGGTGCTCGATCCGGAACAGAACTCGACGTTCATGGACCACTATCTCGAGGTCGAATACGACCTGTCGAGCGTGATGTTCGTGACGACGGCCAATACGCTGAATATCCCTGCGCCCCTGATGGACCGCATGGAGATCATCCGTATCGCCGGCTACACCGAGGACGAGAAGGTCGAGATCGCCAAGCGGCACCTGATGCCCAAAGTGGTCCGCGATCATGCGCTGCAGCCGAAGGAGTTCTCCGTCGGCGACGACGCCATACGCGGCATCATCCAGACCTACACCCGCGAGGCGGGCGTGCGCAGCCTGGAGCGCGAGCTGATGAAGCTCGGGCGCAAGGCGGTGACCGAGATCATCAAGACGAAGAAGGAGTCGGTTGAGATCACCGCCGACAACCTCTCCGACTATCTCGGCGTGCCGCGCTTCCGCTTCGGCCAGGTCGAGGCCGACGACCAGGTCGGCGTCGTCACCGGGCTGGCCTGGACTGAAGTGGGCGGCGAGCTGCTGACCATCGAAGGTGTCATGATGCCCGGCAAGGGCAAGATGACGGTCACCGGCAACCTCAAGGAGGTGATGAAGGAATCGATCTCCGCCGCGGCATCCTATGTCCGCTCGAGAGCTATCGATTTCGGCGTCGAGCCGCCTCTGTTCGACAAGCGCGACATCCATGTGCACGTGCCGGAAGGCGCTACGCCCAAGGATGGTCCGTCGGCGGGCGTCGCCATGGCGACCTCGATCGTCTCGATCCTGACCGGCATTCCGGTCCGGGCCGATGTGGCGATGACAGGCGAGATCACGCTTCGCGGCCGGGTGCTGCCGATCGGCGGCCTCAAGGAGAAGCTCCTCGCTGCCCTCAGGGGCGGCATCAAGAAGGTGCTGATCCCCGAGGAGAACGCCAAGGATCTGGCCGAGATACCCGACAATGTGAAGAGCGGGATGGAGATCATCCCGGTCTCGCGGGTCGGCGAAGTGCTGCGCCACGCGCTGGTCCGGATGCCGGAACCGATCGAATGGACCGAGCCTACCGGTCCGGTGGCGACGCCGCCGGAGCCTGTCGATGACGCCGGAAAGGCCTTCGCACACTAGCTAAAACCGCCGATTGTGCACTGCAACCTGAAAGCCGGGCCTCGCGCCCGGCTTTTTCGTGTGAAAAACCCCGGAATTCCGCGCTTTTTCTTGAATTTCGGTGATATTCCCGCTTGGTTGGAGGAACAGTTCTTTCTACAGTCCGTTTCCTGCCGGTCGAGTCGTTTGTCCCGGTTTTCTCATGGAAGGAAATTTTTATGAACAAGAACGAACTAGTGTCTGCGGTCGCCGAGTCGGCAAATCTTTCCAAGGGCGATGCGCAGTCCGCCGTTGAAGCGGTGTTTTCCGTGATCACCGGCGAACTCAAGAAGGGCGGCGATGTCCGTCTCGTTGGTTTCGGAAATTTCACCGTGTCACAACGCGCCGCTTCGACAGGCCGCAATCCGCAGACCGGCGCCGAAGTGAAGATCCCCGCCCGCACCGTGCCGAAATTCTCGGCAGGCAAGGGCCTCAAGGACGCCGTCAACTGATTTGATCGCGCAAAGTTTGCAGTCAGAAAAGCCGGGCTCGCCCGGCTTTTCTTTTTTGGCAGCTAGCATCGTCGGTTAGATACCGAGGATTTGCTTGGCTTCGCCGAGCACTGCCTCCGAACCGGCATGGTCGCCGGAATTGTGCAGGTCTTCGCCCTGCTGGCGCAATTCCTTGACCTTGGCCATGTCGGCTTCCGAAAGAGAGGCGGTCGGCAGGGCCGCGTCGATTGCGGCCATTTGCGTCGGACAGGAATTGGCGAACGCGCTCGCCGGCGCGATCGTCAGCAGAATAGCGAGCGAAATGGAGCGTAGCATCTTAGTCCTCCCTGCGGGGTTGCGAATGCAATGCGAGACCAGCCACCATGATACGCTGAAGGCCGGCCCGCCTGAAATAAACGGCATTTGCGACGTTTCTATTCCCGAGGCCGGGACGTTTTCATCCTGCTGCCTTTCCAACTCACGCCGAGTACAGTTGATGCATTCAGCGGAGTTAGTCGGCGGCGACCCCTTGGACATATAGCTCCAAGAGGCCGGGCCGGTCCTGATCCGCCCGCCAGACGTAGCGGCCGGCCGCGTGCCCTGCGGCGCGCCGCAAGGGAACGGAGCAGTCGTCCGGTCCGGGCTGACCGCCGCGCCTGTCTAAGCTCAGCAATCGGCGATGAAGCGGCGGCCGTAGCGGTCGCGGTAGTAGCATTTGCCAGGTTCGCTGGCGTTGCCGATCAGCGCGCCGGCAACCGCGCCGACACCGCCGCCCACCACCGCTCCGCCGGCATCGCCGGTCGCGGCGCCGCCAATTATTGCGCCGGTGGCCCCGCCCACCACGGCGCCCCTTTCCGTTGCGCTGCACGCGGTCAAAGCGGCCATCGCGGCCACGGCAATCAACATATTACGCATTTTGGCATTCCCTCTCTGGGTCTGAACAGCCCACCAAACCCGCTGCGAGGCCAATTGTTCCGGCGGGCGCTCGCGGCGGCACTCGGGTGGAGCCGCAGAGGCGGATCCGGGCCGCCTGAACCGTGTTCAAATCACCGTGAAACCGACTGAGGCACTGGAACAGCCGATATGCCGCTGCGTTCCCTGTTTGCCGAACTTGCACTCCAACAGAAGGAGGCATTGCCATGGCTTACCGTGAATATATCCACACGCCCGTGACGCAAGGCGACATCAAATGGGGTTTCCAGCAGGGTTTGGTAGCGGGCATCGTCGCAGGTCTCGTATTTGCCGTTTTCGAAATGCTGGCGAGCGCGTTCATGATGGGAGCCGGCGCGTTCTTCATGCCGCTGCGCATGATCGGCGCTATCGCTCTTGGTCCGGAGGCCCTTGACCCCGGCTACTCGCTTTGGACAGCAGGATTCGCCGGCGTTGTCGTGCACATGGTGCTCGCCATCATATACGGGCTCATATTCGGGGCGGTCGCGACAATGCTGCGAGGGCCAGCCGCCGTGATCGGCCTCGGCTGGATTTACGGGTTGGCCTTGTGGCTCGTGAATTTCTACGTGATCGCTCCGACGACATTCCCGTGGTTCCTGGATGCAAATCCGGTGGTGCAGTTCATCGCCCACACCTTCTTCTTCGGCTCGGTGCTCGGGCTGTGGTTCTGGAACGCGCAAGAAAGAAGCGGGTTTGACGCGTCGACGGCGTAGAGCCTGACCCATTGGAACTGCGCGGAGTTCCGGCTGAACGCGTTGAAGTCCTCGGCCAACTCCGACCGAGGGTTATTTCGGTTCGCATAGTGATGAAAGCTCCGGACGGCCGGCGAGCCGTTCGGAGCTTTCATGAACCACCTGGATTAAGTGATTGAATAGATGGCGCGAGTGACGGGGCTCGAACCCGCGACCTCCGGCGTGACAGGCCGGCACTCTAACCGACTGAGCTACACCCGCGCACTGACGCTGCAACAGATGTGCGGCGTCGTTGGGCGTGGGATTAAGGGGTTCGGCATGGCCTGTCAAGCGGTGCGACGGCTCAATAAAGGGATTGGATGACGCCTTTTGCGGAGCCGGCCAAAACGCCGCGGCATCGCCCGGCCCGCAGTCGGCTGCGGCGCGATTTGACCCTTGCGGAGACAGGGCGAACCGCTTAAACGTCCGCCACGCGTCGGGCGATTAGCTCAGTTGGTAGAGCGCTTCGTTTACACCGAAGATGTCGGCGGTTCGAGCCCGTCATCGCCCACCATTTTCTTCATCATGTTCTGCACCCGCACAGCTTGCCGGCAGCGCACTGCATGCGCTCCGTGCCGACAGCGGTTCACGGCATCTTGCTCAATCCCCGGTTTCAGGAAGGCTGTAAAGATGTCTCCGCACATGGTACGAATTGGCTGCTATCGAGGGAGCAGCAAAATATGCCACGCGTGCTTGTCTGGACGCTTCTCACCGCCGCAGTCGCCATTTCCGGTTGCCAGTCGCCTTCGGCGCAAATGACCGGCAAGCCATGCAACCCCAGGATGGAGGATGCCGGCTATTGCTACGGCATAGCGCTCCCGCCACTGCCCGGACAATGAACCGGCGCGCAAGCGCCGGCAGCTCAACGGGGAGCGGCAGGCTCAACCAGCCGGGGCGATCCTTGGACTTGGACGGCGGCTCGCCGGTCAGAGGTAGCTGCTGACCTTCTTGCCGGCTTTCAGGAAACGCAGCGGGTCGATCGCCTCGCCGTCGCGGCGGATCTCGTAATGAAGATGCGGGCCGGTCGAGCGGCCGCTGCTGCCGACCTTGCCGATCTCCTGGCCGCGGCTGACCGCCTGGCCTTCCTTGACGCCGATCTTGCTCAGATGCGCGTAGCGCGTGGTGAAGCCGCCGCTGTGCTCGATCTCGACCATGCGGCCGTAGCCGCCGTTCCAGCCGGCCTTGACGACGGTGCCGGCGGCGCTTGCCCGGGCCGGCGCGCCGACCGGGGCGCGAAAATCCATGCCCGAATGATGCGCAGGCGTGCCGAGCAGGGGATCCTTGCGCACGCCGAACGTGCTGGAGATGGCGCGGCCCGGCGCGGGATTGGCGATGGGCAGGCGCTGGGCTTCCTTCTTCATGCGGTCGAGCAGGTCGAGCGCCTCGTCGAGTTCCTGAACCCTGGTCTCGAAGCCGATCGGATTGCCGACCGCGACCAGCGGTCCGCCGACGCCGTCCTTGCCGAAATCGCCGTCGACCGGCAGCCCGGCCGATTCCAGCGCGTCGGAGATCGCATCCGCGGTCTGGTAGGCGCTGTCGGCGAGCGTGGTGATGCGGGCGAGCTGCTCGGTCTCGATCGAGCGCAGCGACTGGTTGATGGCGATGAACAGCCGGTCGGCCTGGTCGGCGGAGGTGTCGTCGGGCCGCGAGGCGTTGCGGGTGGACCAGAAAGAGAAGGGCTTCGCGGCGGCGGCCGGGACCATGCCGGCGAGTTCGAAGGGGTTCTCCGCCGCTGTCAGGCCGGCACGGATCTCGGGTTTGGCGGCGGGCGCCGGAACCGTGGCAGGCAGTTGCGGGGCGGCGGTGGCGCGGCCCAGAATGGGCTCCAGGCGGCCGTGGCGCTGGGTTAGCTGCGACTGGCGGTGGAGAAGCTCGCTGACCTTGGTTTCCATCAATTGCTGGTCGAGCAGCTGGCGGCTGGTGATGCGGTCGACCTGCGCGCGCAGGGCCGAGATGCGATCCTCATAGGCCTGCTGCATGCGCGCCTGGCGGGCGGTGGCCGCGCCGATAAGATCGTCGCGAAGCACGAGATAGGATGTGGCGAGCAGGTAGCCGATGGCGACCGCCGCGGCCGCGGAGCCGAGAAAGGCCGCGATCCAGGGACGGACGGTGAAGTGCCTGATCTCGTCGCCGCGCGCGATGATGATCGTGTGCGGCTCCTTGCGCCTGCCGAAAACCGCTGCCTGACCGGATTTTTTCACGACTTCCCAACCCCAGCCCTTTAATGCGGCGATTACACATTATTAGGGTTAACAAAGCTTTGCCCGGCGGCGTGGGATGGGCCGCGTGCGGGCGCTTTGCAGATATAAAAGCCCCGCCACCTTGGTGGCGGGGCTGCCGTCGCTGCCATGAGACGGCCGTCGTCAAAACCGCCGATCCCTCGGCGGAGAGGACCTAGTCGAGGAAAAGCCAGAGCAGAATGATGATAGGTATCGGAATGCCGAGCATCCACAGCAGTACTGCGCGCAACATGCACTTCTCCCGCGTTCGATCGTTCCAGATGCAAACGCGAGCAAAAAGAAACGGTTCCGAGTGGCTAGAGTCTGTTTGGAAACTCTACTCTGGCGGTCGTCTGCCGGCGTTTTCTGCGCTTCCGGTGCTCAGGGACCCGAATGTCCGCTGCGCTCCGGTTCTCGAAAACATCGTCATATGACTCATCATAGCGAGTTTCGAAACAAACTCTTAGAGCGCGCGCACCGCCTCGAGCACTTCCGCGGCGTGGCCGGGCACCTTCACCTTCGGCCAGATCCTGGCGATCTTGCCGTCTCTGTCGATCAGGAAGGTGGTGCGCTCGACGCCCATATATTTGCGGCCATACATGCTCTTCTCGGCCCAGACGCCGTAAGCTTCGATCGCCTTTCGCTCCTCGTCGGCGACCAGATCGACCGAAAGGCTGTGCTTGGCCTTGAATTTGTCATGTTTCTTGGCGCTATCCGGCGACATGCCGATGACGACCGCGCCAGCCTTCTCGAAATCCGCCTTGAGCGCCGAGAAGTCAATCGCTTCGGCGGTGCAGCCGCTGGTGTCGTCCTTGGGATAGAAATAGAGGACGACCGCCTTGCCCCGCAGGGCCGAGAGCGTCAGCGTTCCGCCGCCATCGCGCGGCAGCTCGAATTGCGGTGCGTCCTGTCCCGGAGAAAGTTCGGTCATGTCCGTGTCCCTGTTTGATGTCATGCGCGAGCCGACAGGGTTATAATGCCGACGGCGGATTCGTCCACGCCGGAATTCAACGCAGGGTATCGTGTGGATCACGAACTACGGAAGCACGAGAAGATTCGCTTCAGGCGCGACGAAATCGCCGACCTCGGCGCATTTCCTTCGGCTGAGGGACAGGATCTCCGGCCGCCGAAGCCGAGCCTGATCCGCCGCACGGCCAATACCTGCACTGCCGGCATCGCAATTGTCGTCACCGTGCTCGGACTGATCGCCGGCCTTGTATATGCCGCGGGCGTCTCCGGCCTCGGTTCGGAGCGGCTGCGCCTGGAGGCCGAGAAAGCGATCAGCGCCATTGCCGGCATGGATGTCGACGCAACGGTCGGCCCGGCGCGGCTGTCGCTCGACGGCTCGAGCCTGATGGCGCTGGAAGTGCGCGATGTCAGCCTGAAAAAGGGAGAGGACGGCGCGCCGATGGTGGACGCCGGAATCATGCGCTTCGGCGTGCGTTTCCTGCCACTGCTTTCCGGCAACGTGCAATTGGGCAGCGCCTCGATCTCGGACGCCCGCATCATGGCGGCTGCGATGCCCGAACAGGACGGCGTCGACTGGACGAATGTGCTGCGCAACGAGGCGGGCCTGATCGATCCCGACCGCTTGATCGAGGTGGCATTCGACCGCCTCCACCGCGCGCTCGACGCGGTGCGTCCCGTCGCGACGGACCGCCTCGACCTGGAAAATGTCGAGATCGTGCTGCCGGAAGACGGCAGGATAAGAGTGGTCAAGATCGTCAGCGCGACGCTTGCGGCTTCCGGCCCCGGCAAGCTGGCATTTTCCGCCGCAGCCGAGATCGACGGCCGGGCCGTGACGCTGGAGGGTTCGGCTGCGCGCGATCCGGTTTCGCGGCGCATAAGCGTGCTCGAACTGCAATCGGCGGCCGCCGCACCCGAACCTTCTTCGCCCGGCGAACGGGCCAGCGAAGGCGTGAACCGCCTCGGTGCGATCGACATCAGGCTTTCGGGACAGGAAGGGATCGGCGCCGAGCCGGCCCGGCTCCAGGCTGCGCTGACGCTGCACGAATCGGCTCTTGACCTCGGCGCACGCGGCGTTCTCGCCGGCAGCGCGTCGGCCGCCGCCACGCTCGTCGCCGGCTCCGGCAAGATAGAGATCGACCGGCTTCACGTCGCCAGCGAACGCAACAGTTTCGAATTCAACGGCGCGGTCGGACCGAAACCGCAGGGCGACGAAGCCGGCGAGGAGCCGGCCTACCGGTTCGAGCTCGTAAGCAGCAGCGCCACGCTCGCGCCCGGCGATTCGCCGGAGCCGGCGCTCGACTTCAGGACCGGCATCAGCGGCGTCTATACTCCGGGCAGCAACCGGCTGGTCGCGGAAGAAGTAGCGATCCAGAGCGGCCCCGGCGAGGCGCTCGGCTCGGCCTCGCTCGATTTCGTGCCGGGCAAGGCGCCCGGCTTCGCGCTGGCGTTCACGGTGAGCGACATGCAGGTTTCGCATGTGAAGCAGCTTTGGCCGTGGTTTGCAGCCGACAAGGCGCGGCTGTGGGTGCTGGATCATGTTTTTGGCGGGCGCGTGCCCGACGGCCGCATGCAGCTTCGCGTGCTGCCCGGCCGGCTCGGCAACGGCGTGCCGCTGTCGCAGGAGGAGGTTTCGGGCCGTTTCCAGGTCGACGGCACGCGGTTCGACACGGCCGGGCTGATACCGCCGGTCCGCGACGCCAATGGCGTGGTCGAATTCGCCGGCCACGATATCGACATCGCGCTTTCATCGGGGACGGTCTATATGCCGAGCGGCCGCAGCGTCGCCGCAAGCAACGGAACGCTCGCGATCAAAGAGGCCAACCGCAAGCCGGTGATCGGCGCGCTCGATATCGACGTGACCGGAGACGCGGCTGCCGTGACCGAACTCGCCTCCTACGAGCCGATCAACGGGATGCGCTTCATCGACCTGAAGCCCGGCGATTTTTCCGGGCAGGTTTCGGGAAATGTGAAGGCCGACATTCCGCTGCACAAGGGCATCGACCGCAGCACGCTCGATTGGCTGGTGAAGCTGAACTATACCGATCTTGCCGTGGCCAAGCCGTTCAATGGCCAAACCCTGAGCGATGCCGACGGCACGATCACCGTCGATCCGCACAAGGCGGTCATATCCGCCAAGGGCAAGCTCAACGGAGCCGAGGCGGAGATCGAGCTGGTGGAGCCGCTCCGGCCTGCGGGCCCCGAACGCCAGCGCGAGATAGCCCTCATCCTCGACGACAAAGCGCGCGACGCACTGGCGCCGGGATTGTCGCTGATGGTTTCGGGCCCGATGCGCGTCGAACTCGACGGGCATGGCGCGACGCAACAGGTCAAGGCCGATTTGACGAAGGCCAGGCTGGACATTCCCTGGGCCGGCTGGAGCAAGGGGCCGGGCGTCGCGGCCGAGGCGAGCTTCACGCTTGCCAAGGAGGGCGACACCACCACGCTTTCGGATTTCTCGCTTTCGGGCAAATCCTTCGCCATCGAGGGCGCGGTGACGCTGGCCAATGGCGGACTGGCGAAAGCCGATTTCGACAGGGTGCAGCTGAACCGCGGCGACAATGTCGACGTGACTGTCGAACGCACCGGCAGGGGTTATTCCGTGGCGGTCGAGGGTGCATCCTTCGATGCGCGCTCGCTGATCAAGCAGTTTACCTCCGACGCTGCGAGCGCGATGAAATCGGGCGGTTCAGTCCCGGTATCGCTGGCGCTCGACGTGAAAAGCCTGGGCGGCTTTCATGGCGAGAGGCTGTCCAATGTAAAGCTCGACTACAGCGGCGCCGGCGCCAAGGTCAATGGCCTGAAGGTCTCCGCGGTGTCCAGTGCCGGCGGCAAGGTGACGGTCCAGAACGCATCCGAGGGCGGCAGCCGGAAGCTCGACATGCAGTCTTCGGATGCCGGCGCCATCCTGCGGTTCCTCAATATCTACGAGCATATGGAAGGCGGTGCGATCAGGCTCGCTCTGGCCGGCAAGGGCGACGGGCCGATGCGGGGCCGCGTCGACGCGACCAATTTCTGGGTGGTGAACGAACCCAAGCTCGCCTCGATCGTCTCGACCGCGCCGGCAGGCAGCGACCGCAGCCTGAACCAGGCCGTACGCAGGGACATCGACACATCGCGGGTGCAATTCGAGCGTGGCGCCACGCAGATCGACAAGGGCAACGGCTATCTGAAGCTCGACAATGGCGTGCTGCGCGGTCCGATGATCGGAACGACCTTTCAGGGCACGCTCTACGACAAGAACGACCGCATGAACATGACCGGCACCTTCATGCCGGCCTATGGCCTGAACCGCATTTTTGGCGAGATTCCGCTGTTCGGCGTGATTTTGGGTAACGGCCGCGACCGCGGCCTGATCGGCGTGACCTACAAGCTGGAAGGGCCGGTCAAGTCGCCGCAACTCCAGATCAACCCGCTATCGGTCATCGCGCCTGGGATTTTTCGTTCGATTTTTGAGTATCAGTGAGGGTAGCAGCCCAAAATCCCTCGTGGTTCGACAGGCTCACCATGAGGGATTTTGGTCATCTGCGCCTGGCACTGCCAAGTCGTCCAGTAGCCCTCATGGTGAGCCTGTCGAACCACGAGGGCGCTTGGAGGTGAGCCCGGTGGCTGTAAACGGGCTCCATATGCGACCGGCCTGCCCGCAAGGGGAGGCAGCCTCTCACACCGGCCGCACCAGGATGTGCTTCTTCTTGCCGAGCGACAGCTTGACCACGCCATCGGCGGTGAGGTCGGCTTGCGTGACCATGCGCCGCTCGTCGGCGACGGGCTGATCGTTGAGGCGCACGGCGCCGCC
>NZ_AHAM01000124.1 GCF_000236565.1 Mesorhizobium alhagi CCNWXJ12-2 | reverse complement strand
CGACGTTTTCGTCGGCTCGCCGCCGCTCGCCTTCACCTTCGGGCTGGGCGGCCTGGCGATCTTCCCGCTGCGCTTCGGCGCGGCCGCGACGCTGCTGGAGCAGGCGACCCCGCCGAAGATGATCGAGATCATCGAGACCTACAAGGCGACGATCAGCTTCACCGCGCCGACCGCCTATCGCGTGATGCTGAACGCCATGGACGAGGGTGCCGATCTGAGTTCGCTGCGCGTCGCCGTGTCGGCGGGCGAGACGCTTCCGGCGCCGATCTATGAAGAGTGGATGAAGAAGACCGGCAAGCCGATGCTCGACGGCATCGGGTCGACCGAAATGCTTCACATCTTCATCTCCAATCGGCTGGGCGATTCCGCGCCTGCGTCCACCGGCAAGCCGGTCACAGGCTACGAAGCCAAAATCGTTGATGACGAGATGCACGAAAAGCCGCGCGGCGAGATCGGCCGGCTGGCGGTGCGCGGGCCGACCGGCTGCCGCTATCTCGCCGACAGACGCCAGACGAAATATGTGCGCGATGGCTGGAATTTGACGGGCGACTCGTTCTGGCAGGACGAGGATGGTTATTTCCACTTCGCAGCCCGCTCCGACGATATGATCATCTCGTCGGGCTACAACATCGCCGGTCCGGAGGTGGAGGCCGCCTTGTTGACCCACGCCTTCGTCAGCGAATGCGCCGTCATCGGGGTTGAGGATGGGGAGCGCGGACAAATTGTGCAGGCGCATATTGTGCTGGCCGCCGATATCGCGCCTGACGCCACGACGGTGAAGGCGCTGCAGGACCACGTCAAGGCGGCCATCGCACCCTACAAATACCCGCGCTCGATAAAATTCATCGAAGCCCTGCCAAAGACACCGACCGGCAAAATCCAGCGCTTCGTGCTCAAAGCCAAGGCTTCGAAATGACTGACGATATTTTCGCCCGGACGCGTGCGCTGTTCGAATTGCCGGAAGGAATCGTCTATCTCGATGGCAATTCGCTCGGACCGCTGCCGCGGACGGTGCGCGAGCGAGTTCTGGCCGAGATCGACCAGGGTTGGGGTGAGCGGCTGATCCGCGGCTGGAACGAGCGCGGCTGGATCGATTTGCAGCTCGATGTCGGCAATCGCATAGCCAGGCTGATCGGTGCGCCGGAAGGCAGCGTGGTCGCGGCGGATTCGACCTCGGTCAATCTGTTCAAGGTGCTGACCGCCGCGCTCGGCATGGCCGGCGACCGGAAGATCGTCCTGTCGGATTCAGGCAATTTCCCGACCGATCTCTATGTCGCGCAAGGCGCGGTGAAGGCGCTCGGACAGGGGCACGAGCTGAAGATCGTCGCTCCGGAAGAGGTCGAGGCGTCGATCACCGCGGATGTGGCCGTGCTGATGATCACGCAGGTCGACTACCGAACGGGCCGTCTGCATGACATGGCCGCGCTGACTGCGAAGGCGCATGAACAGGGCGTGATAACCATCTGGGATCTCTGCCATTCCGCTGGCGCATTGCCGGTCGACCTTGCCGGCTGCAATGTGGATTTCGCCATTGGCTGCGGCTACAAATACCTGAACGGCGGCCCAGGCGCGCCGGCTTTCCTCTATGTCCGTCCCGACCATGCCGACCGGGTTTCGCCGTCCCTTTGCGGCTGGATGGGTCACGAGGCGCCATTCGCCTTCGATCTCGACTACCGCCCGGCGCGCGGCATCGACCGCATGCGGGTCGGCACGCCCGCGATCCTGTCGCTGGCGGCGCTCCACACTGCGCTTGAGGTGTGGGATGGCGTCGACATGAACGCATTGCGCAGGCGCTCGATCGTGCTTTCGGAGCGCTTCATCAAGGAAGTCGAGGCGCGTTGCCCGGAACTCGAACTGGCGTCTCCGCGCGATCCGTCGGTTCGGGGAAGTCAGGTGTCGTTCCGCTTCCGCGAAGGCTACGCCGCGATGCAGGCGCTTATCGCCGAGGGCGTCATCGGCGACTTCCGCGCGCCCGACATCATGCGCTTCGGCTTTACGCCGCTCTATATCAGCGAAGCGGATGTGGTGACGGCGGCGCAGACGCTCGAGCGCATCATGCGCGACAGATTATGGGATAGGCCGGAATACCGCATGCGCAGCAAGGTGACCTGAACCAAAGGCTGGACCTCACTCAATCGCTTGCTGGCCGGTAGGGGTTGATTTATCCGAAGGGCTGGGGCTGGCTACAAAACACCCTATTTCCATATGTCTCAACGGCAACACGGGAGGAAACACGATGAAACGCTTTACCAGGACAATATTCGCAACCGCCATGGTCGGCACGGCCGTGCTGGCCGCTTCGGCCGCCAACGCCGACGTCAAGATCGGCTTCCTCGGCGGCTTCACCGGCCCGATCGAAAGCCTCGTCCCGCCGATCTTCGAGGGCGCCAAGCTTGCCGTCTCCCAGGTCAACGAGCAGGGAGGCATCCTCGACGGCCAGAAGCTCGAGATCGTCTCGGGCGATTCCACCTGCGCCGACGCGACGGCCGCGTCCAACGCTGCCGACCGCATGGTCAATTCCGAGAAGGTGACGGCGCTCGTCGGCCCGCTCTGCTCGGGCGAGACCATCGCCGCGGCCAACAATGCCGCCATTCCGGGCGGAGTTGTCATCGTCTCGCCGGCCGCGACCTCGCCGGCCATCACGGCGCTGGACGACAAGGACCTGGTGTTCCGCACGACATCGTCCGACGCGTATAGCGGCGAGACACTGGCCAAGATCCTGAAGGAAAAGGGCACCGACAACATCGCCATCACCTACGTCAACAACGACTACGGCAAGGGTTTTGCCGATGCTCTGGAAGAGTCGTTCAAGGAACTCGGCGGCACTGTCGCGGCCAAGGAAGCGCATGAGGACGGCAAGGCCGACTACCGCGCCGAAATCGGCTCGCTGGCTTCGTCCGGCGCCGAGATGCTGGTGGTGCTGGCCTATGTAGACGGCTCCGGTCTGACCATCGTCCGGCAGGCACTGGAAGGCGGCGACTTCTCGAAGTTCGCCGGCGGCGACGGTATGGTGGGCGATTCGCTCGTCGCCAACATCGGCGAAGGCAAGCTCGACGGCATGATCGCCACCCGCATCGGCAATGCCACCGGCCCGGGCACGGAGGTGTTCTCGCCCTTGGCGAAGGCAGCCGGTCTCGACCCGAACGCCAATTTCGGCGCGCAGGCATATGACGCCGGCTTCCTGATTGCGCTCGCCATCGAAAAGCTCGGCAAGGACACGCGGGAGGGGCTGAATGCCGCCCTGCGCGAGGTTTCCTCCGAGCCGGGCGAGGTCATTCTTCCGGGCGAATGGGAAAAGGCCAAGAAGCTGATTGCCGAAGGCAAGGACATCAATTACGAGGGCGCCGCAGGCAGCCATGAATTCGACGAAGCTGGCGATGTGCCGGGCAACGTCATCGAAATGGTCGTCGAAGGCAAGGGCTTCAAGGAAGTGGCGGCCAACTAAACCTTTTCATGAACTGGCGGGAGGCCGGGTACGGCCTCCCGCAGCACGATGCGCAAGACGGCGCCGGCTTTTGGGGGCTGGCGACAAGCCGCTGTTGCATCCAAGATAAAGAAGATTGGCGGGGGGGGGGGAAAAAAAGCCGCTGTTGCATCCAAGATAAAGAAGATTGGCGGGTGGGGTGAATACACTCATCGAGGTCAGAAACGTCACGAAACGGTTCGGAAGCGTGGTGGCGGTCGACAATTGTTCGCTCAAGGTCGAGCGCGGCACGATCACCGGCCTGATCGGCCCGAACGGGGCCGGCAAGACGACGATGTTCAACATGGTCGCCGGAGCCTTCGCGCCGACCTCGGGCACCATCCTGCTCGACGGCGAGGACGTTACCGGGCTTGCCGCGCACGAGCTGTATGAGCACGGCCTGTCGCGAACCTTCCAGATCGCACAGGAATTCACACACCTGACCGCGCTCGAGAATTTGATGGTGGTGACCGCGGGCAAGGGCGAGGAATCCTTCTTCGACGCCTGTTTCCGGCGCAGCAAGATCCACGCCGACGAACTGGCCGCCCGGCGCAAAGCCGAGGAAATCCTGCAAATCCTTCGGCTAACCCATGTGAAGAACGAGCAGGCCGGCAACCTTTCCGGCGGCCAGAAAAAGCTCCTGGAACTCGGCCGGGTGATGATGGCGGAGCCCAGCGTGGTGCTGCTCGACGAAGTCGCCGCCGGCGTCAACCGCACGCTCCTGAACGACTTGGCGTCCGTCGTGGAATCCCTTAACCGCGAGAAGGGCCTGACCTTCTTCGTCATCGAGCATGACATGGACCTCATCGCTCGGCTCTGCGATCCGGTCATCGTCATGGCCGCCGGAAAGGTGATGGTGCAGGGGCCGATGGCCGACATCCGCAGGAACCCTGAAGTCATCGAGGCCTATTTCGGCGGTGCGCCGGCGGAGCGCGCATCATGAGCATTCTGAGCATGCGCGATATCCATGCCGGCTATGGTGGAGCAAATATCCTCAACGGCGTCAGCATCGACATCGAGGCCCACGAGATCGGCGTCATCATCGGGCCGAACGGTGCGGGTAAATCGACGACGCTGAAGGCGCTGTTCGGCCTGCTGACGGTGTCGGAAGGCAGTGTCACCTTCGATGGCGCGGATATTACCAACGACAATCCCGAAACGCTGGTGCGGCGCGGCCTTTCCTTCGTGCCGCAGGAGTTCAACGTTTTCCCGACGCTTTCGGTGCGCGAAAACCTGGAAATGGGCGCTTACGTCCGCCGCGACGATTTCCGGCCCCTGATAGAGAAGATATTCGAATATTTCCCGCCGCTGCGCGACAAGCACCGCCAGCCTGCGGGCGAACTGTCGGGCGGGCAGCGCCAGATGGTGGCGATCGGCCGCGCGCTGATGATGGAGCCGAAGCTGCTGCTGCTGGACGAACCGACCGCCGGCCTGTCGCCGCGCTACATGGGCGAGATTTTGGAGCGCGTCATCGCCATCAACGAAAGCGGCGTTGGCATCTTGATGGTCGAGCAGAATGCACGCCAGGCGCTGGCAATCGCCCACAAGGGTTTTGTCCTGGCTGGCGGAAGAAATTCCTTTACCGGCACCGGGCAAGCCCTGCTCGACAATCCGGAAGTGGCTGAAAGCTTCCTCGGCGGGGGAGCACATTGATGGAAGACGTCGGCCTGCTGGCGGCGATGCCAATCAACGAGATCGTGTTCTTCATCAACAAGGTCGTTATCGCCGGATTGATCATCGGCTCCGTCTACGCGCTTGCCGCGGTCGGCATGACGCTGGTTTCGGGCATATTGCGCTTCGCCAATTTCGCCCATGGCGACATCATGACGCTCGGCGCTTTCGTGGCTTTCGTGCTGACCATGCTTATGCCCGGCCTCGGCGCGATGGTCGGCCTGCCCACCGCTTTCGTGGTCATGCCCTTGGCGATGGTCGTCACTGCCGCCGTGACCATCTTCCTCGACAAAAGGTTCTACGCGCCGCTGAGGACCGTCGGCTACAAGCCGATCACGCTGGTCATCGCCTCTTTCGGCGTCATGCTGATGCTGCAGGGCGTGATCCGGCTTTTCTTCGGTACCGCCCCACGTCAGATGTATGTCACCGCCAAGGACATCTACCGCGTCCCGTTCGGCGGACGCGACATCATAGTGACCGAACCGCAGCTGCTTTTGATCGTCTTCACGATCGTCAGCGTCGTCGCGCTGCATCTGTTCCTGACGCGCTCGCGCACCGGCAAGGCGATGCGGGCGATGTCCGACAATGCCGATCTGGCGCGCATTTCGGGTATCAGTACCGGCCACGTCGTGCGCACGACCTGGATCATCGCCGGCAGCCTTGCGGCTGCGGCCGGAACGCTGCTCGCCATGGATGTGAGCCTCAAGCCCGATCTGAGTTTCAACCTGCTCCTGCCGATCGTCGCCGCCATGATCGTCGGCGGGGTTGGGCAGCCTTATGGCGCCATCAGCGGCGGTCTGCTGGTCGGCTTCACCGAAACACTTTCCGTCTTCAACTGGGCAATCCTGCTGCGCCCGCTGAAGCCGCATCTGCCGGAATGGCTGGAAATCCCGGCAAACCTTGCCTTCGTGCCGACCGAATACAAGCTGGTGGTTCCGTTCTTCATCCTCGTCGCCGTGCTGATCTGGCGTCCCCACGGCATCTTCAAGGGGAGGGTGCTGTGATACGGGCCATCGATCTGCGTACGATCACACTTCTCGGCGGGCTCATCGTCCTCGTGGCGCTGATATTCGCCTGGCAAGGCAACGCCTATGGGGTGCGCATGCTGGTCGAGGCAAGCTGCCTCGCCATCGTCGCGCTCGGGCTCAACGTCCAATGGGGCTATGCCGGGCTGTTCAACGCCGGCGTAATGGGCTTCATCGCCATTGCAGCTTTCACCGGAATGCTGGTGTCGTTTCCGGTCAATCCCGTATTCTGGGAGTCGGAAGCGCCCGGCATGCTGCTGCGCACCGGCATCTATCTGGTCATAGGAGTCGCGGCCACATATCTCATCAGCCGCGCCGATCGTATCGGCGTGCCGAAGAAACTCCGCACCGTCCTCACAGTCGTGGCCGCCGCCATAACTTACCTGACGGTGCAGAACGCGCTCGCCCCGGCGGCTGAGCTGATCGAGGAAGGCTCCAGCTTCGTCGGCGGCTTCGGCTTGCCGGTCGGGCTCGGCTGGGCGCTCGGCGGTCTTGTCGCCGGGGTACTCGCCTGGTTCATCGGCCGCATCACGCTCGGCCTGCGGTCCGATTATCTCGCCATCGCCACGCTTGGCATCGCTGAAATCGTCAAATCCTTCCTGAAGAACGCCGATTGGCTGACCAGGGGCACGCTGACCGTGTCGCCGCTGCCCTGGCCGGTGCCGACGCCCAACGAGATCGGCTTCGTGGCCGCGCGCTCCGCCTATCTCGCGCTGACGGCCGTGCTGATCGTCGCGATCTATATATTGCTGCAGCGCGGCTGGGCGTCGCCATGGGGCCGCATGATGCGCGCCATCCGCGACAATGAAACCGCAGCCGAAGCAGTTGGAAAGGACGTGAACCGCCGCCGCCTGGAGATGTTCGTACTCGGCAATATCATCGTCGGCGTCGGCGGCGCAGCCCTTGTCACCTTCGGCGGCATCTTCGATCCGAGCGGCTTCAACCCTATCAACCACACCTTTCTCGTGCTTATCATGGTGGTGCTCGGCGGGTCGGGGAACAATCTCGGGACGATTTTCGGAGCGCTGCTGGTCTATGTCATCTGGACCATGTCTGAGCCCGCCGCGTTGATCCTGTTCCGGTACGGCGCAAGCTGGTTCCAGCAGATGTTCGACATCGCGCCGCCCTCGGACCTGCCGACCCGCGCACTGCAGATGCGTGTCTTCGTCATAGGGCTGACCATTATCCTTGTCCTGCGCTTCGCGCCCAGGGGTCTGTTGCCCGAGAAGGTGATGAAATACGAATAGCCCAAAGCGGGCTTTCGGCGATCTGGACTACGGCGGGCGTTGCCATCATTGCCCGCCGCTCGGCGGCCAATGGAACATTCGTCATGCTTCCGCCTTGTATTAGTGGCCGCATCGGTCCTTGAGATGGTCAAGACGATAGAATGGGCACACTGTCGATAGCGCTGGCCGTCCTGGCGGGACTGGCGCTGGTCCTTTATCTTGCGGTCTATTCCTATGGCCGGTTCGCCCGCCACGAACAGGGCGCGCCATCGGTCAGCCTCGACGTTTCCGAAGGCCGGACAGTGCTCGACGTGGCAATTGCGCCGCTGCTCGAAAGGCATCCGGGTGAAACCGGCCTGCAACTGCTCAGTGGAAACCTGCACGCTTTCGCCGTTCGCGCCGCGGCGGCGCGTAATGCCGGGCGAAGCCTCGACCTGCAATATTATTACTGGAAGGACGATCTGACCGGCAGGCTGCTGGCCAACGAGGTCCTCATGGCCGCCGATCGCGGCGTGCGCGTGCGCCTGCTGCTCGACGACGTCAACGTCAATGGCCGCGACGCCAATTACTGCGCGCTCGACGCGCACCCGAATATCGAGGTGCGGCTGTTCAACCCCTGCCGCAGCCGGGACGGCCCGTTTCGCCGCGGCCTGGAAATGCTGCTGCGCTACTACAGCGTGGTCAGGCGCATGCACAACAAGGCGTGGATCGTTGACGGCCGGCTCGCCATCGTCGGCGGGCGCAACATAGGCGATGCCTATTTCGACGCCGCGGAGGCGTCGAATTTCCGCGACATGGATGTCCTGATGGTAGGGCCTGCGGTTCAGCAGACCGAAGCGATATTCGACGCCTACTGGAACAGCAGCGTCGTCATCCCCATCAAGATTCTTGCGGGCTCGCGCAGGGGCAATCTGCCGAAGCTGCGCCAGACGCTGCAGGCGTCGCCTTCACACGCCGCCGCAATTCCTTATCTCGGCCGCGTGCTGGAGGAAGAAGACGTCCAGGACATGTTGGCGGGCATACAGAAGCTGCACTGGACCGCCAGCGCGCGCGTCGTCTCCGACCCGCCGGAGAAAGCCTTTGACGGAAAACGGGAGAACTGGCTGATAAAGGCCATCATGCCAGCTGTTGCTTCCGCACGCAGCCGCGTGGAGATCGTGTCGCCCTACTTCATCCCCGGGGAGGATGGCGCAAACATACTGCTCGACCTTGTAGCGAAGGGCGTGAGCGTCTCCGTTCTCACCAATTCTCTGGCCGCGACCGACGTGTCGGCTGTCCACGGCGCCTATGCGCGTTACCGCAAACGGCTGATCGAAGGCGGCATCCGGCTGTTCGAGCTTCGTCCGCGCGAGGCAAAGCAGGATATCTCGCTGTTCGGATCGAGCGGCGCCAGCCTGCACACCAAGGCCTTTGTAGTCGACGACAGGACGGGCTTCGTCGGCTCGTTCAATTTCGACCCGCGCTCGGCCTCCCTCAACACCGAAATGGGCATCATGTTCGACCATGCCGAGCTGGCCAGGGAGGTGCAGGCGGTGTTTGCGCAGGAGATGTCGCCACGCCGAAGTTACCGCGTCGTGCTTGGAAACGGCGTTATAGGATGGGAAGATGGGCCGGTTGGCGCAGCCAAGCTTTTGGGCGCCGAACCCGAGGCCAGCCTGCGGCGACGGATGATTGCGATGCTGGTGGGCCTGCTGCCCATCGAGGAGCAACTTTAGAGCGCTGATCCGGGCGAAAGACAGCGCAGCAAGAGGTTTCAGACTTTCGGATAAGATCATGCGGCAAAACAGCAAATCAGGGCCTATTGTGATTCCATCGGAATTGATCAGGCTCTAGAATCAAAAAATCCCTTTCGGCTTGAAAGACACTGAATGCCTCTTCGACGCTTTCGCTTCTTCGATCCGGTCCAGCTCGATCTCCTCAAGCGCGCGCCGCGCCGCCTGGGATCGATAAAGGCCCAGATCAAGAACCGCATCCGTCATCAGCAGCTTGCCGCGCGCGCGGCCGATCCGCACCGGCTAGGTGAAGCCGACAGGCATCAGGTCACCGTCGCTTCCTACAACATCCACAAATGCCTGGGCGTCGACCGTCGTTTCGATCCGGAGCGGATAGCGGCGGTCATCGCCGAGATCGGCGCCGACGTGGTGGCGCTGCAGGAAGCCGACCAGCGTTTTGGCGAGCGCCGCGGCCTTCTGGACCTGCGGGCGCTGGAGGTAGCGTCCGGGCTGACGCTGGTACGGACTTCGCTTGCCCCCAAAGGTCATGGATGGCGCGGCAATGCGCTGCTCATCCGGACCGGCGTGGTGCACAGCGTCAAGCGGCTGGCGCTGCCCGGGGCCGAGCCTCGCGGCGCTCTGGTGGTGGACCTGGAACTGCCTTCGGGGCCATTGCGGGTGGTGGCCGCCCATCTCGGGCTCCTGCGGCGCGTGCGCCGTTGGCAGGTGCGCGCCATCGTCGATGCCGTCGACGACGGAACCCGGATCCCGACGCTGCTGCTCGGCGACCTCAACGAATGGCGGCCAGGGCCGCGCTCGTCGCTCCACGATCTCAGGCCGCTTTTCGGTCCGCTTCCCGCCGCGCCGATGAGCTTTCCGTCCTACTATCCTATGGTGGCGCTGGACCGCGTCATCGGCTCGCCAGGACTGGTCACTGCGCTCGAAGCGCACCACACGCCGTTGTCGGAGGTGGCCTCGGATCATCTGCCGCTCAAGGCAACCATCGACATTCCGGCGGCGCTCGACGCGCTGGGCGTCAGACAACCCGAGCTGCAGCCTTCCTGATCAGGTTCTACGCCAGAGCCAGCGTCCGCGTGAAATAGCGCACCGTCTTCTTACCGCCGTGGATTTGCGCCTGCCCGGCGACCGAAAAGCAGAGGGCGGCGTGGAAGGCGTCGGAGGCCGGGTTCGGCGGGTCCTCATTGACCTCGCATGCGATCAGATCGTGGCCGGCGCGGGCGGCATGGTCGAAGAGGCCGGCATAGAGCCGGCGGGCATGGCCGCGCCCGCGCGCATGGCCGGCGACCACCACGCGGTCGATATACACGAAACGCGGATAGCGGGCGCGAAACCACTCGAAATTCGGGCTGTCGTAGCGGGCGTCCTGGTCGAATGCCAGCAGGAAGGCATCGCCTTCGCCGATCCGCCGCGCGTAGAATGCCTCGCCGAGCAGCCGCGACAGTTCGTCGGGCTCCAGCCACGACAATTCCGCCGCATGCGCGTTATTGAGCGCCAGAACCGCAGCATGCGATGCGGCTGAAATCTCCGACAGATCGTCGTTCGGCACCTTGCTTTCCTTTCTGCTTTGACACGGCAGCCGCTGGTCGTACCGGGTAGGACGGTGGTTGCCAGGCAGGTCTGTGGAGACCACTCAGCCGGCGGTGAGCACGACCTTGACGCTTTGCGAGCGGTCGGCGGCGAGCCTGAGGGCATCGGGAGCCGAAGACAAAGCCCGCTCGGCAGTCACCAGCTTCAGCACGTCGACTTCGCCGCTGACGATCAAATCGACGGCCCGGCTGAATTCCTCACCGAACCGGAACGTGCCCTTGAGGTCGATTTCCTTGGCCATCACGGCGTTGGCGGGCACGGGGATCTGGCCGCCTGGAAGGTTCCCAACCTGGACGACCGTTCCTCCGCGCCGGAC
>NZ_AHAM01000125.1 GCF_000236565.1 Mesorhizobium alhagi CCNWXJ12-2 | reverse complement strand
CGGACGCATCGGAGCGATCCGCGACGCGCTCGACGCCAACGGCTTCCAGGATGTGGCGATCATGTCCTATGCGACGAAGTTCGCCTCCGCCTTTTACGGGCCTTATCGCGAGGCGGTCGGCACCGCCGGCCTGCTCAAGGGCGACAAGAAGACCTATTATCTCGACCATGCCAATTCAGACGAGGCGGTGCGCGAGGCCGAGCAGGACATTCTGGAAGGCGCCGACATGATCATGGTCAAGCCCGGCCTGCCCTATCTCGACATCATCCGCCGGCTGAAGGACGAGTTTTCGATGCCGACTTTCGCCTACCAGGTCTCGGGCGAATATTCGATGATCAAGGCGGCGAGCGCCAATGGGTGGATCGACGGCGAGAAGGCGATGCTGGAAAGCCTGCTCGCCTTCAAGCGCGCCGGCTGCGACGGCATCCTGACCTATTTCGCGCCGGAAGTGGCGGAGTTGCTGCGAGGATAGGGCACTCGTTCTATATCAGAGCGCTGCGTTGCTGTAGGATGTGGGCATGAACAAGATCGAAGCAATCAGCAAGTTGCGGAAAAGCGCGGACGCTGTGAAAGGCATGGGCGCCACCGCGCTTTACCTGTTCGGTTCGACTGCTCGCGACGAAACATCAGAGCGCAGCGATCTAGACCTGTTCATCGACTATGATACCAGCAGACGGTTTTCCCTGCTCGATCTCATCGCCATAAAGCAACTGCTCGAAGAGGAGATGGCGGTGGAGGTGGACGTCACGACACGCGACAGTCTCCATCCGATGCTGAAGGAAGACATCGAGCGCTCGGCCGTCCGCGTGTTCTGATGGCTAAGCGCAAGATTGGCCCCATCCTGACGGAAATCCTGGAGGCTCTCGACGGCATAGAGGCAGCGACCGCTGGCAAGACGCTTGAAGAATTTCAGGCTGACTGGCTGTTGAAGCATGGCGTCCAGCGCGGCTTGGAGATCATCTCCGAAGCTGCTCGTCACATACCTAACGATCTGCTTGCGCTTGCTCCGGACGTTCCCTGGAAGCAAGTTCGTGGCATAGGCAACGTGCTGCGGCATGAATATCACAAGATCGCCGACCCGATTGTCTGGGCCGTGGTCGTCGACAGCTTGCCCGCGTTACGCTCCGCCATGGAAATCATCTCCGAATCGCTCGCCAACGGTAACCAAACTTCCGAATCGTGATTCTTTGGCCTGCGAACATATCGGAAGCTGCTTCAGCCTCATTGGGCGAAAACGCAGGAGAATCCCGACGGCAGTCGCCTACTAGGCAAGAACGGCCCCCGCCATCCTCAAGGCAGCCGAAGCAGGCGCTGTAGCGGGTGGATGCGCGGCCGCACCGGTGCTTCCTTCAGCGCATCCTCGTCGTGCTTCGGGCGCGGGATGCCCCAATGCTTGCGGTAGATCTCTTCGAACAGAAAGTGAATGGGGTGCATGGCAACCTCCCTTATTTGCTTGAATCGATTCAACGAACGGCCTGTCAAATAGCGGCTGCGTCGCGGGTCGAGCGTCTCCGGCGCGAGCCGTACCAGCGCATGCGCTCATGCGACCTGCCTTCCGGTATGCCCCAATGGTTCCGGTAGATGTCCTCGAACAGGTAGTTGACGGGATGCATGGCAACCTCCGCTTTCAGCTTGAATCGATCCAATCCGCAGGGCGGTGCCTCCGGTTGGATCGATTCAAAAAATAGCATCGGCAGCGACGATGTCAAGCAAAATTTGAATCGATCCAAGCGCTATGCTATCTGTAGCTCCAAGCAGTGCCCGATGACGGCAAGGAGAACAAATGACGAGACCGGTCAGGCTTGCTGATGTGGCCAGGGAGGCCGGCGTTTCGCACGGAACCGCCTCCAACGTGTTCAGCCGGCCGGAAATCGTGCGGGACGAGGTGAGGGAACGCGTATTCGCTGCTGCAAGCAAGCTCGGCTATGCCGGCCCGGATCCGAAGGGCCGGCTGCTGCGCGCCGGCAAGGTCAACGCGATCGGCGTGGCGACTGCCGAGCCGCTTTCCTATTTCTTCGACGATCCGTTCGCGCGCACCGTCATGTCGGGAATATCGCAAGAGTGCGACGCCACTGGCGCGGGGATATCGCTGGTCTCGGCGGCCAACAAGGAACAGCTCGCCTGGAACATCCAGAGCGCGCTCGTCGACGGCTTCATCGTCTTCTGCGTGGAAGGTGGTTCGCGCCTGGTCGAACTGACCCGTGAACGAAAGCTGCCCTTCGTGACCCTGGATTTCGCCGAGCATGACGACACGGTCGCCACGATCGGCGTCGACGACGTCGCCGGCGCAGGCATGGCGGCCCGGCACCTTGCCGAACTCGGCCACCGGCGCTTCGCCGTTCTCGCGCTGCCGACCATCGAGACCGGCTACGGGCCGACTACCCTGGAGCGTGCGCAAAACGCCATCTATTCGGGTACACGCGACCGCATCCGCGGCTATTTCGAGGTGCTTGCCACGCATGGGATCGACGTAAAAGCGGTCCCGATCTACGAAACCGAGAACGACGAAGCATCCACCCGCGCCGGCATGGAGCATTTGTTCGCCTCGCCGGAGCCGCCGACGGCAATTCTGGCGATGTCGGACCGCATGGCGATGGCGGCGCTCGACTGGCTGCGCGAGCGCGGCATCGAGGTTCCCGGCGAGGTATCGGTGATCGGCTTCGACGGAGTGCCGGAAAGCGCCGTCTCCACCCCGCCATTGACGACCATCGCCCAGCCCATCGTCGAGATCGGCCGCCGGGCCGTGCAGACCATTCTCGGCTTCGACGGAACGATCCGGCGGGAAACCCTGGATGTCGAACTCATCGTGCGCGGCTCAACGGCGCCGCCTCCTTCCGGCAGTTAACCGCGGTTCGGGCGTCTGGGCGGATGGGCGACCGCGCCGATTATCTTTCCGCAACACTCCCGCTTCCCCGCCGCAATAGAGCCTTGCCGGCTTCACACAACTTTACATTCACCCGCAACGGCCGAAACGTTGCGCTTCTAGTCTGGCCCTGTCGCGGCAGAGATGCCGCTTTAGCGAAAGGACCAGCATCATGGAAACGAACCATCCGGAACCGGCCGACCCCTCCGGCGCCCCGCAGAAGAGCTGGGGCAAGCGCATCGCCATAGTCGGCATTGCTATAGCGGCGCTTGCCAGCGCCGGCGTCGCTGGCGCGCTCAGCCAGGACTACGAGCGCATGCAGCGCTTCGGCATGGGCTGGGGCGGCGGCGGACCAGGCATGCACATGCAGGCCAATTTCCGGCACGGCATGGGTTTCGGCGGGCACCGCTTCGAGCGCATGCTCGAGGAGATCGACGCTACACCCGAGCAGGAAGAGAAGCTGGAGGCGATCATGGACAAGCTCCATGACGATGTCCGCCCGATCATGCGCGGCTTCCGCGACACACGAGACGATGTCGCCAAGCTGCTCGGCGCAGGAACAATCGACCGCGAGGCGGCGGAGAAGCTGCGCGCCGAGCGTGTCGCGGCGGCCGACGAAGCCTCGCGCAAGCTGACGACGGCGCTGCTCGATGCCGCCGAGGTGCTGACGGCCGAACAGCGCGCGGAACTGGTCGAGCATTTCGAGGATCGCGGCTGGCACCGCCGCTGGTAAGCTGTACCGGCACGGTTCGAATCGGAGCACATAAACGGGCATGGCGGACCAGGTTCTTATTGTCGACGACGACAGGCGCCTGTCCGCCATGCTTGCGGAATATCTGACGGGCAACGGCTTTCGCGTGCGAGCGGCGGAAACGGCGGGCGCAGGCATTGCCGAGATCGCGCGGCTGTCGCCTGATGCCGTGGTTCTTGACGTCATGCTGCCCGACATGGACGGCTTCGAGGCGCTCAAGCGCATCCGCGCGAGCTCCGATGTGCCGGTGCTGATGCTGACGGCGCGAGGCGACGAGACCGACCGCATCGTGGGGTTGGAGATCGGCGCCGACGATTACCTGCCGAAACCTTTCAATCCGCGCGAATTGCTGGCGCGGCTGAAGGCGATCCTGCGCCGCCGCAATGCCGGCGCGAACGCCTCGCCGCGCATTCTGCGCTTCGGACGGCTGGAGATCGACCCTGCGTCGCGCTCTGCCCGCGTCGATGGGCGCGACTGCCCGATGACCAGCTACCAGTTCGACCTTTTGGTAGCGCTCGCCGAGAATGCCGGTCGCACGCTGTCGCGCGAGCAGCTCATGGACATGGTCAAGGGTGAGGAGCTGGAAGCGTTCGACCGGTCGATCGACGTGCACGTCTCGCGCATCCGCGCCGCGATCGAGATCGATCCGAAACATCCTCGCCGCATCATCACGGTGCGCGGCGCGGGCTATGTCTTTGCCCGTTTCCAGGATGGTGACAGATAGGCCATGCGCAGCAGCCTTTTCGTCAAGATCTATCTCACTGTCCTGGCCAGCCTCGCGGTCGTGGCCATCGCAAGCGGGATATTCGTGCGCATGGGCATGGAACGCGAACATGCCGGCTGGAGCGGCCGGCGCGACGCGTTCATCGCGGCGATGCTGCCGGCAGACTCCGATCCCGCTTTGCTGCAGGCGACGGTGCAGCGCCTCTCCGCCGCCTTCGATGCCGACATCTCCGTCTACGGCCCGCAGGGCCGGCTGCTTGCAGCGGCTGGCCGGCCGGTCCCCCAGGACGAGATCGGATTGCGGCGCAGGATGCACCCCGGCGGGCATCACCTGCTGGTCAGCCGGCTGCCCGATGGAAGAGTGGTCGCGGCGCGGCTGAGAATGCCGTTCGGCCCGGTCGGCCGCACGCCTCTTGCCTATCTCGCGCTGATCGCCGCGGCGATAGGGCTTGCCGCCTTTCCGGTCGTGCGCCACCTCACGCGCCGCCTTGAAGCGTTGCGCCAGGGTGTGGATCGCTGGGGCGAAGGCGCTCTCGACACGCGCGTCTCCGTGCGCGGCAGCGACGAGGTGGCGGCGGTGGCGGCGAGCTTCAACCGCGCCGCCGAGCAGATCGAGCGGCTGCTTGCCGCGCACCGCTCGCTGCTTGCCAATGCCAGCCACGAATTGCGCTCGCCGCTTGCGCGCCTGCGCATGGCGGTCGACCTCGATGCGGACGCACAGAGCGGCCCGGTGCGAGACGAGATCGTGCGCGACCTCGCCGAACTCGACGCGCTGGTGGAGGAAATCCTGCTTGCCAGCCGGCTTGATCATATCGAGAAGCTGGAAAGCGTGGAGCCGGTGGATCTGCTGGCGCTCGCGGCCGAGGAAGGCGCGCGCTCCGGCGTCGACGTCTCAGGCGAACCGGGCGTCGTGTCGGGCGACCCGACACTGCTCACGCGGCTGGTTCGCAATCTCATGCAGAACGCGCAGAGACATGGCGCTCCGCCCGTCACCGCACATGTGGGAACTGAAGGCGGCTCGGTGGTGCTCAAGGTGCGCGATCACGGGCCGGGCCTGCCGGAAGGAACCGGCGAGCGCGTCTTCGAGCCGTTCTTCCGGCCAAAGGGCCGCAGCGAGACGGCCGGCGGCTGGGGCCTCGGCCTGTCGCTGGTGCGCCAGATCGCCTTGCATCACGGCGCAACCGTGCGCCACGAATTGCCGTCCGGCGACGGCGCCTGCTTCGTCGTCACGTTTCCGGCCACATCTTGATGTCGGCGGGCGCTCGACTGGCTGCGCGAGCGCGGCACCGAGGTCTCCTCGACGCCCCACAGTTACCCGATGGGCTGGCCGGTCCCGTCCTTTCGGCGCAGACGTGGAATTCCCAACCTGCTTGCCGCGACCGGCTGTTCGAGGATCGTCGTGAGTTCGGCCGGAAGCATGGTGCGAAGCGGATGCTTGACCGCGACGCCGTCTGCGATGCTGAGCACGCTATCGTAGAACTCTTCTCCGGTCGCCGATTTCGGCGGGGAGGCTTCGTGCATGACGCTGATCACCGTGATGCCGGGGCAATTGTCCTTGATCGCCTGGTGGAAGGCGGTTTTCGCGCCGACGTCGAGCGCGCCCGTCGCTTCGTCGAGGAACAGCAGGCCCGGCCGATGCAAAAGGATGCGCGCGAGCACAAGCTTCTGCTTCTGCCCGCCCGACAGGACCTCGTCCCAGCATTTTCCGTCGCGGCAGGGTTCGCTTAGAAATTCGATGAATTCGCCCAGGCCGGCCTTGTGCAGGGCCGATGCGGTCGCGGCGTCCGAATGGCCGAGATGGCTCTCGGGCAGGCAGACGAGCTGCTTCAGCGACACCCGCGACAGCCTAATATCCTGTGACGCATAGAAGGAGCGGACGCCTTCGGGAAAGACGACGTCGCCGCCGCCATGCGGCCACAGCCCGTTGATCGCCTTCAGGAGGCTGGTCTTGCCGCAGCCGGATTCGCCTTTCATGAAGGTCCATTCGCCGCGGCGGAAGCGCAGATTGGCCGCGGTGACGAAGGGCGCCTCTTGGTCGCCCTCGTGCAGCAGCTCCAGATCGCGGACCGCCAGCCCGAACACTGCATGCTGGCTGCCGAAGCGGAAATCGCACCGCCCGGTGCTGCTGTAGAATTCGGCCGGCCGCTGCACTTTTTCGATGGCGCTGGCGAGATCGCTCACGCGCCTGGCGTTGGCTTTCAGCGTCGCGATCGCCGGCATGACATGGATGAACCAGGAACATTGGCTGATCAGCGAATTGACCAGTTCGGCGCCGGTTATGTAGCCCTTCAGGCTGATCTTTTCGTGCATGTAGGGCAACAGCCCCGGGCCGTAGGCGACGATGCGCGCGCCGAGGAAATCGTAGATCTTCTCGAAAGACATGTAGCCCGAGTGGAACCAGTTCAGGCGCGACCAGGTGCGGTCGATGTCGGTGTAGAGGTTGGCGTGCATCTCCTTCTGCACGACTTCGCCGCGCGCGGCCGCTACATGAAAGCTACGGCGAAGAAGCGTGGTCAACTCGCTGCGGTAGCTGCCTTCGGCGCGCTGGATGGAGATGGTCAGTTGCTCGAGTATTCGGCCGAGCTTCAGGGCGACGAAGGTGTTCAGCGGCACGTAGGCGGCGACGGCCGCGAAGGCGAGGATCGCGCCGCCATAGACGCCCAGAAATTCGAGGCCGGCGACCACAGTGGAGGTTTCGAGCAGCTTCTGGCCGACGAAGAACAGCGAGGTGGCGACGCCCATGACGCCCATTGCCAGGCCGATCGCGCCACCGGTCATGCCCTTGATGGACTCCTGCACGCGCTGGTCGATGTTGTCGGGAGGGGCGAGCGGCGCGCCATCCTGATCGCGGGCGCCATGCTGCAGGTGAAAGTGGGTGTGGTTGGGGTCGAGCAGGGCTTCGTTGAAGCGGCCGTTCAGCCAGCCGCGCCATTTGCGGTGGAGGGTCGTCGAGAAGAGGTGCCGGACACCGATGATGCCGGCGTCCTTGAGGATGACGAGAAGGACCAGCAGGCCGGCATTGCCGAGCACCGTGGCCAGCGGGTTGGCGTTGCCGGGATCATGGAAATAGGCGATCGAGTTGACGAGTTCACCGGAGGCTTCGGCCATCCATACGCTGGTCTTGCTGGATGCCGCAGTGAACAGCGCGATCACCACCGTCAGCGTCCAGGCTTCCTTCCACCGGTTCGACAACCAGTAGGCCCGCATCAGGCCCCAGAAGCCGCACATCGAGGAAACCGGCGTCAATGAAGGGGAATTAGCCCTGCCGCGCCATCTGCGTATAAGCCTTGGCCGAGGTCTTGCGACACCCGCCCGAATCACAGCGTACCCACCCTTTAAGGCCCCTTTTTTGCCATTAAGGTAACACGATTCGGCCATTTTCAAATCGATTTATCTGCTTCCACGCGCCGGGTTGCGGTCATTCTTGATCGCGGCGCTGCCTTTCGGGTCTGCTTTGCCGTGCCGAATCAAGGCTTCCCGCACCAACAGGAGACCTTGAATTTTTTGCGGCTTTTCACCATTTCCGGGTGCGACGGACGCGCAAATGGCACCGCGTTATCGAAAGGAAAGGCAATGGGTACCCAGGCACTCGACGGCGAGATCATCGCGACCCGGCTGGACGACGTGCGCGCTTATGACGGCGTACTGACCCGGCGCGTGCTCGCCTTCTGCATCGACTATATGATCGTCGCAATCCTCGTCATTCCCTTCGCGATACTGATCGCCATCTTCGGGATCCTGACGCTCGGCCTTGGTTGGATGCTGTTCAGCATTCTCGTGCCGGCGGTGGCGCTCGTCTATGTCTGGAACACGCTCGGCGGCCCCAACCAGGCCACGGTCGGCATGCGCATGATGGGCATTCGCCTCGACAGGCTGGACGGCAGCCGTGTCGACGGCATGCTTGCCGTGGTCCATTCCGTTCTGTTCTGGGGGCTGAATGTCGTGCTGACGCCGCTGATCCTGCTTGCGACGCTGTTCACCGACCGCAAGCGCGCCGTTCACGATCTGCTGCTCGGCACCGTGGTCACGCGCGCAGACCGCTGACATGGCGTTTGGCGCACCGCGAACGGTCCCGCCGCATCGCCGACAGCGATCACAATAGCGATCAGGAATATTGAGTTGAATTTTTCGCTGCTGGGGCCATGGTAGTGTTGTTCGCGGGAGCCTAACCTACGCGCCATGACGCACCATACGACACAGTCGCCCCAATTCTTCCTGACCGCGCCTTCGCCGTGCCCCTATATTGAAGGCCAGTTCGAGCGGAAGGTGTTCACGCACCTGGTCGGCGACAAGGCTCCCGAGATGAACGACCTGTTGACGCAGGGAGGCTTCCGCCGTTCGCAGAACATTGCCTACCGGCCTGCCTGTGAATCCTGCCGCGCCTGCGTCTCGGTGCGCATCCTTGCCGGCGAGTTCCAGGCGACGAAGAACATGCGGCGGGTCATCCAGCGCAATTCCGACCTGATCGGCGCCATGCACGACGCCGAGCCCTCAACCGAGCAATATTCGCTGTTTCGGCGCTATCTCGACGCCCGCCACCGCAAGGGCGGCATGTCGGACATGACGGTGCTCGACTACGCCATGATGGTGGAGGATACCCACGTCGATACCAAGATCATCGAATACCGCAAGCGCGGGCCGGACAGTTTCATCACCGGCCGGGGGCAGGGCGAGCTGATCGCCGTCGCACTTTCGGACAAGATGGCCGACGGCATGTCCATGGTCTATTCCTACTTCAATCCGGACTTCGAGGATCGCTCGCTCGGCACCTTCATGATCCTCGACCACATCGCGCGCGCCCGCGCCGCCGGCCTGCCCCATGTCTATCTCGGCTATTGGGTCAATGGCTCGCGCAAGATGAGCTATAAGGTGCGCTTCATGCCGCAGGAGCATCTCGGCCCGAGGGGCTGGGAGCGCTACGAGCACGAGGCTGTCTGACCGGCTTCGACAAGTCCGTCGCACCATCTCCCTACCTTCCGGAGCCGTTTTTACGTGTTCGCCAGTTCGTCCAATCACGCGAAGGGTTTCGCGTTGACCGCGCTCGGCGGTCTGACGCTTACAGTCGATATCCCGCTGATACGCCTTGCCGGCGGCGATCACTGGACCATCCTGCTTTTGCGCAGTTCCACGACGCTTGCCGTGACGCTGCTGATCTGGCTTGCCTGGCGTTGGCTGCGCGGCAATGCCCCGCCGCTGGTGCCCGGTCGTTCCGGACTTGCTGTCGCATTGTTCTACGGCCTCGGCTCCATCAGCTTCATCACCGCCGTGTTTCACACCTCGACCGCCAACCTCGTCTTCATCCTTGTCTTCAACACGATGTTCGCCGCGCTGCTCTCCTGGCTGGTGCTCGGCGAACGGCCGCGCACCGCAACACTGATCGCCATGGTCCTCATGACCGGCGGCGTGCTGGTCATCGTCAGCGACTCGATCGGCACCGGCCAACTGTTCGGTGATCTGATGGCTCTGGCGAGTTCCCTGTTCCTCGCCTCGGCGATCACGGTTTCCCGCGCCAGCGGCAAGGACATGGGATTTACCGCGCTCGTTGCGGTGCTCCTGCCGTTTGTGCTCGCTGTGGTCATGGTTCAGAAGACCGGCTTCCAGGTCGAGGCTCCCTGGTGGATCATTCTCAACGGTGGCGTCATCATGCCCATCGCCTTCTTCTGCCTCGCCACCGGCCCCAAATACATTTCCGGCCCGGAAGTGGCGATGTTCTATCTTCTCGAAACCGTGCTCGCGCCGGTCTGGGTGTGGATGATCTTCGCCGAAATCCCGTCCAGGAACAGCCTGATCGGCGGCGCGATCCTGGTCGTCACGCTCATCGTGCATTCGCTCTGGCAGCTCAATCAAGTGGCGCGTGAGATTGGTCGCTCCAATTCCCTTCGTTTCCCGGCGCCCCTTAGCTGACGCAAGATGAAGTTACGTGGAGTTGGTGCGCCGGGTACGGTTTGAAAGACAGAGGCCGCGCTCGCAATTTGTGATGAAAAAGGAACGTTTTGAACTCACCAGCGTAACTTGTTGATTCTGGCGATGAACGGCGCCGGCAACTCGAAAATGGCAGAGAGGCAGACTTGGTGCTGGATGACGTTGCGCGCGAGAACACCGGCCGCTCCACAGCACTGGCCATAGCGGTGGTCCCGCTTTTCTTCGTCATCAGCGGAATTGTCATCCGCTATGCCGCATTCACCGTAGTCTGGCCTGACCATAGCCTGCAGCCTTATATTCAATCGCTGTGCAGGTGGGATTGCTCCTGGTATGTGGGCATTTCCGAGAAAGGCTACGAAGGCTTTCCGATCCCCGGCGAGAGCAATGTCGGGCGTTGGGGCTTTTTCCCGCTCTATCCGATGCTGGTTGCGGGGCTCAGGGCTGTTTTCCCGTTTCCCACCGCCATCGTCGCAATCGCCACGTCCATCGCACTCAGCTACGCCTCTTGCCTGGTATCGTGGCAGTTGCTCGACAGGAACATGCGCGCCTACATACTTTATTGCGCTTTCCTGCTCAGCGGTCCGTTCTCCTTCTATTTCACCACTTTCCTCTCGGAGCCCCTATTCGTGCTCCTGACGTCGTGTGTCTTTCTGGCGCTGAAACGCTCCAGCTATCTGGCAGCAGGCGTTTTCTCCGCGCTGTTGTCGGCCACGCGTCTCGTCGGGGTCTTCGTCGTCTTCGCAACGGTGATCCAGATGTTCCAGGAGCATCGGAAGCGGGGCGGACCGGTCCTGTCTTTCCCTCGCCTTGTGCTTTCACGGCCGGATCTCCTCGTCGCCATCCTGATCTCGCCTGCCGGCCTCTTTGCCTATATGCTGTATCTCCATCTCACCGTTGGGGATGGCTTCGCCTTCGTCCATGTGCAGCGCGCCTTCGGGCGGGCGACGGGCAATCCGCTCCAGTTCCTGTGGGACGCGTTCTCAGCCACACCGGCGACAGGATGGCTGCCGACTTCGCCGCAGTGGAGCGCATTCGCCTGCGTGGCCGGGCTGGCGCTCTCGGCCGTCCTGGCGTTTCGCAGGCAGTATGGCGCCGCGCTTTTCTGCACGCTCGGCATCGTGCTGCCGCTGCTGACGAACCTGGCTTCGATGGTGCGGTATGTCGTGGGGCTGGCGCCGCTGGTCCTGTTGGCCATGACCCTGCTTGCGGCACACAGGGCGACCTTTTATGCGGCCTTGGTCCTGCTGCCCGCCACCTGCTATTTCACCATGATCGCCTGGATGAGAGGCTACCTTGCCCTGGTCTAGCTTTCCGATGCCGCCATATGGGCGCGCAGCTTTCGTCGGCTTCTATGCGCTGGCGACGCTGCTGGCTGGCAGCGAGGTCGCCATCCTCGGGCTGGCTCTCAATCCGCAGGTCCATCCGGACTACCGCGCCTTCTATATCGACGAGACGACCACGTGCCTCAACCGCGACCGCATCGGCAGCTACAGCCTTGGCGAAACGATTTCATTCCTGCACCTGGGAAAACAGCGGGAGAGGATGAAACGCGCCGACAGCATGAAGGTGTGCGGCTGGACCGGGCCGACCGGCGACGGCACGCATTCCCTGGGCGAGGCCTCGCGGCTCCGCGTGAAAATCCCGGAAATCCCCGGCGATCTAACCGCCACGCTGGAAATGGCTCCGATGCTTCGCCCGCCGCAAATCACTCAGAGGGTGATCATATCGGTGAATGGCGTTCGCGTGCATGAAACAACGCTCTCGGGCGAAGCGCCTCAGAAAGTCTCCTTCGTGGTCCCGCAGGCGGTTCTCGCCGGGGCGGAAGCGCTCGACATGGCCTTCGACTATCCCGACTCTATCCGGCAGACGCCGGTTGCAAGCAACATCTATGACCGCGCGATCAAGCTGGTGTCGTTCAGGTTGGACGTTGCCGATGGTGGCGCTACGGATCGGACTTCCGCTCCGCAAACACCCACCGGTCCAGCACCAGGAGATTGAGTGCCGGGATCAGGATGCATGTGACCAGCACGGGGACGATGCCCGGCAGGCCGAATATGCCCGTCAGCAGCGCAGGCGCCAAATAGGCGACCGCGAGACCCGTCGCCGTCAGAAGCAGAAAGCGTGGCCCCTCCGTCCGATGCGGCCCTCGCGACATGAAGGTCACCGATTTGTGGGCAAGATAGGAAAACAGCGCAGCCGCGGCATAGGCTGCGAGAGAGGCCGGGACGGCGGTCAAGCCGACCCATTCCCGGTTCATGAACACGATGGCGAGCGCGGCATAAATGGCCGTAGCCGCGATGCCGACCAGACCGAAGCGCATCAGGAGCTTCGGCCCCAGGCCGGCGCCCAGGTGTTTTTTAGGCGCGCGCGCTGCACGCATATTGCGCCCCCAGGGGAAAAGCGCCCAGCGAGCGCTCGAGTTTTCGGGCCAGGCGGCCGGCCCGCGGCCAAAGCAGGAAATGCTCCGACTGAATTTCCCCGAATCCGGTTGCACGAAAGAGCGTCTCGGTCATGGCGGCACGGAGCAGCACGGCGTCCTTGTCGAAAGGGCATCGCAGGACGGCGAGGCGCGTCAATGGATTCCAGGGGTTGTGCTCGATAATGCAGGCAACACCTCCCGGCCGCAGGACGCGGCGCATCTCCCGGAGGAAATCCGGCCAGGCTTCCGGCAGGACATGGTGGAGGACGCAACTGGCGAAGGCCAGATCAAAGGCGCCATCGTTATAGGGCAGCAGCGCGGATCGACAGACGCTATAGGCGACGTCGGGATTGCCCCGGCGTGCGCGGAGGATCGATTCTTCCGAGACGTCGCAGCCGTCCAGGCTCGCGAAGGCGCCCCCGAGATGCCTATGAAGCGAACCGATACCGCAGCCGACGTCCAACGCCCGCACGCCGGCGCCGTCCCGCCCGAGGCCGCGCTCGACGATCACGCGTCGCAGCAGGTCGGCCTTTGCCTTCAGAAAGAAATCATGCCGCAGCCCGGAAAACCGGATCGATCCCTCGACCGCCTGCCCGTAGCTGTCTCGATACTCGTCGAACAGGCTGGCCATCAGCCGAGCTTCCGATCTTTGCTCAGCGAAAGGACTCGGTGGCTTTCACCCGAGACGGCAGCGGGGGTCGGCTCCTCGAACCCCGCTGTCCGCTCGACCACATAAAGAGGCCGGCGTTTCACTTCGGCATGGATGCTGCCGACATAGAGCCCGACCACTCCTATCATGAAGAGATTGATGCCGGAGAGGAGCGAGACGATCACCACGACGGACGTCCAGCCGGCAACAACTCCTGTCTCGAAGATCCAGGAAAACATCGCGTAAGCGCCAAACACCATGGCAAGCGCTGAAATGGCCAATCCGGCCCAGAGCGCCAGATGCAGCGGCTTTTCCGAGAAGCTGACGATGCCGTGGATGGCAAGATGCATCATCTTCCAGAAGGGGTATTTGGTCTGACCCACTGTTCGCGCGGGGCGTTCGAACGGTACGGCGGCCTGCTTGAATCCCATCCAGCCGAACATGCCCCTCACAAAACGATCATGTTCGGGCATGTGCTTGAAGGTTTCCAAGGCATTGCGGCCCACCAGGCGGAAGTCGCCGACATCGCGCGGAATGTGAACCGGCGTCATGCGCTCCAGCAAGCGGTAGAAGAGACGTGCGGTGAATCGCTTGAACCAGGTTTCCCCTTGCCGGCTGACACGCCGCGCATAAACGATCTCGAAGCCTTCCTTCCACTTGGCCACCAAATCGAGCACGACCTCCGGCGGGTCCTGAAGGTCGGCGTCCATCACGATGACGGCGTCGCCCCTGGCGGCTTCCATGCCTGCCGTAATCGCGATCTGATGTCCGAAATTGCGGGAAAGCTCGACCAGACGGAAGCCCGGCTCGGCGGCAATCATCTCTCGAAGGTAGCCGACGCTTCCATCCTGGCTGCCGTCATCGACGAAGATCACCTCGGTCTCGCCGTCCAGCCGGCGAAGCAGCAACTTTATCCGCCCGATCAGTCGAGGCAGCACCTCTTCCTCGTTGCAGATAGGAATCACGAGCGAGTATCGTGGGGGCGACACGTTTATCCCGTCCGTTGGTGCAGCCTGACAGTCGGCGCAACAGCAATGGAATATTCGCTAAAAAGTTCCCGGTTCCGGGTACGTGCTCGGTCAGTTATTCGATTTGCCGACCGGCGATCATGACCAACAACGATCGGCTACCTTGCGGACGGACTACCAGCGGTCGCGTGAACAACTGCTCTGCGGCAACCCCACGAAGGTCAGGCCGAGGCATTGGCAGAACACATGCACGCTCGATGCTAAAGTGGCGCGGACCCGAATCACCGGAGCTTTTTCGTGGACATCAGCGAACGCGCAAAAATGGCCGCCGGCGAGTGGTACACCTGCATCGACCCCGAACTGGAGGCGCTGCGGGCCGCCGCGCACGACGCCGTGCACGAGCACAATTCGATGCGGCCCGGCGAGCGCGGAAACATGGGACCGGCGCTGCGGCTTCTGCTTGCGCAAGTCGGCGACAATGCCCGGGTCGAAGCGCCATTCCACTGCGCGTACGGCATCAACATCGAACTGGGCGACGACGTATTCCTCAATGCCGGCTGCACCATCCTCGACACCGCCCGGGTGAGGATCGGCAGTTCCGCGCTTCTCGGCCCGAACGTGCAGATCTACTGCGCCGAGCACCACAAGGATGCGGCGCTGCGCAGCGCCGGGCTGGAGATCGCCCGGCCGGTCGAAATCGGCGAGGACGTATGGATCGGCGGCGGCGCGATCATTCTGGCCGGCGTTTCGATCGGCGATGGAGCCATCGTGGGGGCGGGCTCGGTGGTGACCAGGAATGTACCCGCCGGCGCTACCGTGGTCGGCAACCCGGCGCGGCCCATTCCCGCTTGAACCGTGGCCGCAGCTTGGCGCAAAGCGGCCAGCAAATTTCGCGCTGCGAGCGTGGCGGGACCGGGGCAACTGTGCTAATTGCCGGCCCCATCGCGAAGCCCCGGACACGATTGTCCGCCCCACCGAGGATTGAACCGTCATGGCAACAGCAGCAGCGGCCGCCGCTCAACATTTCGAGACCTTTTTCGGAGCCGAACTGGCGGAGACCGATCCGGAGATTTTCGGCGCCATCCGCCAGGAACTCGGCCGCCAGCGCCACGAGATCGAGCTGATCGCCTCGGAAAACATCGTTTCCCGCGCGGTCCTGGAAGCGCAGGGCTCGATCATGACCAACAAATATGCCGAGGGCTATCCGGGCAAGCGCTATTACGGCGGCTGCCAGTTCGTCGATATCGCCGAGGAACTGGCGATCGAGCGCGCCAAGAAGCTGTTCGACTGCAATTTCGCCAACGTCCAGCCCAATTCCGGCAGCCAGATGAACCAGGCGGTGTTTCTGGCGCTGCTGCAGCCGGGCGACACCTTCATGGGCCTCGACCTGAATTCGGGCGGGCACCTGACGCACGGCTCGCCGGTCAACATGTCGGGCAAATGGTTCAACGTCGTCTCCTACGGCGTGCGCAAGGACGACCATCTGCTCGACATGGACGAAGTGGCGCGGCTGGCGCGCGAGAACAAGCCGAAGCTGATCCTGGCCGGCGGCACCGCCTATTCGCGCATCTGGGACTGGAAGCGCTTTCGCGAGATCGCCGACGAAGTGGGCGCCTGGCTGATGGTGGATATGGCCCATATTGCCGGCCTCGTCGCCGGCGGCATGCATCCGTCACCGCTGCCGCATGCGCATGTCGTGACGACAACAACGCACAAGTCGCTGCGCGGCCCCCGCGGCGGCATGATCCTGACCAATGACGAGGACATCGCCAAGAAGATGAACTCGGCGGTGTTTCCCGGCCTGCAGGGCGGGCCGCTGATGCATGTGATCGCGGCCAAGGCGGTCGCCTTCGGCGAGGCGCTGAAGCCGGAGTTCAAGGTCTATGCCCAGAATGTCGTCGCCAACGCCAAGGCGCTGGCCGACAGCCTGAAGTCGACCGGCCTCGATATCGTCTCGGGCGGCACCGACAACCATCTGATGCTGGTGGACCTGCGCCCCAAGAACGCTACCGGCAAGCGCGCCGAAGCCGCGCTCGGCCGCGCCAACATCACCTGCAACAAGAACGGCATCCCGTTCGATCCGGAAAAGCCGTTCGTGACTTCGGGCGTTCGCCTCGGCACGCCCGCCGGCACGACGCGCGGCTTCGGCGCGGCCGAATTCCGCGAGATAGGCAATCTGATCGCCGAGGTGCTCGACGGGCTGAAGGCGGCGAACTCGGACGAGGGCAACGCGACAGTGGAAGCCGCGGTCAAGCAGAAGGTGATGGCGCTGACGGAGCGGTTCCCGCTTTATCCATATCTGGGATAACGGTCGGGCGCTGCTTTGCACTTTTCCGGCAAAGGCACTAAGCCTTTGCCGATCCGAGAATCGCTGCAAAACAAAGGCTGTCCATGCGTTGCCCCTACTGTCAGTCGGAAGATACGCAGGTAAAGGACTCCCGTCCCGCCGAGGACGGGGCGGCGATCCGCCGGCGAAGGGTCTGCCCGGATTGCGGCGGCCGCTTCACCACATTCGAGCGCGTGCAGCTGCGTGATCTCGTCGTCGTCAAGAAATCCGGCCGCAAGGTGCCGTTCAGCCGTGACAAGCTGCTGCGCTCGATGGAAATCGCCGTGCGCAAGCGCAATGTCGATCCCGAGCGCATCGACCGCGCCGTGACCGGCATCGTGCGCCAGCTCGAAAGCTCGGGCGAGACGGAAGTGACCTCCGGCGAGGTCGGCCGGCTGGTCATGGAAGCCCTGAAGGCGCTGGACGACGTCGCCTATGTGCGCTTCGCCTCGGTCTATCGCAATTTCCGCGAGGCCAAGGATTTTCATGAGGTGCTGGGCGAGCTCAAGGGCGACGAGGACGGCGGCTGAGCCATGACCGGCAGGGCGGTCAGCCAGGATGAGCGCGAGGAGACCGACCGCCGCCTCATGGCGGCGGCGCTCAGGCTGTCGAAAAAACACTCGGGACTTACTTTCACCAATCCCTCGGTCGGGACGCTGATCGTACGCGACGACGGCGACGGCCCGGTCATCGTCGGGCGCGGCGTCACCGCGATCGGCGGGCGGCCGCATGCCGAGGCGGAGGCGTTGGCCGAAGCCGGCGATCTGGCGCGCGGTGCGACCGCTTACGTCACGCTGGAACCTTGCGCCCATCATGGCCGAACGCCGCCCTGCGCCAACGCGCTGGTGACGGCGGGCGTTACCCGCGTGGTCGGTGCGGCCAGCGACCCGGACCCGCGCGTCTCGGGCAATGGCTATGCGATCCTGCGGGTGGCCGGCATCGAGGTCATCGAGCGGATTCTAGCCGACGAGGCCGCCGCGCAGATGGCCGGCTATCTCATCCGATCGTTGAAAAAACGTCCACAAGTGACACTGAAGCTGGCGGTTTCAAGCGACGGGATGATCGGGCGGCAGGGCGCGGGGCAGGTGCCGATCACCGGTCCGGTGGCGCGCAGGCAAGTTCACCTGATGCGGGCCGAGGCCGACGCCATCCTGGTCGGCATCGGCACCGCACTGGCCGACGATCCGGATCTGACCGTCCGGTTGCCGGGGCTGGAAGCACGGTCGCCGGCGCGGATCGTGATCGACCGCCACGCGCGCCTGCCGCTCGGGTCAAAACTGGTGCAGACCGCGCAACGTGTGCCCGTGCTCATCGCGGCTGCCCCGGAGGCCGATCCCGAGCGCAAGGCGGCGCTCGAAAGCGCCGGTGTGAAGGTGCTGGCGACGGAGACCTATGAGGGCCGGGTGGCGCTGCCGGAATTTCTCGAAGATCTCGCCGCGCAAGGCATGTCGAACATCCTAGTAGAGGGCGGCGCCGACACGGCGCGCTATTTCCTCGACGAGGGGCTGATCGACCGCATCGCGCTGTTTTTCGGCCCGGCATCGGTCGGGGAGGGCGGGATTGCCGCCCCGCTCGACCGCGACCATATACCGGCGGACTTCCGGCTTCTCGGCGAAGCCCGTTTCGGCGATGATTCCTATGCCGAATGGATAAGGGGTTTCTGATGTTCACCGGAATTGTCACCGATGTGGGCACGGTCGCCCAGGTTTCGCCGCTGCCGCAGGGCGTGCGGCTGAGGATCGACACTGCCTACGACCCAGCATCCATCGCCATCGGCGCATCGATCTCCTGCGCCGGCGTCTGCCTGACGGTGGTGGCGCTTCCCGAACAAGGCTCGAACCAGCGCTGGTTCGAGGCGGAAGCCTGGGAGGAGGCGCTGCGCCTGACGACGGCCGCCGGATGGCAGGCCGGCACGCGCATCAATCTCGAACGCGCGCTGAAGATCGGCGACGAGCTCGGCGGCCACATCGTTTCGGGCCATGTCGACGGTATGGCCGAAATCGTGGAGCGGAAGGACGAGGGCGACGCCGTGCGCTTCCGGCTCGAAGCGCCGCGCGAACTTGCAAAGTTCATAGCGCCGAAGGGCTCGGTGGCGCTCGACGGCACCTCGCTGACGGTCAACGGCGTCGAGGGCAGGCTGTTCGACGTGCTTCTGATCCATCATTCGCTGACCGTCACCACCTGGGGCGAGCGGCAAGTGGGCGACCGCGTTAATCTCGAAGTCGACACGATGGCGCGCTACGCCGCCAGGCTGGCGGAGGCGGCGAGTGAGGATCAAGAATTCGGCTAGGTGCGTGGGGCCGGTCGTCGAGTTGGTTCTGCGGCGATGCTTCCACCCGATCAGGAATTCCGGAAGGACTTCCAGCGGGTCAGCCGCTCCGCAATAAGCGCCGCACGTTTTTGATCATAGCGACCGTCCAGAATATTCACGTCGTCCGGATCGGCGCGCAACCAGACACCGGCAGTCCGCGTGCTAACACTCGGATCCGTATCCGCGCGAGTCGTGAAGTAGCCGGTTGCGCGATCAGCGGATTCCAGCCGGATCTCACCGACTCCCTCCAGTTGCGGCGCGTTCGGATCCAACGGCCGCTCGCCCTTCCAATACCAGAAGACGCCGGAAGACTTTTCCCTCTCTTTTACCGCCTCGCTCCAATATCTTGCCGACAGACTTCCATCCTCTCGCCATGCACGGCCCGTCAGTTCGAGGGCGCCGTTGCGATTGCGCGAAATCTTCAGGAGGCTGACGGCATCGGGTTCCTTTGCGGTGCGCTCCGTCAAGGAGAAGTGCCACCAAGAGCCCTCAATGCGCGTAACGCGACCCTCGTTTTCGATTGCGTTCCGGACTTTCTGGTTAACGGTTCTCATCTCGGACGCCGTCATCGCGCCGGCGTAGCGTACACATGTGAGGCCCAGGAGGTCGCTTGGAAGCTTCGCCCCACTCGCATGCAGAATGAAGGTTCGGCGCATACCCAGGACGCCGCCGAAAAGGCCGGCTTCGAACACAACATTGTCTCGTGGAGACGCCTGACCCGGCCCAGGCTCCGAAGCCGACGGGCTCACCGTCGTCCAGTCGTCTTGCGCGAAGACAAACGCGGCAAAATCGACTTCTTGGGTAAGCTCAAGGAGGCGTTCCAGTGTAGACATCCCAGGATTGAAGGATGTCGTCCAGGGTTCGACGCGCGCGATGTCGCTGAGACCGCGTGTCAGCGCCTGAAGCAGCTTCTCCTGTTTCCCTGACGAGCCCAAAAAGATTCGAGGCTTGTCCATCGGTTCCTCCAGCGCGACATTCCATGGTCAACATGCACCGCGAATTGATTGCATCGTGGCGAGTCTGTCAAACGGCGGTGCACGTTCTGTCGGCAATATCCCATGCACCACGCGATTGCTTCCAAACTGGCACGAACCGCTTGCGGTGAAACCCGGTTCGGCCTAAGTCACCGGCAATCCCGGAGACATTCATGGCAGCTACCAAAAAACCTCATCTTTTGATCGTCGAGGCGCGCTTCTACGACGGCCTTGCCGACGCGCTGCTCGAAGGCGCAAAGGCCGCGCTCGACGAGGTGGGCGCGACCTACGACGTCGTCACCGTTCCCGGCGCGCTGGAAATCCCGGCGGTGATAACCTTCGCGCTGGTCGGCGCGGAGGAGGGCGGCACCGATTATGACGGCTTCGTCGCGCTCGGCACCGTGATCCGCGGCGACACCTATCATTTCGATATCGTTGCCAATGAATCGTCGCGCGCGCTGATGGACCTCGCGGTCGAGGGCTCGCTCGCCATCGGCAATGGCATTCTCACCACCGAAAACGACGAGCAGGCATGGGTGCGGGCACGCCGCAGCGAGGGCGACAAGGGCGGCTTTGCCGCACGGGCGGCGCTCACCATGATCGCGCTTCGCGAACGGCTCGGAGCCTGAGACCGGTGAGCCGACCAGACGGGGGCGATCAGCCCGCCAACCGACAGGCCAACAAGCGCGGCGCAGCCAGGCTCGCCGCCGTCCAGGCGCTCTACCAGATGGACGTGGCCGGCGCCGGCCTGCTGGAAATCACCGCCGAATACGAAGCTTTCCGGCTGGGCAAGGAGGTCGACGGCGCGCTCTACCGCGAGGCCGATCCGCAGTGGTTCCGCGCCATCCTGGCAGGCGTCGTCGAAAACCAGAAGACTGTCGATCCGGTCATCCGCCAGGCGCTGACCGAGGATTGGCCGCTGTCCAGGCTGGACTCGACCCTGCGCGCCATACTGCGCGCCGGGGTCTATGAACTGATGCAGCGCGCCGACGTGCCTGTTGCCGTGATCGTCTCGGAATATGTCGACATCGCCAAGGCGTTCTACGTCGAGGACGAACCTAAGCTGGTCAACGCAGTACTCGACCGCGTGGCGCGCAGGATGCGCGGCGAGGGCCGTGGAAAAGACGCTTCATAAACTGTCAGCTATCGCGTACATGCCGGTGCCGGCAATTCCGCGGTCGCCTTCACTTGGCAACTCGTTCTTCCTTGCGGCGGTACTGGAATCCGTTCGCCCGCAGTGTTTGCAAAGCGACAGAATGCAGCGGTCGCGAAAGTAGGCGATGATCTCCCTGTCGGGCGGACGATGCGCAAGGCTGGGTTCGAGACTATCCAGCGGCACATGGTGCGAATAGAAAGAGTGCTTCAGATTCTCGCTTGACATATGAGAGTATGGTACATTCAATTGAATTATTGAATGTACCATACTCGACGCGGCAGTAGACTCCGGGATTTCAGGAAATGAGCCAGCCGACTGCAAGCGAAGCCAGGCGCACCGCACTCATTCTGGCGGCGTCGCAGGCAATAGTCGGCTCGGCAGCACCTATTTCCATCTCGATCGGCGCGCTCGCCGGCTTCTACCTGCTCGGCGCGGACAAGTCGCTCGCCACAGCGCCGGTGACCGGCTTCAACGTCGGCGTGGCGCTGGGCGCCTTGCCTGCGGCGGCAATCATCAAGCGGGCAGGGCAGCGCAACGGCTTTCTCACCGGAACGGCGGTGACGGCGGCCGGCGGCGCGCTCGCCACCGCGGCCATGTTCGCCGACGATTTCTGGCTTTTCGCGCTCGGATTGCTGGTCGTCGGCATCGGCGGCGGTTTCGTGCAGCAATTCCGCTTCGCCGCCGCCGACAACGCGCCGCCCGAATTCAAGGCGCGCGCCATCTCCTTCGTGCTCGCGGGCGGTGTGGTGACGGCAATCCTCGGGCCGCAGATCGTCATCTTCACGCGCGAATTGTTGGCGCCGGTGATGTTTGCCGGCTCCTTCGCTGCCATCATGGTTCTGGCGGCCGTCGGGGCCGTCATTCTGTCTTTCCTGCGGGCTCCGGCCAAACATTCAACCGGCAGCGAGATTGCCGAAGAGCCGGCGCGACCGCTTGCGGAGATTGTCGCGCAGCCGCGCTTCGTCGTGGCGCTCCTGTGCTCGGTTGGTACGTTCGCGCTGATGAGCTTCGTCATGACCGGCGCGCCGCTCGCCATGGTCGGCTGCGGCTTCTCGACCGATGAGGCTACGCTCGGCATCTCCTGGCATGTGATGGCGATGTTCGCGCCGAGTTTCTTCACCGGACGGCTGATCCACCGCTTCGGCGCCGAGACGATCGTCGCCACCGGCCTCGCCTTGCTGGTCGGCTGCGCACTGATCGCGCTTTCCGGCATCGCGCTATGGCAATTCTGGTCGGCGCTTATCCTGCTCGGTCTCGGCTGGAATTTCGGCTTCATCGGTGCGACCGCCATGGTCGCCGACACCTACCGCCCGTCGGAAAAAGGCAAGGTCCAGGGCATCCACGACCTGGTGCTGTTCTCCAGCGTGGCCTTCGCCTCGCTGATGTCGGGCGCGGTCTACAATGCCTATGGCTGGGACATGCTGAACTGGGTGGTGTTCCCGATCGTGGCGGTGTGCCTGGGGGCGCTGGTGGTGCTCATTTTCTCGCGCAACCGCGCCGACCGGGTTGTCGAAAACGAGGGATAGTCTGGCATACATCTGAGGTGGCTGATGGCTGGCTTGGAATCCTGTACCAATTTTGGTGCAGGATTGGGAGATGCCGAATCTGAAGCCTATCCCGCTGGTATTTTGGAAGTCGGCATCGGGCCGAAACCCCACTGGCGGATTTGACGCTCGCGCGCCAGCGCTTCAAGGAATTGTCATCATGAGCAAGGAAAACAAGCATCTGGGTTCGAGCTTCGAAAGCTGGCTCGACGAAAAGGAGATCCGCGAGGAAGTCACGGCAGCAGCCGTCAAAGCTGTGATTGCGCATCAACTGGCCGAAGAGATGAAAAAGAAGCGGATCACGAAAAAGCGGATGGCCGAACTCATGAAGACCAGCCGTGCTCAGGTGGATCGCCTGCTCGGTCCGGACAGCGGATCGGCGACCATTGAAAGCCTTCAACGCGCTGCCCGTATCGTCGGACGAGATATCAGCCTGCAACTGGTATAGAGTGAAGCTGGGTGACGGACCTCGTCAGATGTCCTCCTGATCTATGTCGGCCAATTTCAGCAAGTGCCTTGCAAGTCCTTGTTTCAGGGGCTTGCTTCCATGGATCGGTATGGAGAGACGGACGATCGAGCCCGCCTTCCCGTAGATGTGGTGACTGCCGGATATCCTGAGCAATGACCATCCACGCTTCTCAAGCGCACGAGCAAGAGCTTTGCCCGTGACGACGGTCAAACAGCAATCTCTATGATGCGACTCGGGTCCGAGGTTGTCGGCGGTTCGATATCGACCGAAAGACAACCTTCGATCGCCTCGCGGATATTGATCATCAGTTCGTCCATCGTATCGCCCTGGGACGCACAGCCCGGCACAGCAGGGACTTCCGCCCAGTACCCGCCTTCCTCCGCTTCGTGAACGACGACTTTGAACTTCATCCTGATGCTCCTGACTGCAGGAGAATAAGCATATTTATTGCATTTTCAAATGCGCGCGCTCTTGGGCGGCTAACACTCCGAGATTTCAACAGCCGTCTAGCCCCGCCGCACCGCCCATCGCCATCCATGGCGAAAACGGGGCAAAAGCATAGCGGTATCTTGACGCGCCCAAGCCGGTTTCGCATACACCGCTGCGAAAGCCCGGATTCTGTCAGCTATGCTGTCCGGATTCGGGCTCCATCGCATCGGTCCCGGGGAGGGGAATTTCCGGGCCAGAAAATCAGGGAAGAATTCGGCAATGACCATGCTTTACGTCGTCATCGCCTGCGGCCTGCTTTCCATCCTGTACGCCATCTGGGCGACACGGTCGGTTCTCGCATCCGACCAGGGAAATGCACGCATGCAGGAAATCTCGGGCGCCATCCGCGAGGGTGCGCAGGCCTATCTGGCGCGGCAATACACCACCATCGCCATCGTTGGCGTAGTCGTGCTGCTGCTCGCCTGGTGGCTGCTCTCCGCGAGCGCTGCGATCGGCTTCCTGATCGGCGCCGTTCTGTCGGGCGCTGCCGGCTTTATCGGCATGCACGTGTCGGTCCGCGCCAATGTGCGCACCGCCCAGGCTGCATCCAACAGCCTCGCAGCCGGCCTCGACATCGCCTTCAAGTCGGGCGCCATCACCGGCATGCTGGTGGCCGGTCTCGCCCTCCTGGGCGTGTCCGTCTACTACTGGATCCTGACCGGGCCGATGGGTCTTGCGCCCGACGACCGCACGGTCATCGACTCGCTGGTCTCGCTCGGCTTCGGCGCCTCGCTGATCTCGATCTTCGCGCGTCTGGGCGGCGGCATCTTCACCAAGGGCGCGGATGTCGGCGGCGATCTCGTCGGCAAGGTCGAAGCCGGTATCCCCGAAGACGACCCGCGCAACCCGGCCACCATCGCAGACAATGTCGGCGACAATGTCGGCGACTGCGCCGGCATGGCTGCCGATTTGTTCGAAACCTATGCCGTGACCGTCGTCGCCACCATGGTGCTCGCCGCGATCTTCTTCGGCGGCACGGCCATCCTCGGCAGCGTCATGCTCTATCCGCTCGCCATCTGCGGCGCCTGCATCGTCACCTCGATCATCGGCACCTTCTTCGTCAAGCTCGGCTCCAACGGCTCGATCATGGGCGCGCTCTACAAGGGCCTGATCGTGACTGGCCTGCTGTCCATCGTCGGCCTCGGCGCAGCCACGTCGCTGACCATCGGCTGGGGTGAGATCGGCACTGGCGGCGGCGTCGCCATCACCGGGCAGAACCTGTTCATCTGCGGCATTATCGGCCTTGTGGTGACCGGCCTGATCGTGGTGATCACAGAATACTACACCGGCACCAACAAGCGTCCGGTCAATTCGATCGCCCAGGCCTCGGTCACCGGCCACGGCACCAACGTCATCCAGGGCCTTGCGGTTTCTCTGGAATCGACGGCGCTGCCGGCGATCGTCATCGTCGGAGGCATCATAACCACCTACCAGCTCGCCGGTCTGTTCGGTACGGCGATCGCGGTGACGACGATGCTCGGCCTTGCCGGCATGATCGTGGCGCTCGACGCCTTCGGCCCGGTCACCGACAATGCCGGCGGTATCGCCGAAATGGCGGGCCTGCCCAAGGAAGTGCGCCAGTCGACCGACGCGCTCGACGCGGTCGGCAACACCACCAAGGCGGTCACCAAGGGCTACGCAATCGGCTCGGCCGGCCTCGGCGCGCTGGTGCTGTTTGCGGCCTACAGCTACGACCTGCAGTACTTCGCGGCCAACTCCGCGCAGTTCCCGTATTTCGCGGATATCGGCACGGTCTCCTTCGACCTCTCCAACCCCTATGTCGTTGCCGGCCTGATCTTCGGCGGCCTCATCCCGTATCTGTTCGGCGGCATCGCCATGACCGCCGTCGGCCGCGCCGCGGGCTCGATTGTGGAAGAAGTACGCAAGCAGTTCCGCGAAGATCCGGGCATCATGAAGGGCACTTCGAAGCCCAACTATGCCCGCGCCGTCGACCTTCTGACCAAGGCTGCGATCAAGGAAATGATCATCCCGTCGCTGCTGCCGGTGCTGGCGCCGCTGGTCGTCTATTTCGGCGTGCTGCTGATCTCGGGCTCCAAGGCCTCGGCCTTTGCCGCGCTCGGCGCATCGCTGCTCGGCGTCATCGTCAACGGCCTGTTCGTCGCCATCTCCATGACTTCGGGCGGCGGCGCCTGGGACAACGCCAAGAAGTCGTTCGAGGACGGATTTGTCGACAAGGACGGCGTCAAGCACTTGAAGGGTTCCGAAGCCCACAAGGCCTCGGTGACCGGCGACACGGTCGGCGATCCCTACAAGGACACCGCCGGCCCGGCCGTCAACCCGGCCATCAAGATCACCAACATCGTGGCGCTCCTGCTGCTGGCCGTGCTCGCACACGGGTAAGCCTGAGCGTCCATTCGCAAAGCAAAAGCCCCGCGGGAGCGATCCCGCGGGGCTTTTGCTTGAGGTGTCCGCCCGGCGCCGGTTTTACTGGCTGGCGCCGGGGAGGCTGGTCGGCATGCCGGCGGCGCCCGCCAGCAGCTGGCCGATAAAGTTCTGGTCCTTGCCTCCGGTCGGCGTGGTGCGGGAGATGAAGTCGAACACCTTGCCGTCCTGCAGGCCGTAATGGGCGATATTTGTGACGCGCCCGTCCTCGCCGAAATAGACCGCCAGTATGCGCTGGTCGACAAGCTTGGGCTTGGCGAAGGCGACGGCGCGGCGGCGGGTCTGGGAAATGTAGTAGAAGACCTCATTGTCGAAGGTCGCCGTGGTCGACGGGCTGCCCAGCGCCAGGATCACCTGTTCGCGGCTCGAGCCGACCGGCACCAGATCGATCTGCTGCTGGTCGATGACATAGCCCTGCGTCAGCGTCTCGCTCGGGGTCAGGTCGCCGAAGGTCTTGGAGGTATTGCAGGCGGAAAGCGTCAGCGCCGTTCCGAGCAGGCATGCCGCTCCGGCCAGGCGCGGCGAAAATGCGGTCTTGAAATCCTGGCAGGCCAACAACAACTCCCATCCCAAATTCGATATCGCGGCCCGCCTTGCGCGGAGCCGCAAAACCGGTAAACCAGCTTGCGCGCCGATGCAACAAGCCCGCCGGTGAAACGGTTCCTCGAGGAGACCGCCGATGTTCAAACGCCTGTTTGGCGGCGACCGCAACGCCAACCGCGCGATCACGGACGCGCTCTACGGTGAAATCGTGGCGGCCGCGCGGCAGCCTGTGCTTTATTCGGACTGGAACGTGCCGGACACGCCGCTCGGCCGTTTCGAGATGCTGTCGCTGCATATGTTCCTGTTCCAGCATCGCCTGCGCGGCGAGGCCGGGGTCTCGCGCGAGATTGCCCAGGAGCTGACCGACGATTTCTTCACCGATCTCGACCATTCGCTGCGCGAGCTCGGCATAGGCGACGCCGGCGTGCCGAAGCGTATGAAGAAGCTGGCGCGGATGTTTTACGGCCGCACCAAGTCCTATGACGACGCGCTCGAGGCGGGCGACCGGGCTGCGCTTGCCGCCGCCCTGGCGCGGAACGTCCGTCCCGAAGCCGGCGACTGGCCGCAAGCCGATGCGCTGGCCGGCTACGTGTTCGAGGCCGTCGCCGCGCTCGCGCGGCAGCCGTCCGCGGCGATCCATGGCGGCGCGATCGGCTTTCCCGCGCCGCAGCCGGGTTGAAAGGAGCCTGCGATGAAACATCACCATGAACAGCCGACGAGCCCGGTTTCGTTCAACGTCAATGTCGCGCGGCTGCCGCAAAAGGGCATGCCGGTGGTGATCGAGGCAAACGAGAAGCAGCTTGCGGCGCTCGCGGAAGAGCACGGCCTGCTTTCGATGAAGAATTTCCGCGCGGAACTGCATGTCGGTTCCTGGAAGCGCAATGGGGTGAAGGTTTCGGGCGTCGTCGCGGCCGACATCGTGCAGGCCTGCGTGGTGACGCTCGAACCGCTCGACACCCATATCGAGGAGGAGGTCTCGGGGCTGTTCCTGCCGGAGGATTCGAAACTCGGCCGGCTCGGCTTCGAGGGCGGCGGCGAGATCATGCTCGATGCCGAAGGGCCCGACAGCCCGGAAATCTTCTCCGGCGACACCATCGATGTCGGCGCGTTGGCGGAGGAGTTCTTCGGCTTGGCCATCGATCCCTATCCGCGCAAGGGCGACGTGGCGCTGGAGGCTCCGGCTTCCGATGCAGGCGAGGAGGTCGTCGAGACCGAATTGCAGCGAAAGCTGCGCTCGCTGATCGATAAATCCTGAAAACACCCGGGCAAGTTCCGAAATCGCGGTTGTGCGGCTCCGCAAAACCGCTATTTTCCCCCGTGCCTGACCAAGGCAGCCGAGTAATGTGAGATGATTGCCGAGTGATCAGGATTTCCATCGATGCCATGGGCGGCGATCACGGGCCGGCGGTAGTCATCCCCGCGTTGATGATGGTCGCGACGCGCCGCCCCGATGTGCGGTTCAAGGTCTATGGCCGCTCGGAAGTGGTCCGGCCGGAACTGGACAAGTTCCCCAAACTCGCCGCCATCACCGAGTTCATCCATTGCGATGTCGCGGTGCGCATGGACGACAAGCCGAGCAAGGCGCTGCGCCACGGTCGCTGGAAGTCGTCAATGTGGAAGTCCATCGAGGCGGTAAAGACGGGTGACGCCGACGCCTGCGTGTCGGCCGGCAATACCGGCGCGCTGATGGCGATGTCGAAATTCTGCCTGCGCACCATGGCCACGATCGAGCGGCCGGCGATCGCGGCGATCTGGCCGACGCTGCGCGGTGAGAGTGTGGTGCTGGACGTCGGCGCCACGATCGGCGCGGACGCCCACCAGCTTATCGATTTCGCCATTCTCGGCACCGCCATGGCGCGGGCGCTCTATGGAATGGACAAGCCGACCGTCGGCCTGCTCAACATCGGCGTCGAGGAGGTCAAGGGCCAGGAAGAGGTCAAGGAAGCGGGCCGGCTGCTGCGCGAAGCCAGCATGATGTCGATGGGCTATCACGGTTTCGTCGAAGGCGACGACATCGGCAAGGGCACGGTCGACGTGGTGGTCACCGAAGGGTTCGCCGGCAATATCGCGCTGAAGACTGCCGAAGGCACGGTGCGGCAGATCTCGACCTATTTGCGTGCCGCGATGAGCCGGACGCTGATGGCCAGGATCGGCGCTGTCTTCGCCAAGGGCGCGTTCAACACGCTGAAGGAGAAGATGGATGTGCGCAAGGCCAATGGCGGCGTATTCCTGGGGCTCAACGGCATCGTCGTGAAGAGCCATGGCGGTACCGACGATGAAGGTTTTGCGGCGGCGATCGAACTCGCCTACGATATGACCCGCAATCGGCTGCTCGACCGGATCGAGGCCGACCTCGACCTGTTCCATGCGCGTCACCCGAAATCTTCGCTCAGGCCGGCAGCCGCTGCCGGCGATGCTATTGAATAGGAATTAGTTCCAGATGATCAGATCAGTCGTGCGTGGCATCGGATCCGCGTTGCCGCGTCGCATAATGAAGAATACCGATTTCGAAGGCGTGCTGGAAACGTCCGACGAATGGATCGCCCAGCGCACCGGCATCCGCCAGCGCCACATCGCCTCCGACGACGAGACGACGGCGTCGCTGGGCGAGGCGGCGGCGCGCGCCGCGCTCGACGATGCCGGGCTGACGCCGGCCGACATAGACCTGATCGTGCTCGCCACTTCGACGCCGAACAACACATTTCCCGCGACCGCGGTGGAAATCCAGAACCGCCTCGGCATGCATCACGGCTTTGCCTTCGACATGCAGGCGGTGTGTTCGGGCTTCGTCTATGCGGTCGCCACCGCCGATCTCTACGTTCGCGGCGGTCTCGCCAGGCGCGTGCTGGTGATCGGCTCCGAGACGTTTTCGCGCATTCTCGACTGGACCGACCGCTCGACCTGCGTGCTGTTCGGCGACGGGGCAGGGGCCCTGATCCTCGAGGCGCAGGAGGGCGAGGGAACGATCGCCGATCGCGGCGTGCTCGCCGCCAGCCTGCGCTCCGACGGCGTTCACAAGGATAAGCTCTACGTCGACGGCGGCCCCTCCACCACCGGCACGGTCGGCCTGCTGCGCATGGAAGGCCGCGAGGTGTTCAAGCACGCGGTCGGAATGATCACCGACGTGATCGAGGCGACTTTTTCGCAGGCCGGCATCGCCGCCGAGGACCTCGACTGGTTCGTGCCGCATCAGGCCAACAAGCGCATCATCGATGCCTCCGCCAGGAAGCTCGGCATCGCCGACGAAAAAGTCGTGGTGACCGTCAATCTGCATGGCAACACCTCGGCGGCGTCGGTGCCGCTGGCGCTTGCCGTGGCCGTGGCCGATGGGCGCGTGAAGAAGGGCGATCTGGTGCTGCTGGAAGCCATGGGCGGCGGCTTCACCTGGGGCGCCGTGCTGCTGCGCTGGTGATCGGCTGCTCTCATTAGCCGGAGCAGCCTTGCCGCAGCGCGGATCATCAAGTCAATTCAACATCATTGCGGCGAACGCGCCGGTTCTGTCCTTGACCTTGTCGGACCAATTTTCTAACGTCTTGGCGTTTGTAGGCTTTTTTGTTTTTCGAGGATGGTTGGACGGTCGCATGGGGGGAAAGACACTGACGCGCGCCGATCTCGCCGAAGCCGTCTATCGCAAGGTCGGCCTCTCCCGCACGGAGTCTGCCGAACTCGTGGAATCTGTGCTCGACGAGATATGCGAGGCCATTGTCCGGGGTGAAACCGTCAAGCTCTCTTCCTTCGCCACCTTCCACGTACGAGGCAAGAACGAGCGCGTCGGCCGCAATCCCAAGACCGGCGAAGAAGTGCCGATCCTGCCGCGCCGCGTCATGACCTTCAAGGCCTCGAACGTGCTGAAGAACCGTATCCTGCGCGCCCACCAGAGCAGCAAGGGCAAGGACGCCAAGCAGACCGCATCGGTTGGCGAGTAGACCGGCTTCGATCGATTATTTCGCGCGCCAGGCTCGCGCCAGGCTTGAATTCCAGCCGGCAAACCGCTGAAATGAGGCACGAATCGGTGCAGTGGCTCGCTGCTGACGCAACGCTCCGGTTCAGCGAGCTTGATCCCATCCGGCCGCCTCGGCCGGGATCGGTCATGGAGGAATTCGCGCATGGACAAGAGCCCCGACGCATTCCGGACCATCAGCGAGGTCGCCGAGGACCTCGATCTGCCGCAGCACGTGCTGCGCTTCTGGGAAACGCGGTTCACCCAGATCAAGCCGATGAAGCGCGGCGGCGGCCGGCGCTATTACCGGCCGCAGGATGTCGACCTGATCAAGGGCATCCGCCATATGCTTTACGACCAGGGCTACACCATCAAGGGCGTGCAGAAATTGCTGCGCGAGAACGGCAACCAGTTCATCGTCGCGGTTGGAAGCGGCGACCGCGACGCCGTGGAAGCGATCGCGCAGCGCAAGCAGGCCGAAGCCGCGCCGCCGACGCCGGCCGCGCAGCCGCGCGGAGCGGACGACGAAATGCTGGTCGGCGAACCGAAGGCCAAGCCGAACCGCCGCTTTTTCGGCCTCGGCAAGGCCGAGGAGGATGGACCGGTGCAGCCCGACAGCGGCAAGCTTTCGCGCGACAATCGCGCGCTGCTGCAGGAAGCGCTGTTCGACCTGCTCGAATGCAAGCGGCTGCTAGACCAAGTCCGGTGATGTCCGGCCTGGGCAGGTAGCACAGGCCGAACCGAACGGGGGTCTAGAGTTTTTCGGCTCTGATCGCATCGCCTCTCATGCGCTTGGCTGACCAGTGCTAGAGCGTTTCTGGTATTTGGAATGAGGCGCTGACGACCCCCTCCCCTCAAGAGGGAGGGGGTCGCCAGCCCCTCATCCATCCATCTGAGATAGCCCTGCCGTTCTTACGGGGGGAAGGTGCCGGCGGGCGGATGAGGGGCGACTCTGTCAGAGACGAAAATGCTCTAGTGAGCGGATTCGCCGACCAAAATGCCGGCTTCTTCCGCCGCTTCGATGAAGGCGTTGCGCGCATCTACAGTGGAACGGTGCCCGTCCAGCACTTTGAGGCAGGCGTCGACGGCGTCTCGATGCCTTGGACCGCGACGGGCTGGCCACTGGGTCAAAAGCAGATCGGTCGCCTGGCGGGTGTTGCGGACGGCGATCGGCTCGCCGCCTTGATCGAGCGAGATCACGACTGGTTGCTGGAAACCCTTGTCGGGCCCGTTTTCCATGTCAGCCTCCGGTCGAAACGTCGGTCTCGGGGCGGTCCCGCCCGTCGACAACCTCCTCGTGCCACTCGCCTTTCTCGTCCTGGTAGATAATGCCTTCCGTCCTGCCGGCGAGCTGCTGTTCGGTGGCGGCAGCCTTGGCCGCCTCATAGGCTTGCGAGCGGCTGGCGAAGGTCTCCGAATACACATCGCCGAGCTTGTAGGCCCAGCCGCCATCATGTTCCACGATCTCATAGGTAATCCGCGTCATGCGCTCACCCTCCTTTTGACCGCTCAACGGGGCAAGGGTGAAGTTGTTCCTGCCGAACCGGCGCCGAATCCGCATCCGGCAGCGGTTCCTTCGGTAGGCGGTCGCCGATTTGCCGCGACACGCGACCGAACCGTCCCTATCAGTGCGTCGATCGATCCGACGAAGGGGACTGACATGACGGATGTGAAGGACAGCAACGGCACGAAGCTCGCCGATGGCGATTCCGTGACGCTGATCAAGGACCTCAAGGTCAAAGGCACGTCTGTCGTGCTGAAGCGCGGCACGCTGATCAAGAACATTCGCCTGACCGACAAGGAGGGCGAGATCGAGTGCAATGCCGAAAAAGTCAAAGGATTGGTGCTCCGCACCGAATTTCTGAAGAAGGCATGACGCTGCAGCCGGCGCGCTGGATTGCGCCGGCAGCCCAATCCATGCGGCCCCCTAATTCGGCCCATTTGCGACAGCCAATTCAACGGTCGACAAAAACTGGAACCAGCCTCCATAGCTCGCGTTGCAGGGCTAACTGGACCAGGAGGTTGCCATGGATAAAAGCGTCCACGAAGCGCGCTGGATACTAGGCCCGCTGCTCGGCCTGTGCGGGCTCGTCGTGGTTGTCGGCCTTGTCGCGGGCTGACACTGTTCGGCTTCCGGGAACGTCCTGTCACCGGTGCCGGCCGGCACATCGGCGCTCCCGCAAGCGCGCCGATGTGCTGGACTTGGTTTTTCACAAATCCCTGGCTCCTGCCGGGCGAGCGATCGGGCTCGCTGCCGCTAGGCGGCAGCGTCCGATTTCAGTACCCCGCGGCGGATCTGGTCTTCCTCGATCGACTCGAACAGCGCGCGGAAGTTGCCTTCGCCAAAGCCTTCGTCGCCCTTGCGCTGGATGAATTCGAAGAAGATCGGCCCGATCACGGTTTTCGAGAATATCTGCAGCAGGATCTTCGTCGTGCCGCCGTCGACCACGCCTTCGCCGTCGATCAGTATGCCGTGTTTCTTCATCCGCTCGATCGGCTCGTCATGGCCGTGCACGCGCTCATGCGACTTTTCGTAATAAGTGTCGGGCGGGCCGGGCATGAATTTCAGTCCGTTGGCGGCGAGCTTGTCGGTGGCGTCGTAGATGCCGTCGGTGCCAACCGCGATATGCTGGATGCCTTCGCCCTTGTATTTGCGCAGGTACTCCGCGATCTGGCTGGTGTCGTCTTTGGACTCGTTGAGCGGGATGCGGATCTTGCCGCAGGGCGAGGTGATCGCGCGGCTGACCAGCCCGGTGATGCGGCCGTCGATGTCGAAGTAGTGGATCTGCTTGAAGCCGAACAGTTCGCGATAGAACGCCCACCATTTGTCCATCTGACCGCGATAGACATTGTGGGTCAGGTGGTCGAGATAATAGAAGCCGACGCCTTCCGGCTTCGGGTCGCGCTCTCCCAGCCATTCGAACTCCGCATCATAGGCCGAGCCCTTGTCGCGGTATTTGTCGACGAAATAGAGCAGTGAGCCGCCGATGCCGACGATCGCCGGCACGTCGAGCGTCTTGTCATCGCCCATATAGGGCTCGGCGCCCTTGGAGACCGCGTGGTCGAACGCATGCTTCGCGTCGACGACGCGCCACGCCATTGCCGGGGCGCAGGGCCCGTGCTTTTCCACGAACTTCATTCCGTATGAGCCGGGCTCGGCGTTCAGCACGTAGTTGATGTCGCCCTGGCGCCAGATGGTGATGTTCTTGGTCCGGTGTTTTGCAACCGGCGCGTAGCCCATGCGCGTAAAGAGGTCGGAGAGCTTTTCCGGCTCCGGGTGGGCGAATTCGACGAACTCGAACCCGTCGGTGCCTGCGGGATTGGCCTTGCTGATCTTGGCGGGCGGGGCGTCGTGCGGAAAGGGACCCATGGCTTCCTCCTTTGGCGCGTCCTTCGAGGCTCGCTTCGCTCGCACCTCAGGATGAGGAGCGTTGCGAAATCTCACGAACCCAGAGGCTCGCGCGATCGTTCCGGAAGAAGGTGGCATAAGCCGTCCTCATCCTGAGGTGCGAGCGAAGCGAGCCTCGAAGGACGCACGTTCAAACTCTGCCCAGAATAGCCCAAACCGCCCGCACGGTGCTTGCATTCAAACGCTTCGGATGCTGCAATGATGCGTAAAGCGTGCACGATGGAGCCGAAAATGGCCGATGACGAGCGCATCGATCAATTTGACCGCAAGATACTGTCTCTGCTGCAGGCCGATGGCAGGCTGACCAACAATGACCTTTCCGAGCGCGTGAACCTGTCGCCGTCGCAATGCTCTCGGCGGAGGCAGCGGCTTGAGGAGGAGGGTTTTATCCGCGGCTACCGGGCGGTGCTCGACCGCGACCGGCTCGGATTCTCGCTGGTCAATGTGATCTCGGTGACGCTGGCGACCCACAATCGCGACAATGCCCGCAACTTCGCCGAACTCCTGTCGCGCCTGCCCGAAGTCCAGGAGGCGCATGCACTGACCGGCGAAATGGATTACATCCTCAAGGTCGTCACGCCGGACCTGAAATCGCTGTCGGATTTCGTCAACGGCGTGCTCCTGCCGCACGAATCCGTGCAGCATGTGAAGACCGCGATCGTGCTGGAGACGCTGAAGGAGACCTCGGCGCTGCCCTTATAACGGCAGCCTCAGCCTTTCGACTGCTGCACCGCCATGAACAGGTTGGTCGAGCGCGTGCCGGAGCGGCAATAGGCGAAGACCGGGCCTTCGAGTTCGTCCAGCGCCTCGGCCATCGCGGCGACGTCGTCGCCGGTCATCGGCATGCCGCTGACGATCGGGACGTGGCGGAACGACAGGCCGGCGTCTTCCGCGGCCTTCCTGATCTCGGCCGTTAAGGGCTGGCCGGGCTGCTCGCCGTCGGGCCGGTTGCTGATGATGCTCTTGAAGCCCTTGGCCTTGATCGTGGCGATGTCTTCGGCCGCGATCTGTCCGGACACGGCGTAGTTGTCGGTAATCTGTCTGTATTCCATGGTGATGCCTCGTGATCCCATCGTTGCGGCAAGCATAGCGCCCGCGCCGCTCTCTCGCGACCGTCATGCCACCTCGAACTGCCCGCCGCAACAGCGCTGTCGTCTCAGCCGTTGCCGACGAAGGTGCTGAGCGGGCTGCCCTCGGCGGCAATCCGCTTCAACAGCGCGGACGGCCGGAACACGTCTTTGCCGTTGCCGCCATGCCAGTATTCCAGCCGTTCGATGATCTTCGGCAGCCCTTCGAAGTCGGCCCAGAACATCGGCCCGCCCTTTCCGACCGGAAACCCGTAGCCATTGGTCCAGACGATGTCGATGTCGGACGCGCGCGCGGCGATCCCTTCCTCCAGGATCTTCGTGCCCTCGTTGACCATGGGATAGAGCGTGCGCTCGATGATCTCCCCGGCCGGAACGGCGCGGCGGCTGACGCCTCTTTCGCGCGCGCTGTCCTCGATCAGTTGCGTCACCTCCGGATCGGGAACCGGGGTGCGCGAGCCATTCTCGTAGAGGTAAAAACCCTTGCCGGTCTTCTGGCCGAAACGGCCTTGTTCGCAGAGCCGGTCGGCGATGACGGCAAGCTGGCCGCGCGCCTTGCGGTTGCGCCAGCCAATGTCGAGGCCGGCCAAATCGTACATCTGGAACGGACCCATCGGCCAGCCGAAACCGGTGAACACCTTGTCGATCTCATCCGGCGAGGCGCCTTCAAGCAGAAGGTTTTCCGCATCGGCCGAGCGGGCCGAGAGCATGCGGTTGCCGACGAAGCCGTGGCAGACGCCGACGACAACCGGAACCTTGCCGATCCTTTTCGCAACGCCAAGCGCCGTCGCCAGCACATCCGGCGCGGTTTTTTCCCCGCGCACGATCTCCAGCAGTTTCATGACGTTGGCCGGCGAGAAGAAGTGCAACCCCAGCACATCCTGCGGACGGCTGGTCGAGGCCGCGATCTCGTTGACGTCGAGATAGGACGTATTGGTGGCAAGGATCGCCGTCGGCTTGGCGACGGCGTCGAGCTTGCTGAACACCTCTCTCTTCACCGCCATGTCCTCGAACACGGCCTCGATGACGAGATCGCACTCGGCGAGGTCGGCATAGTCGGTGGTCGGCGCAAACAGCGCCATCCGCCCCGCCTTGGCGTCTTCGCTCAGCGAGCCGCGCGATACCGATATCGCATAGTTCTTCTCGATCGTCGCCAGGCCGCGGTCGAGCGCCTCGCGGTTCATTTCGAGAAGGGTCACCGGGATGCCGCCATTGACGAAGGCCATGGCGATGCCACCGCCCATCGTGCCGGCGCCGATGACGCCCACGCGGCGGATTTCGCGCGGCGCGACTTCCTTGCCGACGCCGGGCACTTTCGTGGCCTCGCGCTCGGCGAAGAACAGATGGCGCTGGGCGCGCGACTGGTCGCCCGAAACCAGTTTCGTGAACAGTTCGCGCTCGGCGGCCAGCGCCTCGTCGAAGGGCAGGGTGATCGCGTTGCGCACAGATTGCGCGCAGGCCAGCGGCGCTTCGAGCCCGCGCGCCTTCCTGGCGAGTTCGGCCGCATCGGCGTCGAATGCCGCGAGGTCGGCGCCGATGATCTGCCCGCCGCGATTGCGCACCGGTGCGGCAGCGACGCCGCTCGCGGCCTTGTCGCGGGCGAAGGCGACCGCGTTGGCGAGGAGGCTGGACTCGGAGATCGCGTCGACCAGTGCGCTCGCCAGCGCCACATCGGCCGGAACCGGCGCGCCGGAGACGATCATTTTCAGTGCCTTCGACGGGCCGACCAGGCGCGGCAGGCGGACGGTGCCACCGGCGCCCGGCACCAAGCCGAGCTTCACCTCCGGCAGCCCGAGCTTCGCGCCTTTGTCGGCGATGCGGAAATGGCAGCCGAGCGCAAGTTCCAGCCCGCCGCCGAGCGCGGCGCCGTGGATGGCCGCGACCGTGGGTTTCCGGATCGCTTCAAGCGTTTCGATGATGTCGCGCAGTTCCGGCCGCTGCTTGGGCTTGCCGAATTCGGTGATGTCGGCTCCTGCAACGAAGGTGCGGCCCGCGCAGGCCAGCACGATGCCGGCGACGGAAGCGTCGCCGGTGAGCGTTTCCAGCGCCTTCTGTAGCGGCTCGCGGACGCCGAAGCCCAGTGCGTTCACCGGCGGGTTGTCGATGGTCACGATGGCGATTTCGCCATCGCGGGTGATGGTCACGGTCTCGGTCATCGACACGCTCCTGTTTGCCGGCGCTGGCGTCGCGCGGAGCCGGGCGGCCGGGACGATCCGGTCCAGGCTTCCGCAGAGCGTGTATCATGAAGAAGCCGGGCCGGGTCAACCGGCTCGGCTGCGTCGAGCCGTTATGCAGGCCGGTCAGTGCGTTTCGCCGGATCCGCCGATCGCCACAACGTTGAACGGCTTGCCTTCAACGGGGATATTGCCGGTTTCGGCAAAATTTCCAGCATCGACGACATGCAGCACGCTCTTCAGCGGGTCGCTGACGATGATCGCATCTCCCGCGACGGCTATACGCGGCCGCGGGTCGCTCCAGTGGCCGTCCATGCTGTAGGGCTCGGTCAGCGCCAGCGTGCCGACGATCTGGCCGGCCAGAACATCGATGCGGTGCAGCTTGCCGTCTTCAGTGAAGACATAGGCGAATTTCGGCCGTACCGGGTCTACCGCGAAATGCACTCGGCGCGTCGGCAGCTCGATCAGACGGAAAGCGTCTTTTGCCGTCGGGTCGATCACCACAACGGCGCTCGGCCCGTAATTGCCGAGAAAATACTGCAGGCCCCTGCCGCCGACCAGCGTCGTCGATTTGCCTTCGGGCAGCCCTTCGCCATAAGGCAGCATCTCGATCGAGGGCGCGTCGCCGCCGGCTTTGACCAGCAGCAACCCTTCCGCGCAGGCGATCGCCAGTATGTTGCCGGACGACGCCTCGCCGTGAAGGTCCGGGCACGAATGCAAATCTCCGACCGGCGCGCCGGCACTGTCGATCACCCGGATGCCGACCGGCAATTCGTCCGGCTTTTCGCTGTTGGGCTCGCTCACCAGGACATGATTGCCGAACGCCACCGCGACGCCGTGATGCGGCGCGGCGGTCTTGACCTCGCGCACTGCTTTCGAGCCGGCGAGCACGTCCTTCTCCGATATGGTGCGGACGACGCCCTCGCCATCGAAGAACAGGGCTATGTCGCCATGATGATCGACGAAATGCGATGGCTTTGCGCCGGGAAACGTCGCCTCCAGCAGGCTCGGCGCTTCGATCTCCAGGTCGCCGTGATCGCCATGGTCGCCCGTGGAGAGGCCGCTCGAGATCACCGAAACCATGTCCGACTTGCCCTGGACCGCAAATACGGTCCTGCCGCTTTCGCTGCGATGCAGCGTCGCCGGCCCCTTGGTCGCGAAGTTCGCCAGCACGGTGCCGGTTTCGGCGTCGATGGCGCGGACGACCGGTGCGGCATGATCCGACACGAACAGCCGCCATGCGGATTTTTCTTCCGCAATAGCGGGCGGGATTATGAAGCCCAACGCTAGCGCGGCGCAGGAGAGTGCTTTCAGACGACGAGGCATGGTGTCCCTTCCTTGATGTAATAACATAACACATTGAGGGCCGAAAAAGGCGGGACGAACCCGCCTTGGTCGGTCGTGGTGCTCCGGCTAGCTGCCGAGGATCGCGCCTTTGATCGTGGCGATGTTGTAGCGCATCAGGTCGATATAGGTGGATGCCGGGCCGTCGGCAGCCGAGAGCGCGTCGGAATAGAGCGTGCCGCCGATCTTCAGGCCGGTTTCTGTTGCGATCTGTTCGGCCAGCCGCGCATTGGTGATGCTCTCGACGAAGATCGCCGAGGCCTTGTCTTCGCGCACCTGCCTGATCAGCGCAGCGACATCGGCGGCCGAAGCTTCCGCTTCGGTCGAGACGCCTTCCGGAGCCAGGAAGGTCAGGCCGTATTCGTGCTCGAAATAGCCGAAAGCGTCATGCGAGGTGATGATGACGCGCTTGTCTTCGGGGATGGAGGCGACAGCCGCCTTCACCTCGTCCTCCGCCGCCGCAAGCTTTTGCGTGTAGGCTTCGGCATTGGCCTTGTAGGCGTCGCAGCCCTCGGCATCGGCGGCACAGAACGCGTCGGCGATGTTCTTCACGTAGATTTTTGCGTTGGCGATGGACTGGAAGGCGTGCGGATCGGTATCGCCATGGTGGTGGCCTTCTTCCTCCTCGGCGGCGGCATCATGCGCTTCGCCTTCCGCCTCGTGCCCTTCCTGCATCTTCAGCGGCTCGACGCCTTTGGTCAGTTCGACGATCTGCGCTTTTGCGCCGCTGGTTTCGACGAGACGCTCGAGAAAGCCTTCGAAATGCAGGCCGTTGACCAGCACCACATCGGCGCCGGCCATGGCGACCGCGTCGGCCGGCCTGGGCTCGTAGACATGCGCGTCGCCGTCCGGGCCGACCAGCGTCGTCACCTCGACGCGCTCGCCGCCGACATTTTGCGCGAAATCGCCGATGATCGAGAAGCTGGCGATGACTTTCAGCGGTTCGGCGGAGGCCGAGGCGAGGGGGCTTAATGTTATAACGGTCGCCAGCAGGGCAAGTCGAAATTTGCTGAGCATGGATGGTGTCTCCTTCAGGCGGTGCGGTGGCGGTGATGGCGGGTGCGGGTATTGAAGACCCCGCGCGTGCCGAAAACGATCGAGCAGATATAGATGACGCCCGCCGACAGGATGATGGCCGGTCCGGAAGGAAGCGCGGCGTGATAGGACAGGAGCAGGCCGGCGACGCAGGATGCGAAGCCGATCAGGATCGCTAGCGCGCACATCGGCTCGACGCGGGTCGTCCAGAAGCGCGCGGCGGCGGCGGGCAGCATCATCAGTCCGACCGAGAGCAGCGTGCCGAGCGCCTGGAAGCCGCCGACGAGGTTGAGGACGACCAGCCCGAGAAAGATGAAGTGGACGGGCGTGCCGAGACGGCTCACCGAACGCAGGAACAGCGGGTCGAGGCATTCGGCGACCAGCGCCCGCCAGAAGATCGCAAGCGTCAGCAGCGTGGTGCCGGTGATCATAGCGATCAGCGTCAGCGCGTCGTTGTTCAGCGCAAGCACCGTGCCGAACAGCACATGCATCAGGTCGACGCTGGAGCCGCGCAGCGACACTATGAGTACGCCGGCCGCCAATGAGATGAGGTAGAAGGCGGCCATCGAGGCGTCTTCTTTCTGCACGGTGAAGCGCGACACCGCGCCGGCACCCAGCGCAACGATCGCGCCGGCGATCAGCCCGCCGATGGTCATCGGCACGATCTGCAGGCCGTAGAGCAGGAAGCCGGCCGCTGCGCCCGGCAGGATGGCATGGGCCATGGCGTCGCCCGTCAGGCTCATGCGCCGCAGCATCAGGAACACGCCGACCGGGCAGGCGCCTATCGACAGCATCAGCGAACCCATCAGCGCGCGCTGCATGAAGCCGAATTCGACGAAGGGGGCGATCAGGAAATCATACATGATGCTGCTCAGGCCGCCCGCGGACCGGAATCGCGATGCGAATGATCGTGACCATGGTCGTGTGAGTGGTCATGGGCGTGATCGTCCCCGGCGGGCTCGCACCAGGGCGCATCGTCATGCCAGGCTTCGTCGAAACGGCGCGCGCGCAACAGGTTTTCCGGCTTCAGCGTCTCGATCGTTTCGCCCCAGGCGACCGGCTGCCGCGCCAAAAGCAGGGTTTCGGGAAAATGCCGGCGCACCAGGTCGAGGTCGTGGATGACCACCATGACGGTGCGCTTTTCGCCATGCCAGCGCTTGATCAGGGCGATCAGGTCGCCGACAGTCTTCGCGTCTACCGCATTGAAGGGCTCGTCGAGCAGGATGATCTCGGCATCCTGGAGCAGGACCCGGGCAAAGAGAGCGCGCTGCAACTGGCCGCCCGACAGCGTGTCGATCGGCCGCTTCTCGAAGCCGCCCAGCCCGACGGCCATCAGCGCCTTCGAAACCTGGTCGCGATCGTCCCTGGTGAAGCGGCCGAGCAGGCCGCGCCGGGGCCAGAGGCCCAACGAGACGAGATCGATCACGCGCGCCGGGAAGGAACGGTCGAGTTCGGATTGCTGCGGCAAATAGGCGATGCGCGAGCCCTTGGCATTGAAGCAGGTCCCGGCCATGGGTTTCAGCACGCCGACGATGCCCTTCATCAGCGTCGATTTGCCGGAGCCGTTGGCCCCGACGACAGCGGTCAGCGAGCCCGTCTTGACCGCGCCGTTCAGATGATGGACGGCGGGGTGGCTGTTATAGCCAAGCGTCAGGTCGCGAAAGGTCAGGCTGGCGTCGGTCATGGTCTTCCGGCTGCATCCGTATTGCTGGCGGCAAGGGCTGGATATGTGATGTTATTACATTAGTCAACGCCGCCGTTTGAGATTCCGCGGCCGAAATCCGCACCAGGAAGGCTGGGGCAGGCAACGCCGTGCTCTGCTCCATTTCAATTTCCGCTGTAATGTGGAAAAGGTCGCGAGCAAGGGAGGTGGAGCGCATGCAGGACGAGATCAGGGCTGACATTGCAATTGTCGGCGCGGGCATTGCCGGAGCCGGAGTGGCGGCCGCGCTGACGCATGATTTCAAGGTCGTCCTGATCGAGCAGGAAAGCCGGCCGGGACATCACACGACCGGGCGCTCGGCGGCGATCTTCATCCAGAACTACGGCAACCAGACGATCCGGGCGCTCAGCCGCGCGAGCGCGCCGCTGTTCGAACATGCGGACAAAGACCTGTTCCCGAACCCGCTGCTTTCTCCGCGCGGCATGCTGAACATCGCCGATGCCGAAGGAATGTCCCATCACGCCGAGCTTCTGGCGGAGAGCGAGGGCCTGCGCGAGATCAGCGTCGCCGAGGCGCTGGCGCTGGTGCCGGCGCTGCGGGCGGAGCGCATTCTCGCCGCCTCCTATGAAGAAGATGCGCGCGACATCGATGTCGCCGCGCTGCATCAGGGCTGGCTGAAAGCCGCGAAAATGGCGGGCGCGAAGGTCCTGACCGACTGCGCGCTGACGAAGGCGGAATATGCCGGCGGGCTCTGGTCGATCGAGACGCCGAATGCGCGGATCATCGCCAAGACCATCGTTAATGCAGCCGGGGCCTGGGCCGACGATGTCGCAAAGAAATGCGGCGTCGTGCCGATCGGCGTGACGCCGATGCGCCGCTCGATCGCCGTGCTGCCTGCGCCGGCGGCCTACGACACGCGCCACTGGCCGCTGGTCGGCGACGCCGCGGACACCTGGTACATGAAGCCCGACGGTGCGCGCCTGCTGGTCTCGCCGGCCGATGAGGACCCGGTCGAGCCGCATGACGCATTCGTGGACGACATGGTGCTGGCCGAAGGCCTGCACCGATTCGAGCAGGCGATGGTTTTTCCGGTGACCCATGTCGAGCGGAGCTGGGCCGGATTGCGCACTTTCGCGCCGGACCGGACGCCGGTCGCCGGCTTCGACACGACGGCGGAAGGCTTTTTCTGGCTTGCGGGGCAGGGCGGCTACGGGATTCAGACATCGCCCGCCTTGTCATGGCTGGCCGGACAGATGATAAGGCGCGCGGGCCTGCCCGCCGAAATGGAAGCGCTGGTCCCGGCCCTGTCGCCAGACCGCTTTCGTTAGGCCGCTGCTCGAACAAAATTTTCAGGAAGGAAATAGATCCATGACCATTCGCCGTATTGATGTCGGCCCGCGCATGAGCGACATCGTCATCCATAACGACACGATCTATCTGGCCGGGCAGGTCGGCTCGCCGGGCGGCAACGTCGCCACCCAGACCAAGGAAATCCTCGCCACGATCGACGAGTTGCTGGCCAAGGCCGGTTCGGACAAGACCAAGATCCTTCAGGCGATCATCTGGCTGGCCGACATGAGCACCTTCGCCGAGATGAACGCTGTGTGGGACGGCTGGGTGCCGCAGGGCCATACGCCTGCGCGCGCCACCGGCGAGGCCAAGCTCGCAGCGCCGGAATACAAGGTCGAGATCATCATCACGGCGGCGCTTTAGCCGCGCATGGAGCTGCCCCTCACCCTTACCTTCTCCCCGTGTAGAACGGGGAGAGGGGACTCGCCGGCGCTGCTGCCTAGTTCTTCCCTCATCCTGAGCTTGTCGAAGGATCGCGTGGAGAACCGGCAGGCGGATGAGGGGCAAGAAGCAAAAAAATCAGCTCTGCGAAGGCGTGAACCGCGCCACCAGAGCGTGGCTGCCGGCGGCATAGGTGAACCGCACATGGGTGACCGGATGGTCGGCGCTCCAGGTGCGCCGCTCCACCACCAGGCAAGGCGATCCTTCGGCAATGTTCAGCGCGGCGGCGGTTTCCGCCTCCGCGCCGACAGCAGTGATCCGATGTTCGGCCGCACTCCACGGGATGCGGCCGATAAGCCACGGCCCGGGCGCATTCTCCTCGAAGCTTTCGTCCGCCGCTTCAGGCACGGCGGCGAGATTGACCAGGCGGTCCTCGTGGCAGAATGGCTGCGCGCCGGCAAAATGGCGGCAAGTCAACTCCAGCACCGCGCCTGAATTCTTCAGCCCAAGCCGCTCGCGATCGTCCGGCGTGCTCTTGCGCTTGCGGCGCGACGTCAGCTCGTAGCGATAGGGCAGCCCGAGCGCGGCCACTTCCGTCTTGATGTCGTGGATTTCGAGAATAGCCGCCTGCGATTGCGGCCGGCGCACGAAGCTGCCGGAGCGGCGGCGGCGCTCGATCAGCCCCGCCTTGGCCAGTTGCGACAGCGCCTTGTTCACCGTCATGCGCGAGCAGCCATATTCGGCGGAAAGCTCGTGCTCGAACGGGATGCGGTGGCCCGGCGCCCATTCGCCCGACATGATGCGGTCGCTGATGTCGGCAAGAATGCGCTGGTGAAGCGATGCCGGTTCGGCGTCTGCGCTGATTGCCTCGGTCACATCCATTTGCGTTCCACGTCTGTCCGTCAGCCCGCGAGCAGTTCGATCATCGCCGTCTTGAATTTCTCGGCGATAGCCTCGCGCGCAAAATGCCGCCCCTGGGTGACCAGCCTTTCGCCATTCACCCAGACGCAATCGACCGCCGCGCCATTGGCGAAAATCCATGCGTCGAGAATCGCGTCGCCGGATTTGCCGGCGAGGGTGGGGTGCGTCGCCTCGAGCGAAACGAAATCGGCCGGTGCGCCGGGAACGATGCCGGATTTCGCACGACCAAGGGCCTGATTGCCGCCCGCGACCCCCATTGTGAACAAATTTCGGCCGTTTGATTGGCCCGGATCGGCTAACACGTTGCGCGCGCGATGAAAAATCCGTTGCGAATATTCAAGTTGCCGCAATTCATCCACAACACCGATCAGCACGTTGGAGTCGGAACCCACTCCAAAACGCCCGCCATTCTCTACGAAAAGAGGTCCGGAAAACGTGCCATCCCCCAGATTCGCCTCGGTTATCGGGCAGAGGCCCGCGACGGCGCCGCTCTTCGCCATGGCGACGGTTTCGGCTTCGACCATGTGGGTGGCGTGTATCAGGCACCAGCGCCGGTCGACGTCCGCATTGGCGAGCAGCCATTCGACCGGCCGCGCCCCCGACCAGGCGATGCAATCCTCGACCTCGCGCATCTGCTCGGCGATGTGGATGTGGATCGGCCCGTCCGGCATCATGGCAGTGACGGCCGCGAGTTCTTGCGGCGTGACGGCGCGCAGGCTGTGTGGCGCAACGCCGACAACCGCGCCGGGCATATCCCTGGTCGCGGTGCGGCAGCCTTCAAGAAGAGCGGCGAAGCTATCGAGATCATTGACGAATCGCCGCTGGCCGTCGTTGGGTGCTGCGCCGCCGAAACCCGAATGGGCATAGAAGACAGGCAGCAGTGTCAGGCCGATACCGGTCGCCCGCGCCGCCGCAGCGATACGCCCCGCCATTTCCGCCGGGTTGGCGTATGGCCGCCCGTCGAGATCATGATGCAGATAGTGAAACTCGCCGACGCGCGAGAACCCGGCTTCCAGCATCTCGACATAAAGCTGGGCCGCGACCGCCTCCGCCTGCTCGGGCGTGATGCTAAGCGCGAAGCGGTACATCACCTCGCGCCACGACCAGAAGCTGTCGGCGGAAGGGCCGCGCGTTTCGGCAAGGCCGGCCATTCCGCGCTGAAAGGCATGGCTGTGCAGGTTCGGCATGCCAGGCAGCACGATCGCATGGTGCTCGTCGCCGGGAGCAGGCGAGGCGGCCTGCTCGACCGAAGCGACCAGCCCGCCATCGGTGACGATGCGGGAATTGTCCTGCCAACCGGCCGGGAGCAGGGCCTGTTCGGCAAAGATCGTCGTCATGCCACCTCCCTCGAACTTTAATCCTGAGCCGAAGCCCACTTGCGTCGTTTCGTGATATGTATATACATATTGAAGCGCGATGAAAACGGGAAATGTGATGGCTGGCGCAGGGGAGAAACCATCGAGTCGGACGCGCATCTGGCGCAATGCCCGGCTTGCGACCATGTCGCCGTCGTTGCCCGGCCTGGGCACCGTCGATGACGGTGCGATCGTCGCCAGCGATGGGCGGATCGTCTTCGCCGGACCGGCAGCCGAGATTCCCTCCGCACTGACGCATGACGCCGAGATCATCGACTGCGGCGGCCGCTGGATCACGCCCGGCCTGATCGATTGCCACACCCATCTCGTCCACGCCGGCAACCGCGCCAACGAGTTCGAAATGCGGCTGGCCGGCGCAACCTATGAAGAAGTCGCTCGCGCCGGCGGCGGCATCGTCTCGTCGGTCAAGGCGCTGCGCGCGGCGAGCGAGGACGATCTGGTGCGCGAAACGCTGCCGCGCCTCGATGCGCTGATTGCCGAAGGCGTCACAACCGTAGAGATCAAGTCCGGCTACGGCCTGGACCTGGAAAACGAGAAGAAGTCGCTGCGTGCGGCGCGCCGCATGGGCGAGGAGAGGGCGGTCACGATCCGCACGACTTTCCTCGGCGCGCATGCCCTGCCGCCGGAGGCAAACGGCGACAAGTCGGCTTACATCGATCTGGTCGCAGAAAAAATGCTGCCGGCGATTGCGGCCGACGGCCTGGCCGATGCGGTCGATGGATTTTGCGAGGGGATGGCCTTTTCGCCGGAAGAAATGGCCCGCGTGTTCGAAGCAGCCAAGGCGCTCGGCCTGCCGGTAAAACTCCATGCCGACCAGCTTTCAAACCTGCATGGCGCAGCGCTTGCCGCAAGCTTCGGCGCGCTCTCGGCGGACCATCTCGAATATACCGACGAGGCCGGCGCGGCCGCCATGGCCAAGTCGAGTACGGTGGCGGTGATGCTGCCCGGCGCGTTCTATTTCATCCGCGAGACGAAAAAGCCTCCGATTGACCTGTTCCGCCGCCACGGCGTGAAAATGGCCGTCGCCACCGATAGCAACCCCGGGACCTCGCCACTGACCTCTCTACTTCTGACCATGAACATGGCCGCGACCCTGTTCGGCATGACTGTCGAGGAATGCCTGCTGGGCGTTTCCCGCCACGCGGCGGCCGCGCTCGGCATGTCCGGCGAAACGGGAACGCTGGAGGCCGGCAAGTCGGCCGACCTGGCGATCTGGGATGTCGAAGTCCCGGCAGAACTTGTCTATCGCATCGGGTTCAACCCGCTGCATGCACGTATCTGGAGGGGACAATGACGATCGTTCTTGCCGTCGTACCCCCACCCCTAACCCCTCCCCTCAAGGGGGAGGGGGACTTGGCTTGCGGCAGCTTCCCCTCCCCCTTGAGGGGAGGGGTTAGGGGTGGGGGTATATTCGCGAACGCATCTGCCGGAGAAGCGCCATGACCGAGATCACGCTGACCCCCGGCAACGCGACCTTGGCCGACTGGCGCGCCATCTATCGGGGTTCGACGCCGAAGCTGGATGATTCATGCCGGCCGCTGATCAGGGCGAGCGCCGATGCGGTCGCGAGGATCGTCGCGAAGGGCGAGCCGGTCTACGGTATCAACACCGGCTTTGGAAAGCTCGCCAGCGTTCGCATCGAGGCGGCCGATCTCGAAACACTCCAGCGCAATATCGTGCTCAGCCATTCGGCGGGCGTCGGCGAGCCGATGCCGGTTTCGGTCGTGCGGCTTATGATGGCGCTAAAGCTTGCCAGTCTGGCGCAGGGCGCATCGGGCGTGCGGCCGGCAACGGTGGAACTGCTTGAGGCGATGCTGGCGAAGGATGTGGTGCCGGTGGTGCCGGCGCAGGGCTCGGTCGGCGCTTCGGGCGACCTCGCCCCACTCGCCCACATGACCGCGACGATGATCGGCGTCGGCGAAGTGTTTACGCCAGACGGCCGGGTGTCGGCCGTGGAAGGACTGGCTGCGGCCGGGCTCGCGCCTGTCGTGCTGGGCGCCAAAGAGGGGCTGGCGCTGCTCAACGGCACGCAGTTTTCGACCGCCTACGCGCTGGCGGCATTGTTCGAGGCTGAGATTCTCTATCGCTCGGCGCTGGTCACCGGTGCGCTGTCGACTGATGCGGCCAGGGGATCAGACGCGCCTTTCGATCCGCGCATTCATCTGCTCAGGAAGCACAGGGGGCAGATCGAGACGGCGAGCGCGCTGCGCAATCTGATGGCCGGCAGCGCCATCCGCGAATCGCACCGCGTCGGCGACGAGCGCGTGCAGGATCCGTACTGCCTGCGCTGCCAGCCGCAGGTGATGGGCGCTGCGCTCGACGTGCTGCGCAAGGCCTCGGACACGCTGGAGACCGAGGCAAACGGCGTCACCGACAATCCGCTGATCTTCGCCGAGGACGACACCGCGCTTTCGGGCGGCAATTTCCATGCCGAACCGGTGGCGTTCGCCGCCGACATGATCGCGCTCGCCGTCTGCGAGATCGGTTCGCTTGCAGAGCGCCGCATCGCCATGCTGGTCGATCCGGCGCTGTCGGGCATGCCGGCCTTCCTGACGCCGAAGCCCGGGCTGAATTCCGGCTTCATGATCCCGCAGGTGACGGCTGCCGCGCTCGTATCGGAAAACAAGCAGAAGGCCTATCCGGCGAGCGTCGATTCAATCCCGACCTCGGCCAACCAGGAGGACCATGTCTCGATGGCCGCGCATGGCGCGCGCCGGCTGATCGGCATGATCGAGAATGCGACGGCTGTGATCGGCATCGAGCTTTTGGCCGCGGCGCAAGGCTGCGATTTCCATGCGCCGCTGGCGTCTAGCGAGCCGCTGGAGGCGGTGCGCAAGACCCTCCGGGCCGAGGTGCCGCATCTCGACCACGACCGGCATTTCCATCCCGATATGGAGGCGGCGATCGAACTGGTGCGCAGCGGCGCGGTGATTGCTGCGGCAAACAGCGTCGATCTGCCGGGGGTTTCGGAGGTGGCGTCATGAGGGCGACGCCGTGGCTGACGGTCACGCGTGGCGACGCGCCGCTGCTGGTCAGCCTGCCGCACACGGGAACCGATCTTGCAGATATCGAGCCACGTCTGGTTTCGCGTTGGCTCGGCCAGCGCGACTGCGACTGGTGGATCGACAGGCTCTACGATTTCGCCGGCAGCCTTGGCGCGACGGTGGTGCACACCGCAATCTCCCGCACGGTTATCGACGTCAACCGCGATCCCTCCGGCGCCTCGCTCTATCCGGGGCAGGCGACGACGGAACTCTGCCCGACGACGACCTTCGACGGCGACCGGCTTTATCGGGAGGGCGAGGAGCCGGATCAGGCGGAAATTGGTCGGCGGCGCAAGGAGTTCTTCGATCCCTATCATGCAGCGCTTGAGGCCGAGGTCGCGCGGCTGAGGGCGATCCATGGCAAGATCATGCTCTACGACTGTCATTCGATCCGCTCGGTGTTGCCGCTGCTGTTCGAGGGAACGCTGCCGGTGTTCAACCTCGGCACCAATGACGGCCGGAGCGCCGACCCGGCGCTGCAGGACAAGGTCGCCACGATCATGGCCGGGACAGGCGAAAGCTGGGTGGTCAACGGCCGCTTCAAGGGCGGCTGGATCACGCGCCACCATGGCAGGCCGGAACATGGAGTCCATGCCCTGCAGATGGAGCTTTCCAACCGCGGCTACATGCACGAGCCCGAGGGCAAGGGCTCGCCGGACAATTGGCCGACGCCTTACGATCCGGATTTTGCAGCGCCGATGCGCGAGACTTTGACCAAAATCCTTGAAACCGCAATCGCCTGGGCGCGCAGCTAGCCGCGCCGGCAATTCTGGAGGCTTTCCGATGACTCAACAGACCCGCATCGACAATGCGCGCACGATCCGCGCGGCGACCGGAACCGAGCTTTCGGCCAAGAGCTGGCTGACCGAAGCGCCGCTCAGGATGCTGATGAACAATCTCGACCCAAACGTCGCCGAACGGCCGGGCGAGTTGGTGGTCTATGGCGGTATCGGCCGCGCCGCGCGCGACTGGGAGAGCTTCGACCGTATCGTCGGCGCGCTGAGAAAGCTGGAGAATGACGAGACGCTGCTGGTGCAGTCGGGCAAGCCGGTCGGCGTGTTCAAGACGCATCCAGATGCGCCGCGCGTGCTTCTGGCAAATTCCAACCTCGTGCCGCACTGGGCCAATTGGGACCATTTCAACGCGCTCGATAAGAAGGGCCTCATGATGTACGGCCAGATGACGGCCGGCTCGTGGATCTATATCGGCAGCCAGGGCATCGTTCAGGGCACCTACGAGACCTTCGTCGAGCTCGGTCGGCAGCATTACAATGGCGATCTTTCCGGCCGCTGGATCCTGACCGCCGGTCTCGGCGGCATGGGCGGCGCGCAGCCGCTCGCGGCAACCATGGCCGGCGCCTCGTGCCTGGCGGTCGAGTGCCAGGCGAGCCGCATCGAGATGCGGCTGAAGACCGGCTATGTCGACGTGCAGGCGAAGGACCTCGACGACGCGCTGGCGATTATCGACAAGGCTTGCAAGGACAAGAAGGCGGTCTCGATTGCGCTGCTTGGCAACGCGGCTGACATTTTTCCCGAACTGGTCCGGCGCGGCGTCAGGCCCGACGCTGTAACCGACCAGACCTCCGCGCACGACCCGGTCAACGGCTATCTGCCGAAAGGCTGGACGGTCGCCAAATGGGAAGAAAAGCGCGAACGCGACCCGAAGGCGGTGGAGAAGGCCGCGAAAGCCTCCATGGCCGGACACGTGCGGGCGATGCTCGACTTCCACAAAATGGGCGTGCCGACAGTGGATTACGGCAACAACATCAGGCAGATGGCGCTGGAAGAGGGCGTAGCCGACGCGTTCGATTTCCCGGGCTTCGTGCCGGCCTATATCCGCCCACTGTTCTGCCGAGGCGTTGGCCCGTTCCGCTGGGCCGCCCTGTCGGGCGATCCGGAGGATATTTTCCGCACCGACGCCAAGGTCAAGGAACTGACGCCCGGCAACAAGCACCTGCACAATTGGCTCGACATGGCGCAGAAGCGCATACACTTCCAGGGCCTGCCGGCGCGCATCTGCTGGGTTGGCCTCGGCGATCGCCACCGGCTCGGCCTTGCCTTCAACGAGATGGTCGCGAATGGCGAGCTGAAGGCGCCCGTCGTCATCGGCCGCGATCACCTCGATTCAGGCTCGGTCGCCTCGCCGAATCGCGAGACCGAGGCGATGAAGGATGGTTCCGACGCGGTCTCCGACTGGCCGCTGCTCAACGCGCTGCTCAACTGCGCATCCGGCGCGACCTGGGTGTCGCTGCACCATGGCGGAGGCGTCGGGATGGGATTCTCGCAGCATGCCGGCATGGTCATCGTCGCCGATGGCACGCCGGAGGCAGCAAGGCGCCTGGAACGTGTTCTGTGGAACGATCCGGCCAGCGGCGTCATGCGCCACGCCGACGCCGGCTACGACATCGCGATCGACTGCGCCAGGGAAAACGGCCTCAACCTGCCCGGCATTCTTGGCTGATGCGCATCATCCGCGCCGCCGACTGCCGCCGCATGCCGTGGAAGAACGGCGGCGGCGAGACCCTCGAGATTGCCATCTCACCCGAAGGGGCCGGCCTTGACGATTTCGACTGGCGGTTGTCGATGGCGCGCGTTGAAGCCGAAGGCCCGTTTTCGCTGTTCGCCGGCGTCGACCGCACGCTGGCGATACTTGAAGGCGAAGGGCTTGTCCTGACGGTTGGCAGACGAAAGCCGGTCCGGCTGACGGATCGTTCGGCCCCGTTCTCCTTTCCGGCCGACGAGGCGACATCGTCGAGCCTGATCGCCGGCCCGATCACCGACCTGAACATGATGACGCGGCGCGGCAAGGTCGTTCATTCGATGCGCCGGCTGACCGTCACCGGAGTGTTCGACGTGGCGTCGACAGCCCGGGAACTGCTGCTGTTTTGCCGTTCCGGCAATTTTTGTGTCGAAGCCGCCGGGGACCAGATCCTGGGGCCGCACGACACGCTGCACATGCGTGCCGTGCCCGCCATCCTTCGTCTCCGCGCAAGCCGCCCGGCAGACCTCTTCCTGATCGAGATCATGGCCGCCGCGGCCGCGGAATAGGTTGCTGCAGAACCAGCGAATTCCGCCGCGAACCACGAAAATGCCGGATTTTTCCGGTCCTGACTAACACCTCGCCGCCGCCTGGAATTGGCGCAAGACAGGTGGTGTTTTTTGGTATATCGCGTGCCGCAAGCGCATTTCGCCGCCTGCAACCAAACGGTCACTCAAAGCTTTTGGCGCGGTGGTGGCGGCGGTTTCCTCGCGATTCGTTGTGTGTTGAACGGAAATAGGCCGCAATGGATATTCAGACCGACAAAGCCCGGAAGCAGAAGGCAAATGCCCGCTTCCCGGCAGCGGCCGAACAACCGATACGGTCGAGCTTTCTTCAGGAAGACAGGTTGCGGGCGCTGGGTGAAAGCCTGGCAAGAGGCGAGATCCAGCATTTTTATGGGCTGGAGCCGTTCGATTTCCGCAGGCGCAATCGCGAAAACGCGGAAAAGATCCTCGAAACCTATCGTTCCACCAATGCGGCCCAGGCGCGCGGCGAGCCGATAACGCCGGCCGCGCAATGGCTGCTCGACAATAATTATCTCGTCGAGGAAACGATCTTCCAGATCAGGCGCGACCTGCCGGCGCGCTTCTACCGTGAATTGCCGACGATCAAGATTGCCGACGGCAAGACAGTGCCGCGCGCCCTGGCGCTGGCCTGGATCTATGTCGCGCATTCCGACAGCACCGTTTCGTCGGAGATGTTCAAGGCGGTGGTCGAGGGCTACCAGAACGTCGAGCCGTTCCGCATCGGCGAATTATGGGCGCTGCCGTCGCTGCTGCGCTTCGTCCTGATCGAAAACCTGCGCCGCATCGCGGTGCGGGTGAAGCGTGCGCGGGAAATGCGCCAGATCGCCAACGAGGTCGCCGACCGCGTGCTTGCGGCGGGGGAGGGCGAACAGCGCACGGCGATTCTCGACGACTACACCGTCCATGCCCGCGACAGCACGTTCGCCACCCAGTTGCTCTACAGGCTGCGCGACGGATCGCAGAATGCCGGCAGAGCGCTGGTCTGGCTCGAAGGCGAGCTCGAAAATTCCGGCACCGACGCCGAAGAAACCATCATGGGCGAGCACCACACTCTGTCCAGCGGCAACGTTACGACCGGCAATATCATCCGCGGGCTGCGGCTGATCAACGACATCGACTGGACGGTCTGGTTCGAGGCGGTGAGCCCGGTCGATGCGCTGTTGCGCGACCGGACCAGCTATGCGCTGCTCGATTTCCCGTCGCGCGACCAGTATCGCGCCTCGATCGAGGATCTGGCTCGCCGCGCCAATCTCAGCGAATATCATGTCGCCGAGCGCGCGACCGAACTGGCCGGATGCGTGCCGCAGGGCGCAGCCACCGCCGAAGAAGCAACGGTTGCCGAAACGGATGTCGGCTTCTTTCTGGTCGGCGAACGGCGCCAGGAGCTGGAAAAGGCGATCGGCTACCGCCCCGGCCCGGCGCTCATCACCAAGCGGGCCTTCAAGAAGACGGGCTGGGCCGGCATCGTCGTGCCGGTCTTTGCGCTGACCGTCCTGCTTCTGGCGCTCACCGGCAACGCGCTGTCCAATCTCGGCCTGTCGACGGCCTCAATCGCTGTGATGCTGGTGCTGTTCGCGGTACCGGCCAGCGAAGGCGCGCTCGCCTTCTTCCACACGATCGTGGTCCAATTCCTGAAGCCGACACGGCTTGTCGGCTACGAATACAAGGACGGCGTTCCAGTCGAGGCCCGCACGCTGGTGGTGGTGCCGTCCCTGATCGGCTCGCGCGACGATGTCGAGGAAAACATCCGCACGCTGGAAATCCACCACCTGGCGAACATGTCGGGCGAGCTGCATTTCGCGCTGCTGTCGGACTGGCCCGACAGCGATACGGAGCAGACGCCGGTCGATGTCGAGATTCTCGAGCATGCGCGCGCCCAGATCGCGCAGCTCAACGCCCGCTATCCGGCCTCCACCGCCGGGCCGCGCTTCTATCTGCTCCACCGCCGCCGCCTCTACAACGAGACGCAGAAGTGCTGGATGGGCTGGGAGCGCAAGCGCGGCAAGCTGCACGAACTGAACCTGCTTCTGCGCGGCGACAGCGATACGACCTTCTTGCCGCCGGATGCGCCGCTGCCGGACGGCGTCATCCATGTCATGACGCTCGACGCCGACACCAAGATGACCCGCGATGCGGTGACGCGGCTGGTCGGCAAGCTTTGCCACCCGCTCAACCGCCCCGAATTCGATCCGACGACCCGCCGCATCACCCGTGGCTATGCGATCCTGCAGCCGCGCGTGACGCCCTCGCTCACCACCGGCGACGAGGCATCTTTCTTCCAGCGCGTCTTCTCGGCCAATCGCGGCCTGGATCCCTATGTGTTTGCGGTATCCGATCTTTATCAGGATGTGTTCGGCGACGGCTCCTTCACCGGCAAGGGCCTCTACCATATCGACGCAATGGAAGCGGCGCTGAAGGGCCGCATCCCGGAAAACGCCATCCTCAGCCATGATCTGCTGGAAGGCGCTCTGTCGCGCTCGGCGCTGGTGACGGATGTCGAGGTGGTCGAGGATTACCCGACCCGCTATTCGGTAGACGCATCGCGCCAGCACCGCTGGGCCCGCGGCGACTGGCAGCTGCTCGGCTACATTCTCGACCCGATCTCCGGCGTGCCGGCGCTGTCGCGCTGGAAAATGGTCGATAATCTCCGCCGTTCGCTGACTCCGATATTCTGGGTGATGGCCGCTATCGCCGGCTGGACCCTGCTGCAGTTCACGCAGGCCGCGCAGTGGCAGGCGCTGCTGATCCTGACCCTGTTCATGGCGCCAACTTTCGAGATCATCGATGCGATCCTGCCCAAGAGCCGCGAAGCCACCGCGCGCGGCCATTTCAACGCATTGTTCCGCGATGTCGCCTTCGGAACCGCGATGGTGGCGCTGAAGATCGTGCTGATGGCGCATGCCGCATGGATGATGGGCGACGCAATCGTGCGCACGCTCTATCGCCTGTTCGTCAGCCGCCGCAACCTGCTGGAATGGCGAACCGCCTCGCAGGCGCAAAAGAGCAGCGGAAACGGGCTGGTGTCCTACTACCGATTGATGTGGGGCGCCGTCGTCATCGCCTTCGCTGGTCTTGCCATTCCCGTGGCCGCCGATTCGACCGGCGCCTTCGTCGCATTCTTCTTCGCCATTTTCTGGGCGGGGTCGCCGGCTTTCGCATGGCTGATCAGCCGCTCGGCCGAGACCGAGGACCGGCTGCGCATCACGCCGAGCGACGAGGAGCGGCTGCGTGTCGTGGCGCGGCGCACCTGGGCCTATTTCGAGACCTACGTCACTCCGCACCACAACATGCTGCCGCCCGACAATTTCCAGGAAACGCCGCTTCCGGTGGTGGCCCAGCGCACCTCGCCGACCAATATCGGCGTCTATCTTCTGTCCGTCGTGTCGGCGCGCGATTTCGGCTGGATCAGCCTTGCCGACGCGCTCGGTCGCATCGAGGAGACGATGACCACGATCGAGCGCATGGAGCGCTTTCGCGGCCATCTCTACAACTGGTACGATACGGCGACGCTGAGGCCGCTATACCCGCTCTATGTGTCGAGCGTCGACAGCGGCAATCTCGCCGGCCATCTCGTGGCGGTGGCCGCCGCCTGCGCCGAATGGGCTGAAGCGCCGTCCGTGCATCTGCAGGGCGAGTTCGAGGGGCTGCTCGACTGCGTCTCCATCCTCGAGCAGAGCCTCGAAGAGCTTCCAGACGACCGTCGCCAGTTGCGGCCGCTGCGCCAGCGCCTGCGCGACCGCATCGAAGGCATGCGCCGCGCGGTCGATACGATCAAGCAGCAGCCCGAGATGGCGTCGATTCGCACGATCAACCTGGCCGTGCTCGCCGGCGAAATCCGCAAGCTCGCCAGTGCCATCCATGCGGAAGTCGGCTCGTCGCGCAGCGAAGCGCTGCCCGACTGGGCGCTGAAGCTGCAGGCGACCTGCGAGGCGCATGTTCACGATGCGCATAGCGACGAGAATGCGGTCGAAGCGTTGCGGGGCAGGCTGCTCGCTCTGCGCGAGCGCACACGCAAATTCGCTTTCGAGATGGATTTCTCCTTCCTGATGCGGCATGAGCGCAAACTTCTGTCGATCGGCTACCGCGTCGAGGAGCACCAACTCGACGAGAGCTGCTACGACCTGCTCGCCTCCGAGGCACGGCTGACCAGCCTGTTCGCCATCGCCAAGGGCGACATTCCGACCGAACACTGGTTCCGGCTCGGCCGCCCGATCGTCGAGATCGGCTTCCGCGGCGCGCTGATGTCGTGGTCCGGGTCGATGTTCGAATATCTGATGCCGCCGCTGGTCATGAAGGAGCCGCAGGGCGGCATCCTCAACCAGACGAGCAAACTGGTGATTACCCGGCAGATCCAGTACGGCCGCTCGAAAAACATCCCCTGGGGCATTTCGGAAGCGGCCTACAACGGTCGCGACCGGGAGATGACGTACCAGTACACCAATTTCGGTGTTCCCGGCCTCGGCCTCAAGCGCGGCCTTGCGCAGAATACCGTGATCGCGCCCTATGCCACGGTGCTGGCGGCTCAATTCATGCCGCACCAGGCAGTGGAGAATCTGGAGCGCCTGCGGACCATCGGCGCGCTTGGCCGCTACGGCTTCTACGACGCCGTCGACTTCACGCCGCAGCGCGTGCCCGAAGGCAAGACGCATGCTGTCGTGTTCAACTACATGGCCCATCACCAGGGCATGTCGATCGTGGCTGTCGCCAATGCGATCTTCGAAGGCCGCATGCGCGACCGCTTCCACAGCGACCCGGTGATCGAGGCGGCGGAACTGCTGCTCCAGGAAAAGGCCCCGCGCGACATTCCGGTCGCCACCGTCAGGACCGAAGCGGATGAGCGGGGCAAGGTCGTGGAGGCAGAACCCAGCGCCGATACTAGGCTCATCCTCGAGCCCGCCGCGGCGCTGCGGTCGACCAATCTGATGTCCAATGGGCGCTACTCGGTAATGGTGTCGGCGACCGGCTCGGGCTACAGCCGCTGGAACGACCTCGCAGTCACCCGCTGGCAGCCCGACCCGACGGAGGACCGCCTCGGAACCTACCTGTTCCTGCGCGACACCGAGACTGGCGACTGGTGGTCGGCGACGGCCGAGCCCAAACGCTTGCCCGGCGAGCACGCGCAGACGTTTTTCCGGGACGACAAGGCGAGCTTCGTCAAAACTGTCGGCACGCTGCGCTCGGAAGTCGAGGTCATCGTCGTTTCAGAGGGCAATGGCGAAGGCCGCCGCGTCACACTTTGGAACGACGGCGACACCGACCGCTTCATCGAGGTGACCTCCTTCGCCGAACTGGCGCTGGCGCCGGAAGCGTCCGATAGCGCGCATCCCGCCTTCTCGAAAATGTTCGTGGAGACGGAGATCTGGCCGGGCAACAGCACGATCTTCGCGCAGCGCCGCAAGCGCGACCTGGGAGACCCGGACATCGCGGCAGCGCATTTCGTCGCCGATACGTTCGGCGCCAGCCGCGACACCGAAGCAGAAACCGACCGGCGCGCCTTCATTGGCCGCGGCAGGACCATCGCGAACGCGGCGGCGTTCGATCCCGGCGCAAAGCTCGGCGGCAATTCCGGTTTCGTCCTCGATCCGGTCATGGCGCTGCGCCGCCGTGTCCGGGTGCCTGCCAACAAGAAAGTGGAGGTGACGTTCTGGACCGTCGTCGGGGCCGACCGCGACGAGGTCGAAGCGACACTGGCTCGCCTGGACAACGCTGAGAGCTTTGCGCGCCAGGCGATGCTGTCCTGGACGCGGTCGCAGGTTCAGACCCGCCATATCGGCATGAGCCTGGCCGATGCCGCCAAGGGCCAGAGGCTTGCCCGCTACCTGATCTACCCCGATCCGTTCATGCGAATGCCCGGCGAGGTGATCACATCGGGCATGGGACATCAGTCAGCGCTTTGGCCGATGGCGATTTCGGGCGATTTTCCGATCTTCGCCGTCAGGATCAGCGACGTCGCTGACCTTGAAATCGTATCGCAGGCGTTGCGCTTCCAGGAATATCTGCGCGCGCGGGGCCTGCTTGCGGACCTCGTCGTGGTCAACGAGCAGGCTTCCTCCTACGTGCAGGATCTGCAGCAGGCCATTGAATGGCTTTGCGAAAACAGCCGCCTGCGGGGCAAGGAGCACGGTCCGCGCCAACATATTTTCGCGGTGCGCCGCGATTTGATGGACGAGGTCTCCTACAGAACTTTGCTCGCTGTCGCGCGGATTGCGTTGCACACCAGGAACGGAACGATACCGGACCAGATCGAGCGTGCGGAAGTCACCGCGCTTCAGGCGCGGGATGCGCTGCGGGAGGCCCAGGAAGGTGAGGCCGCTGTTTCGCGAACACCGGCTCCCGTTCTATCGGCGGCGACGGAAGTGGGAGAAGCGACACTCCCGTCCGGAGGCGGGCTCCTCTCGTGGAACGGGTTCGGTGGTTTCGACAGGGACGGCCGCGACTACGTGGTCAGACTCACCGGCCGCCGCACGACGCCGCAGCCCTGGATCAACGTCATTTCCAATGCGTCGTTCGGCTTCCACACTTCGGCCGAAGGCGCGTCGTTCACCTGGAGCCGCAACAGCCGCGATTTCCAGCTCACGCCATGGTCGAACGACCCGGTCTGCAACCGGCCTGGAGAGGCGATCTACATCTTCGATCATGCGACCGGCGAGGCGTTTTCGCCTTTCGCAGCGGTGCTACGCGACCCAACTGTGACGTACGAGGCGCGTCACGGGCAGGGCGTCAGCACCTTCAGCGTCGAACGTGGGCCGCTCACCATGGAGGTCACGCAACTGGTCGATCCCGTCGATCCGGTTAAGGTTTCACGCCTGCGCATACGCAATTCAGGGAATGCCCCGGCGCGGCTTCGGATCTACGGCTATGCCGAATGGGTGCTCGGCAGCAATCGCGCGAAATCGGCTCCGACCATCGTGCCGTCGATCGACATAGCGACCGGCGCGCTTCTGGCGCAGAACGCCTACAGCGTGGAGTTCGGCGACCGCGTCGCATTTCTCGCGAGCGATGGCGACGCCCAGTCGGTAACCGCCGACCGGCATGAATTCATCGGCGGCGGCTCCGTCGAAGTCCCGCAAACGGCAGTCGAGGGCGCGAGCCTGAGCGGCCGCGTCGACGCAGGTTTTGATCCGTGTGCGGCGATCGCCCGCGATGTCGAGGTTCCGGCAGGAGGCGAAATCTCGCTGCTGTGGCTGTTGGGCGACGCCGCCTCGCCGGAAGAGGCGAGCACCCTTGTCCAGCGTCACCGCGCCAAAAACTTCGACGAGCGGCTGGCCGAGAACGAGCGCGAATGGCGCGGGTTCCTCGACACGCTGCAGGTCGAGACGCCGGACAAGGCGCTGGACGCAATGGTCAACCACTGGCTGCCCTATCAGAGTCTTGCCTGCCGCATCCGCGCACGTTCGGCCTTCTACCAGGCGAGCGGCGCTTTCGGTTTCCGCGACCAGCTTCAGGATACGCTGGCGCTTTTGCTGCACGATCCGTCCCTGGCGCGAGACCAGATCCTGAACGCCGCCAGACGGCAGTTCCCGGAGGGCGACGTCCAGCATTGGTGGTTGCCGCGCACTGGCGCCGGCGTACGCACCATGATTTCCGACGATGTCGTCTGGCTGGGCTCGGCCGTCGCACGCTATATCAGCGTCACCGGCGATGGCTCGATCCTCGACGAGCAGGCGCACTTCATCAGCGGGTCTGCTCTGACGGAGGGCGAGCATGACGCCTTCTTCACGCCCGAGATCGCGCGGGAAACGGCGACGGTCTACGAGCATTGCGCCCGGGCGCTCGACCTTGCGGTGAAGCGCACCGGGGCGACCGGCATGCCGTTGATCCTGGGCGGCGACTGGAACGACGGCATGAACCGCGTCGGCGAGGGCGGCAAGGGCGAAAGCGTCTGGCTGGGCTGGTTCCTGCTCCGGACGCTCGGCGAATTCGCGCCGGTCGCCCGCGCCCGCAAGGACTACAAACGCGCCCAGCAATGGGACAAGCATGCGGCCGCGCTGAAGCGCGCTCTCGAAACCGCCGGCTGGGACGGCGAATGGTACCGCCGCGGCAGCTTCGACGACGGCACGCCGCTTGGATCGCGCAGTTCCGACGAATGCCAGATCGATTCCATCGCGCAATCGTGGAGCGTACTCTCCGGAGAAGGCGACCCGGCGCGCTCGCGCACGGCAATGGATGCGGCCATCCGCCGGCTTGTCGACGACGAATTGCAGATCGTTCGCCTGTTCACGCCGCCCTTCTCCGAAACCGAAAAGGATCCCGGGTACATCAAGAGCTATCCGCCTGGCGTGCGCGAAAATGGCGGGCAATATACCCATGCCGCAACGTGGTTCGTCATTGCGCTCGCCGAAATGGGCCGCGCCGACGAGGCTTACCGGGTTTTCCGGATGCTCAATCCCGTCAACCACGCGGCCGACGAGGCCGCCGCCGAGCAGTATCGGGTGGAGCCCTATGTGGTTGCCGCGGATATCTATTCCGAGGGCGAGAAGGGCGGCCGCGGCGGCTGGACCTGGTACACAGGTTCCGCCGGATGGCTGTACCGCGCTGCCGTGGAGGGCATTCTCGGCATCCGCAGGGACGGAAAAAATCTTGTCGTCAACCCGGTCCTGCCGAGGCACTGGGATGGCTATTTCGCGACGCTCAGGCTCGCCGGCGCGACCTATAGAATTCGGGTGACGAGGGAAAAGGGCAGGAAGGCCGTGGTCGTCGAAGTCGACGGTTCCGGTGTGAAAGGTCCGGGTTTTGCGCTCGTCGACAGCGGCGAAATCGATGTGGTGGTCCGCATGCCAGCCTAGTCGCCAAGTAAGTTGAACAACCTGCCGCCATATTTTTGCCGCACGATTGCCTTTTTTCTTTAAAACTCAAAATGTTAGCCATCACGCCAGATTACCGGACGTTGTGATCTTTTGTTCGAAAACACGGAACCGGCGGGCTATGTGCGCATTGTCTTGCCGCGCGACAAACGTTACGAGTCGCAAATTGATGCACTGCACAATTTTTATGACGAGGTAATTGCGTGTCATTGCTGGAAGTCTATTGGAGAGCGCTCCGATATCTGGCGGCTGACAGGCAGCGCGTACTTTTTATTTGCGCTGCAAATGTCGTCCTCGCCATCGTTACCATCGCCGAGCCGATCATGTTCGGCCGCATCATCGACGCCATCTCCGACAACCGCGAAGTCGTCTCCACGCTGGCCGTTTGGGCGAGTCTAGGCGCGTTCAACATTGTCGCCTACGTGCTGGTGGCGCGTGGCGCCGACCGGCTTGCGCATGCCCGCCGCGCCGGCGTGCTTTGCGAATCGTTCGAGCGGGTGATCGCCATGCCGCTGTCCTGGCATCACCAGCGCGGCACTTCCAACGCGCTGCACACGCTTTTGCGCGCGGTGGAAACCCTGTTCAGTCTTTGGCTGTGGTTCATGCGCAACCACCTGACGACCGCGGTCGCGCTTGTACTTCTCGTGCCGACCGCGATCTCGCTCGATATCCGGATGTCGGCAGTGCTGCTGGTACTCGGCATTCTCTATGTCGCGATCGGCCGCCTTGTCATGCACAAGACCAAAGAAGGCCAGGCACGAGTCGAAAAGCACTATCACGACGTTTTCTCGCACGTCACGGACTCGGTCAGCAACGTCGCAGTGCTGCAGAGCTACAACCGCGTTGCCCAGGAAACAGAGGCTCTGCAGAACTATGTGCGCGAGCTGATACAGGTCCAGTATCCCGTACTCGACTGGTGGGCGCTGGCGGCCGCGATGCATCGCCTCGCTTCCACCATTTCGATGATGGTCGTGCTCCTGATCGGTGCTTGGCTGGTTTCGCTCGGCGAGTTGCGCATCGGCGACATCGTCGCGTTCACCGGCTTCGCGTCCCTGCTGATCAGCCGGCTCGACCAGGTCTCCGCCTTCGCGAACCAGATTTTCGAAGCCCGCGCCAAGCTGGAAGATTTCTATCGCCTCGAGGATGCGGCCGCCGACCGGATGGAACCCGCCGGCCTTCGCGAACTCACCAACGTCACCGGTCACGTCCGTTTCGAGAATGTCACCTTCGAATTCCCGAATTCGGGGCAGGGCGTGCGCGACGTATCGTTCGAGGCCCTCGCCGGCCAGACCGTTGCGATCGTCGGCCCGACCGGCGCCGGCAAGACCACGCTGATCAACCTCCTCCAGCGGGTGCACAATCCGGATTCCGGCCGCATCCTGGTGGACGGCATCGACACCCGAACCGTCACCAAGAAGTCGCTGCGCCAGTCGATCGCGACGGTGTTCCAGGATGCCGGGCTGTTCAACCGCTCGATCGAGGAGAACATCCGCATCGGCCGCGAGAGCGCCCACGATGCCGAGGTTCAGGCGGCCGCGCAGGCGGCCGCGGCCCAGGAATTCATCCTGGCCAAGAGTGAGGGCTACGACACCAAGGTCGGCGAACGCGGCGGCCAACTCTCGGGCGGCGAGCGCCAGCGCATCGCGATCGCGCGCGCAATCCTCAAGGACGCGCCGATCCTGGTGCTCGACGAGGCGACGAGCGCGCTCGACGTCGAAACGGAAACGCGGGTCAAGGAAGCGATCGACACGCTCCGCCAGGGCCGCACCACCTTCATCATCGCCCACCGGCTGACGACCGTGCGCGACGCCGACCTCGTCGTCTTCATGGACAATGGCAGGGTGGTGGAAATGGGCGGCTTTGCCGAACTGTCGGCGACCAACGGTCGCTTTGCCGGCCTGTTGCGGGCAGGCGGTCTGCTGACCGATGAGGAAGTCCGCCGGCTCAGCCACGTATCGCTGCGAGGCGAGGCGGCCTAAGAAGCCGTCTGCCTGCGGCGATCGCCGCAATTGCCGCAGGCGGAACGCAGGTCTATGTAACGGGCCATGAGCGAAACAACCGCGCGGCCCGGCCGCTGGATCGATCTTGCCAATCCCACCCGCTTCCTGGCGCTGAGCGCTTGGCTGACGCCGTGGCTCGCTGGCCTCTCGGCGCTGGCGCTCGCCATCGGATTATACCTGGCCTTCACTGCGCCTGAAGATTACCAGCAGGGCATCACCGTGCGTATCATGTATATCCACGTGCCCTTCGCATGGCTGGCAATGATGTGCTACTCGCTGATGGCCCTGTCGGCGATCGGAACGCTGGTCTGGCGCCACCCGCTCGCCGACGTCTCGCTGAAGGCTGCAGCCCCCATCGGTGCGGTCTTCACCGCTCTGGCGCTGGTTACCGGCTCGATCTGGGGCAAGCCCATGTGGGGCGCATGGTGGGTCTGGGACGCGCGGCTGACCTCGGTGTTCGTGCTCTTCCTGATGTATCTCGGCATCATCGCGCTGACCCGCGCGCTAGACGACCCGGCCCGCTCAGCACGTGCCGCCGCGATCATAACGCTGGTCGGCTTCATCAACATCCCGATTATCAAATTCTCGGTCGACTGGTGGAACACGCTACATCAACCGGCCTCGGTGCTTCGGCTCGACGGCCCGACCATCCACCCGAGCCTGCTCTGGCCGCTTCTGGTCATGGCGCTCGGCTTCACGGCGCTGTTCTTCACGCTGCACCTGTCGGCGATGCGAACCGAGATCCTGCGTCGGCGCGTGATGGCGATGCGCTACATCGCGGCCCGCCGCGCCGAGCGAAAGCCCGTCTAAAAACAGCGAGTCGCGATATCCTGTAGATCAGAATGCTTTGAAAGTGAGCGTCGTCAGGGAGCGAACGATGCCGGGGACATTGGCGATGTTCTCGTTGATGAACTTGCCGATGTCGACGCCGTCGTCGATGTAGATCTTCATCAGGAGATCGTACTCGCCGCTGGTCGAATAGAGTTCCGAAGCCACCTCGCGCTCGAACAGGTGGTCGGCGACCGCATAGGTCTGGCCTGGGGCGCACTGCAACTGAACGAATACGGCTTTCATCGGACCTCCGGGCTTCGGCAGGAATTCTTACACCGCCAGCAACGTTCTCACCAGCGGATGATTGGCGTCCGCCAACCCTTCAATGACATCGAAATGGTGCCGGCCGGGTTCCTCGATGCTGGAGAGGCGGACGTCGAAGCTGCTCCACAGATTTTCGAGCAGCCCGTTCTGGCGCAGGAATTCCGGCCGCTCCGCGGACCCGACCCAACAGGTCAGGTCGATGCCGCCGATCGGTTCGAGCAGCGCCGGGCTTTCGGCCCGCGCCTCGGCAATGTCCAGCCGTAGCGTGTTGTTCATCTCCGTGTTCATCAGCGGCCGGAGATCGTGCAGGCCGGAAATCGACACCGTCTTGACAATCCGCGAAACCACGTCGCCTGAAAGCGGCGTCGTGGTGCAGATCATACGGCTGACGAGATGTCCGCCCGCCGAATGGCCGGTTAGGTGAATTGGCCCGGGAACTTCGCCGGCAGCGGCGGTGACGGCGTCGGCGACCTGCCTCACGATTTCCGAAATTCGTGCTTCCGGGCAGAGCACATAGGAGGGCAGGGCCACAGCATAGCCGTGGTCGAGCGGGCCTCTGGCCAGATGCGACCAGCAGGATTTGTCGAACTTCGTCCAGTAGCCGCCATGCACGAAGACTACGAGGCCCTTGGGTGTATCGATGGGCAGGAACAGGTCAAAACGGTTTCGCTGGCGGGCACCGTAGGAGATGTCGGCCTGCAGCCGTCCGGTCCGGCCCATCTCGTCGCGGAAGCCGGCCGCGAGCGACTGCCATTTGTCGGGATAGCCTTCGCCGCCCGGTATGTAGGCGGAATTGGTGTAGGCGTCGTCCCAGTCGGAAATCCGGTGTAGCGTCATTGTGCCTTGCTCATCCTTTACCGGGCGGAATTGGCCACGGATGCGCGTCCGGCGCAAGCATCATCGGGTATCCGGATTAATTTCAAGCTTGAAATTTCATGCTTGAAATTATGGTCGCTGGGTGTCATCTTCCTGCATCGGAAGGAGAATGACGGCCGATGAAGATCGCCTGCCTAGGTGGAGGCCCCGCCGGCCTCTATTTCGCTATCAGCATGAAGCTGCGCGATCCGGCGGCGGAAGTCGTCGTTGTCGAGCGCAACCGGCCCGACGACACGTTCGGCTGGGGCGTGGTGCTTTCCGACGAAACTCTCACCAATCTCGCCGCCAATGACGCGGTCAGCGCCGCGGCGATCCGCTCTCATTTCGCCTATTGGGACGACATCGCCGTCCATTTCAAGAGCACCAAGACGGTTTCCACCGGCCATGGCTTCTGCGGCATCGGCCGCAAGCAGCTCCTGCTTCTGCTGCAGGCGCGGGCGCGCGAACTCGGCGTCGAGCTGCGCTTCGAAACCAATGTCGAAAACGTCTGCAAATATGCCGAGGAATATGATCTCGTCGTCGCCGCCGACGGGCTGAACTCGCGCGCCCGGACTGAATTCGCGGAAAAATTCGAGCCCGAGATCGACGTGCGCACCTGCAAATTCGTATGGCTCGGCACGCACCAGAAATTCGACGACGCCTTCACATTCATCTTTGAAGAGACCGAGCACGGCTGGGTGTGGGCGCATGCCTACCAGTTCGACCAGGATACGGCGACGTTCATCGTCGAGTGCAGCGCTGAGACCTGGGCAAAATTCGGCTTCGGCGAGAAAAGCCAGCAGGAAACCAACCGCATCTGCGAGCGCATCTTCGCCAAATATCTCGGCGGCCATGAACTGATGACCAACGCCAACCACATCCGTGGTTCGGCCTGGCTGAATTTCCCGCGCGTGCTCTGCAAGCGCTGGTCTTACCGGAATATCGCGCTGCTCGGCGATGCGGCCGCCACCGCGCATTTCTCGATAGGCTCGGGCACCAAACTGGCGCTGGAAAGTGCCATCGCGCTGGCCGAATTGGTCAACACCGAGCCGACGCTGGAAGCCGCCTTCGCCCGCTACGAGGAGGAGCGCCGCACCGAGGTGCTGCGCCTGCAGTCGGCGGCCCGCAATTCGCTGGAATGGTTCGAGGATGTCGAGCGCTATTTCGACCTCGATCCGGTGCAGTTCAACTATTCGCTGCTGACCCGCTCGCAGCGCATCAGCCACGAAAACCTGCGGCTGCGCGACAAGGCCTGGCTGGAAAGCGCAGAGCAATGGTTCCAGGAGCGTGCCGGCGCCCCCGCTGGCACCAGGCGGGCGCCGATGTTTGCGCCGTTCAGGCTGCGCGATATGCAGCTCAGAAACCGCATCGTGGTTTCGCCTATGGCGCAGTACAAGGCTGTCGACGGAACGCCGACCGACTGGCACCTGGTGCATTACGGCGAACGCGCCAAGGGCGGCGCCGGCCTCCTCTATATCGAGATGACCTGCGTCAGCCCAGAAGGGCGGATCACGCCGGGCTGCACGGGCTTCTACAAGCCCGAGCATGAGGTGGCTTGGAAGCGCATCGTCGATTTCGTCCACACTGAAACCCAAGCCAAGATCTGCGCCCAGATCGGCCATTCCGGCCGCAAGGGCTCGACCAAACTCGGCTGGGAGGGCACGGACAAGCCGCTCGACCAAGGCAACTGGCCGGTCATGTCGGTGTCGGAGCTGCCATGGTCGGCTGAGAACCAGACGCCGCGGGCGATGACTCGCGCCGACATGGACCTGGTGCGCGACCAGTTCGTCGCCTCGGCCAAAATGGCCGACCGCGCCGGCTTCGACATGCTGGAGATCCATGCCGCGCACGGCTATCTCCTATCCTCCTTCATCACGCCGCTGACCAACAACCGGACCGACGAATATGGCGGCCCGCTGCAGAACCGCATGCGCTACCCGCTGGAGGTCTACCACGCCGTGCGCGAGGTCTGGCCGGCAGGCAAGCCAATCTCGGTGCGCATTTCCGCCAATGATTGGGTTGGCGACGAGGGGGTAACACCACAGGAGGCGGTGGAAATCGCAAAGATGCTGCAGGAGGCGGGTGTAGACATTTGCGACGTGTCTGCGGGGCAAACCTCTGAGCTTGCCCGTCCCGTCTACGGCCGTATGTTCCAGACGCCGTTCTCCGACCGCATCCGCAACGAGATCGGCATGGCGACCATGGCGGTCGGCAATATCTATGAGCCGGATCACGTCAACTCGATCCTGCTTGCCGGTCGCGCCGATCTGGTCTGCCTGGCGCGGCCGCATCTGACCGATCCCTACTGGACGTTGCGCGCCGCCGCCAAATTCGGAGACACGGGCGAGCCCTGGCCCGATCCATATCTGCCCGGGCGCGACCAGTTGTTCCGTCTTGCCGAGCGCGCCGCCGAAATGGCCGCACAGGACCGCGTGGTATGAGCGATCTTTCCGGACAGCGCGCATTGGTGACCGGCGGTGGCTCCGGGTTGGGCGCCGCTATCGCGCTTGCGCTTGCCGAGGCGGGCGCCTCGGTTGTCGTATCGGGCAGGCGAATGGAACCACTCGAGGAAATGGCGGCCAAGTCGGACCGCATCAGCGGCATCGTCGCCGATATGACCGACGAGGCGTCGGTGCGCGAACTGTTCGAGCGGATCGGCGCGGAGCATGGCGATCTCGACATCATCGTAGCCAATGCCGGCACGGCCGAAAGCGCGCCGTTCCATCGTACGGGCATGGATTTGTGGAAGAAGATGCTCGACGTCAATCTGACCGGCGTGTTCCTGACCTTCCAGAATGCGTTGCCCGGCCTGCTGAAGCGCAAGCAGGGCCGCCTGATCGCCGTCGCGTCGACGGCGGGCCTGAAGGGCTACCCTTATGTCTCCGCCTACAGCGCCGCCAAGCATGGCGTCGTCGGGCTGACGAAATCGCTGGCGCTGGAGCTCGCCGAAACCTGCATAACCGTGAACGCGGTCTGCCCCGGCTTCACCCAAACTCCGATGCTCGAGCGCTCGATCGAAACCATCATGCAGAAGACCGGCAAGGGCCGGGACGAGGCGATAGCCGCATTGGCCGACGCGAACCCGCAGAAGCGCTTTGTGCGGCCCGAGGAAGTCGCCGAGACCGTGCTGTTTCTCTGCGGGCCGAATGCAGCCGCAATCACCGGCCAGGCCATTTCGATTTCGGGGGGCGAAGTATGACGATCCAGCAGAAACCGATTTCCGTTCCATGCATGGCAAAGCAGAGGCTCAGGGTCTGGCTGCGCATGCTGAAAGCGACCAAATTGGTCGAGGCGACGGTGCGCGAGAATCTGCGCGTCGAGTTCGACACGACGCTGCCGCGCTTCGATGTCCTCGCTGCGCTCTACCGCTTCGAGGATGGGCTGAAGATGAGCGAGCTTTCGGCCGCGCTGCGGGTTTCCAACGGCAATGTCACCGGCATCGTCGAGCGGCTCGTCGCTGACGGGCTGGTGCTGCGGATCCCGGTCGCCGGCGACAAGCGTGCCACGCTGGTGCGGCTCTCCATAAAGGGCAGGGAAACGTTTGCCCGCATGGCCGAGGCGCATGCCGGCTGGGTTAACGGCATTCTGCAGGACCTGTCCGATGAAGATTGCGAACAGGCGATCGGAATATTGGAAACCGTCGGCAGATCGCCGAAGCTGACCGCAAAGGTGGACGCCAATGACTGACATGGCAGGGTACAAGGCGAAGCATTTCCGCTGGAGCGCGCAAGACGGCATCGCCGTCATCACGCTCGACCGACCGGAGCGCAAGAACCCGCTGACCTTCGACAGCTATGCCGAGCTTCGCGATTGTTTTCGCACGCTGGCCTATGCGGACGATATCAAGGCGGTGGTGTTTGGTTCAAACGGCGGCAATTTCTGCTCGGGCGGCGATGTCCACGACATTATCGGCCCGCTGCTGAACAAGGACATGAAAGGCCTGCTGGCCTTCACCCGCATGACCGGCGACCTGATCAAGGCTATGATCAATTGCGGCAAGCCGATCATCGCCGCCGTTGACGGCGTCTGCGTCGGGGCCGGCGCGATCATCGCCATGGCGTCGGACCTGCGCATCGCCACGCCGGAGGCCAAGACGGCGTTCCTGTTCACCCGCGTTGGCCTTGCCGGCTGCGACATGGGCGCCTGCGCCATCCTTCCGCGCATCATCAGCCAGGGCCGCGCGGCGGAACTCCTCTATACCGGCAGGACCATGTCGGCCGAAGAGGGTGAGCGCTGGGGGTTCTTCAACCGTGTCGTCGAGCAGGCGGCGCTCGATAATGAGGCGCTTGCGCTGGCCAAGCGCCTCGCCGAAGGCCCGAATTTCGGGCATATGATGACCAAGACCATGCTCAATCAGGAATGGTCGATGTCGATCGAGCAGGCCATCGAGGCGGAAGCGCAGGCGCAGGCGATCTGCATGCAGACGCTGGATTTCAAGCGCGCCTACGATGCCTTTGTCGCCCACCAGAAACCCGTTTTCAAGGGTGACTGAGATGCCTGACCGCAGCTTTCTCGCCTGGCCCTTCTTCGAGGATCGCCACCGCACGCTGGCGGAGACGCTGGAAGGTTGGGCGTCAGCCAATCTGGCGCATGTCGACCACGGCGATGTCGACCAGGCCTGCCGCGAGTTGGTGGCAAGGCTGGGCGAGGGCGGGTGGCTCGTCCATTCCGCCGTCGATCCCGAGGGAGCCGACGCAAAGCTGGACGTGCGTAGCCTCTGCATCATCCGCGAGACGCTGGCGCGCCATGACGGCCTGGCCGATTTCGCCTTCGCAATGCAGGGCCTGGGAACGGGAGCGCTGTCGCTGTTCGGGACAGCCGGGCAGAAGCGTGAATGGCTGACGAGGACGCGGCGCGGCAAGGCTCTGTCGGCCTTTGCGCTCAGCGAGCCGAAGTCTGGCTCCGACGTCGCCAATCTCGATCTGGCCGCCACGGTCGACGGCGATGCTTACGTCCTCAACGGCGAAAAGACCTGGATCTCGAATGGCGGCATCGCCGATTTTTACACCGTGTTTGCCCGCACCGGCGACGGGCCAGGCGCCAAGGGCATTTCCGCCTTCATCGTGCCTGCCGACGCGCCGGGCCTGTCGATCGCTGAACGGCTCGAAGTGATCGCCCCGCATCCGCTGGCGCGGCTGTCCTTCGAAAACTGCCGCATTCCACGCTCCGCTATGATTGGCGCGCCGGGGCAGGGCTTTCGCGTCGCCATGTCGGTGCTCGACGTGTTCCGGCCAACGGTAGCGGCGGCCGCCCTCGGCTTTGCGCGCCGCGCGCTCGACGAATCCGTTGCCCGCGCGAGGTCACGCGAATTGTTCGGCGCTCCAATGTCTGAATTGCAGATGGTCCAGGGCCATATCGCCGACATGGCGCTCGACATCGACGCGGCGGCGCTGCTGGTTTACCGCGCTGCATGGCTGAAGGATTCGGGTGCTGCCCGCATCAGCCGCGAAGCCGCGATGGCGAAGCTCTTTGCCACCGACCGCGCCCAGAGCGTCATCGACAAGGCCGTGCAGATCCATGGCGGCGACGGCGTGCGCAAGGGGAGCGTAGTCGAGAGCCTCTATCGCGAAATACGCGCGCTGCGCATCTATGAGGGCGCTTCGGACGTTCAAAAGGTCATCATTGCGCGTCAGGTGCTCACCGACAGAACATAAATCCAGAGGGAGAACTGCATCATGACGAAAGATCTCGCGAAAGGCATCACCGCGAACGGAACCGGCTTGGACGGCGTCGAATGGAACATCCTCGGCCAGGTCTATTATCCAAAGGCGGTCTGTGAGAGCGCCTTCGCCTTCGAGACTAACAGCGCGCCCGGCCAGTTCGTACCCGTCCACATCCATCCCGATCAGGACGAGTTCATCCTGGTGCAGGAGGGCCAGCTCGAGCTGAAGCTCGACGGCGTCTGGTCGACCGCCAAAGCCGGCGATCTGGTGCGCATGCCCAGGGGCATCCCCCACGGCTATTTCAACAAGTCCGACAAGCCCTGCCGGGCGCTGTTCTGGGTGTCGCCGGCCGGCCGGCTCAAGAACCTGTTCGAGGAATTGCACGACAAGAGCGACATTCCGACCATCGTAAGACTGTCGGCCGAGCACGACGTCGACTTCCTGCCTGAAGAAGCGAATGCGTAAAATGCGCGGACCGACAGCTCACACCGACAGCTTCGCAAGGGACAATCTGCCGCCGCAGAGCCAGTGGCCGGACTTCCTGCTCGACGGCTTCGACTATCCCGAGCGGCTGAACGCCGCCGTCGAACTGACCGACGCCATGGTGGAGAAGGGGTTCGGCGACAACACCGCGCTCATCGGCAATGGCCGCCGCCGGACCTACAAGGAACTGACCGACTGGTCGAACCGCATCGCCCATGCGCTGGTCGAAAATTACGGCGTAAAGCCCGGAAATCGCGTGCTGATCCGCTCCGCCAACAATCCGGCGATGGTCGCCTGCTGGCTAGGGGCCACCAAGGCCGGCGCGGTCGTGGTCAACACCATGCCGATGCTGCGCGCCGGCGAACTCGGCCAGATCGTCGACAAGGCGGAGGTCCAATTCGCACTGTGCGACACGCGCATCAAGGACGAGCTGATCGCATGCGGCAAGGCGAGCCGCTTCCTGAAGACCATCATCGGCTTTGACGGCACGGCCAATCACGACGCCGAACTCGACCGCATCGCGCTGAACAAGCCGGTGAAATTCGATGCGGTTGAGACTGGCCGCGACGATGTCGCGCTGCTCGGCTTTACGTCCGGCACTACCGGCGAACCCAAGGCGACGATGCACTTCCACCGCGACCTTCTGATCATCGCCGATGCCTACGCCAAGGAAGTGCTCGCCGTCAGGCCAGACGA
>NZ_AHAM01000126.1 GCF_000236565.1 Mesorhizobium alhagi CCNWXJ12-2 | reverse complement strand
CCTTGATCCCCCCCCCCGCCACGCCTGGATCGGCTTCCCACGCCGCAAGCGCCGCGCTCAACGCCCGGACCATGCGGTGGGTGACGGCGTTCAGCGCCTTCGGGCGGGTCAGCGTGACGATGCCGGCCTTGCCGCTCCGCTCGAAACGGATCTCATCGCCGCCGCCAAAATCCATCGTTGCAAAAGTCCTTTGCGAGCCTGGTCGGGGTTCAGTGCTAAAGGAGGGCGGACCGATGCGTCAATGGCAGTTTGGAGGGGAGGGGTATGCTTGATATCTTGCGCATTGCCTGGATGATTGTCTGGGGCGTCCTTTAGTCCCTGGCAGGCCCTGCCTCAGCGCAAAATCTCGACGCGCTCTATCAAGCAAGAGCTGTCGTGACCGGCCAGAGCGAAGGAAACCGCGTTCCGGGCAACGGCGCCGCGATAGCGGCTGGCACAAGCTGCCGCATTGGTGATGAACGCCTGGCCATGCTAGAAACCGGCATCCGGAGATCACTGATGAACAGATTCACCCCCGCAAGGCCCGCCGGCAGCCGCTCGGTCGACGAAATCACCGGCAGCCGCCGCCTGCGCCGCATGCGCAAGGCCGACTGGTCGCGCAGGCTGGTCCAGGAAAACCGGCTGACGGTGGACGATCTGATCTGGCCGATCTTCGTCATAGAAGGCGAAAACCGCCGGGAAGAAATCCCCGCGATGCCGGGTGTTTACCGCCTGACGCTCGACCTTGCCGTGAAGGAAGCCGAGCGCGCGGCGAAGCTCGGCATCCCGGCGATCGCCACCTTCCCGAACATCGAAATCGACCGGCGCGACCAGACCGGCTCGCACATTCTCGACCCGGAAAACGTTATTAACCGCGCCACAAGGGCCATCAAGGCCGCCGTTCCAGAAATCGGCATCATCACAGACGCCGCGCTCGACCCTTTTACCAGTCACGGCCATGACGGCATTTTGCGCGACGGCGTCATCGTCAATGACGA
>NZ_AHAM01000127.1 GCF_000236565.1 Mesorhizobium alhagi CCNWXJ12-2 | reverse complement strand
CTCCGCGGCCCCAGCCATGCATGGCCGGAACGTCGGCGGCTTCGCCTTCGGCGGCGATGCGGTCGATGTCGTCGCCCGAGGCGAGAACCTTCGCCGCCACGCCTTCCTGTTCGGCGACCTGGCGCAGCAGCACCTTCAACAGCTCGGCGGCGGCGCTGGTGCCCTCCGGGGCCTGCACGAAGCGCGGCAGCTTGGGCATTTCTTCCTTCGGCATTGTGAGCGCGGCGTTGACCACTTCGAGCAGCGCGGTCGCCGTCGACGAGCGCTCCCAGCCTTTTGGCACGGTGCGCAGCCTGGCCAAAGCCGCGGCGTCGCGAGGCTGCTGCTGGGCCACCTCGTAGATGGCGTCGTCCTTGAGCACGCGGCCACGCGGCACGTTGCGGTCGCGCGCCTCGCGTTCGCGCCAGGCCGCGACGGCCTGCACTACGGCAAGTTCGACCGGCTTTCTCAGCCGCATCTTCAGGCGCTTCCAGGCATCGTCGGGATGCGGGTCGTAGGTCTCGCGCGAGGTCAGGATCTCCATTTCCTCGTTCAGCCAATGGGCGCGGTTGTCGCGCTCGAGCTGCGTCTTCAGGTGCTGATAGACCTCAATGAGGTGGGTAACGTCGGCCAGCGCGTATTCGAGCTGCTTGTCCGACAGCGGCCGGTGGCGCCAGTCGGTGAAGCGCGACGACTTGTCGAGATGCGCCCCAGTGATGCGCTGCACCAGCTGGTCGTAGGACACGCTGTCGCCGAAGCCGCAGACCATGGCTGCTACCTGGGTGTCGAAAACCGGATGGGGAAGGAGCCCGCCGAGATGGAAGACGATCTCGATGTCCTGGCGCGCGGCATGAAACACCTTGGTGACCGCTTCGTTGGCCATCAGCGCAAAGAACGGGGCGAGATCGATATCGAGCGAAAGCGGATCGACCAGAGCGCTGACGCCGGGGGCCGCCATCTGGATCAGGCAGAGCTCGGGCCAGTAGGTGGTTTCGCGGATGAATTCGGTGTCGACGGTCACGAAGCTCGACTTTTCGAGCGCGGCGATGGCCGTTTCGAGTTCGTTCTGGGTCTTTATGACGTGCATGAAGGCTCTTTGGCTTCAAAAATGGGTCTGTCTCCATTTCAGCCGCGGAGGCTTTCGTCAAGCGCAACCGCCGTTTTGCGGCTAATCCGCGGGCTTGTCGCCGCCGCCATTGCGCCGGGCGAGCCGGGCAAAAATAGTGGAGGTGCGGAGCAGCGCGATGAAGCGGCCGCGCTTGGATGCGGGCACGGCCGAGCGCACCAGCATGCGGTAGAGGATGATGAAGATCAGGACCGCGTAGACCAGCGCGGTGAAGATGAACAGAGAGTGCGCGCCGAAATTCTGCATGCCCCACGACGCCGAGATCGGGCCGCCGATTGCGCCGAAGGAATAGAAAAGCATCAGGGCCGCATTCACCAGGACGAACTCGCCCTTGCCGGCGCGGTCGTTGGCATGGGCCGCCGAAAGCGAGAAAAGCGGCATGGCGAAGGAGCCGAATATGAAGACGATGACGAAATTGGTGAGCGGATCGCTGCCGGCGAAGAAGACCAGGGCCAGCGCCGAGGCGAGCGCGCCGATCGTCGTCAGCAGGAGCACCATGCGCCGGTCCCAGAGGTCTGACAGGTAGCCAAGGGGGTACTGGATGATGGCGCCACCGATGATGCCGGCGCTGACGAAGGTCACCACGTTGGTGACGTTCATGCCGATCTGCTCGGCATAGACCGGCGAGAGCGTGCGGAAGGAGCTGTTGGTGACGCCGACCGCAATGCAGCCGATGCAGCCGAGCGGCGAAATGCGCCAGACCCGTGCGAGATCGAGCTTCACGCTTTCTGGCGGCGTCGGGTTGGAGCGGTCGCCGAGCGAGACCGGCACCAGGGACAGCGTTATCAGGATCGACATGATGGCGAAGATGGCGAAGCCGTCGGCGCCGAAGACCGGGATCAGGAACTGCGCGCCGGTGACCGAGCCTATGTCGATGATGCGGTAGAGCGCCAGAACGCGGGCGCGGTCGTGGTTGGACACGCCGGAGTTCAGCCAGCTTTCCATGATGGTGAACAGGCCGGCGAAGCAGAAGCCCGAGGCGAAGCGCACCGCCGACCACATAACCGGATCGATGACCAGGACGAGCAGCAAAGTGCCGGCGGAAGCGATCGCGGCGAGCGCCGAGAACGAGCGGACATGGCCTACCGCCTTCATGATGCGGGTGATGAATACGCAGCCGAGCAGGAAGCCCGCGAAATAGGCGGTGCCCATGAAGCCGATCGTCGAGGAGGAAAAGCCTTCCGAGGCGCCGCGAAGCGCGATCAGCGTGCCTTGCAGCCCGTTGCCGCCGAGAAGGATGCCCGCGGCGATGAGGAGGGGGATCAGCGGGCGGAGAGATGACATGAAGCCACGAGCAAAGAAGTATCAGGTTCCTCTATAGGCTGAAGCGGCAGGGGTGGCGATGCACCAATTGGCGCGCTTGCTGGTCCAGTCGATCTTGTGAAATTTTCACATTTTCTATATGATTTTTGTGAAGGAGAACTTGCCATGGCCACAATGACCGTTTCCCTGCCCGATCCGATGAAGGAATGGGTCGAGATGCAGGTCGAAGATGGCGAATATGCGAGTTCGAGCGATTATGTACGCGATCTCATCCGCCGCGACCGCGAACGCCGCAACGAAGCGCGGCTGGAGGAGCTTCGCCGCATCGTCGATGCGGGCCTGAACGGCGGCGTCAGTAAGCGGACTTTTGCGGAAAGGATCGCTGAGGGGGACCGTATAGCCGGCCTGCGTGGCCGGACGAATGGGTGAGTATCAGGTTTCCGACCAGGCTGACGAGGATCTACTCGACATTTATCTGTATGGCGTCGCACGGTTTGGACGCCCGCAAGCCGTCGAATATCAGTTCAGCTTCGAAAGATGTTTTGAGCTGATTGCCGACAACCCGCATATGGGGCGGTTGTCGGACACGATCCGGGCTGGTTTGCGGCGGCACGAGCATGGCAGCCATGTCGTGATCTACAAGGAGCATCCCGATCACGTGCTGATCGTCGCGGTCGTTCACGGCCGCAGCATCACGGGACTGAGGCTTTAGCGGCGTTCCGCTGCTTTGCCTTGACAAACAGGGCCTCCCATGCGCTTTTCGCGCGAATTTTCGAGCCGGGCGCGACGCCGCGCCGGTGCGACCACTCCAACATTTCCGGACCGGATTTCGATCATGCACCGTTACCGCAGCCATAACTGCGCCCAGTTGAGAAAGTCCGATGTCGGGCAGAGCGTCCGGCTTTCGGGCTGGGTCCACCGCGTTCGCGACCATGGCGGCCTGCTGTTCATCGACATGCGCGACCATTACGGCCTGACGCAGATCGTCGCCGATCCAGATTCGCCGGCATTCAAGGTCGCCGAAACCGTCCGCGGGGAATGGGTGATCCGCGTCGACGGCGAGGTCAAGGCGCGCATGGCCGACACCGTCAACCCGAACCTGCCGACCGGCGAGATCGAGATTTTCGCGCGCGAGATCGAAGTTCTGTCGGCCTCGAAGGAACTGCCGCTGCCGGTGTTCGGCGAACCGGACTATCCCGAGGACATCCGCCTCAAATACCGCTTCCTCGATCTTCGGCGCGACACGCTGCACAAGAACATCGTGGCCAGGACGAAAATCATCGCCGAGATGCGTGCGCGGATGACAGATGCTGGCTTCACCGAATTCTCGACGCCGATCCTGACGGCATCGAGCCCGGAGGGCGCGCGCGATTTCCTGGTGCCGAGCCGCATCCATCCCGGCAATTTCTACGCGCTGCCGCAGGCGCCGCAAATATACAAGCAGCTGATCATGGTCTCCGGCTTCGACCGCTATTTCCAGATCGCACCCTGCTTCCGGGATGAAGACCCCCGCGCGGACCGGCTGCCGGGCGAGTTCTACCAGCTCGACCTCGAAATGAGCTTTATCGAGCAGGAAGACGTGCTCCAGACCATGGAACCGGTGATGCGAGGCGTCTTCGAGGCGTTTGCCGACGGCAAGCCGGTGACGCAGGATTTCCCGCGCATTCCTTTCGATGTCGCGATGCGCAAATACGGCACCGACAAGCCGGATCTGCGCAACCCGATCGTCATGGACGACGTGTCCGAACATTTCCGCGGGTCGGGCTTCAAGGTGTTCGCGGGCATTCTGGCTGGCGACCCCAAGGCAGAAGTCTGGGCAATTCCGGCAAAGACCGGCGGCTCTCGGGCGTTCTGCGACCGCATGAATTCGTGGGCGCAGGGTGAGGGTCAGCCGGGATTGGGCTATATCTTCTGGCGCAAGGAGGGCGAAAAGCTCGAAGGCGCCGGGCCGATCGCAAAGAATATCGGCGAGGAGCGGACCGAGGCCATCCGCGTCCAGCTCGGCCTGGGCGAGGGCGACGCCGCATTCTTCGTTGCCGGCGACCCAAAGAAGTTCGTGTCGTTCGCCGGCGCCGCACGCACCCGCGCCGGGGAGGAGCTGAACCTCGTCGACCGCGACCGCTTCGAACTGTGCTGGATCGTCGACTTCCCGTTCTTCGAATGGAACGAGGACGAGAAGAAGATCGACTTCGCGCACAACCCGTTCTCCATGCCTCAGGGTGGCATCGACGCGCTGACCGGCCGGGAGCCGCTCGGCATCAAGGCGTTTCAGTACGACATGGTCTGCAACGGCTTCGAGATCGCCTCGGGCGGCATCCGCAACCATCTGCCCGAAACCATGGTGAAGGCGTTCGAGATGGTCGGGCTTTCGCGTGAAATCGTCGAGGAGCGCTTCGGCGGGCTCTATCGCGCCTTCCAGTATGGCGCGCCGCCGCATGGCGGCATGGCGGCCGGCATCGACCGCGTCGTCATGCTGCTGGTCGGGGCGAAGAATTTGCGCGAGGTGACGATGTTCCCGATGAACCAGCAAGCACAAGATCTGCTGATGAGCGCGCCGTCGCCGGCCACCCCGCAGCAATTGCGCGAACTGGAGTTGCGCGTGGCGACGCCCAAGAAATCGGATTAGGAAATCCGCGCAAGCGTTTTATTGGAAAGAAAAAAGCCCGGCTGCAGAGCCGGGCTTTTTCTTGAGCGTTTACGAACGGCCTATTCGCCGTCGTTTGCCATGACCTTTACGCCGAGCGTCTTGGGCAGGTCGAGCGGCGTCGACATTGCGCCGGCCGCGATCAGCGCGAAGGGGACCGGCGCCGGCGGCGCAGCCACGATTTCGATGCTTTGCGGATCGTCGAGGAATTTGCCGACCGCGGCGGTGATCTCGGCCGACAGTTCCGGGTTGTTGAGCTGTGCGGTCAGGAACGGCACGATCGCCTTGGCCTGGTTGGCGATGTCCTCGGGCTTCATGTTCTGCTGCTCGGCGACATAATCCAGCACCTTGCCGGTCAGCGAATCGTCGTCGAAACGGATATTGGCGGCATGGAAGGTCAGCTGCTGCATCAGGCCGAGCATGGCCAGGCCCTGCGCCGAATTGTCGGCGCCGGCCGGCTGTTCGGCCATCTTCTTCTGCATCTCCTGCAGCGATTTCAGGAAGGCCGGCGTATAGCCGCCGAGATCGAAGGTGAAGCCCAGCGTGCCGGCGTCGTCGACGGTGATGTCGTACTGCGTCAGCCCCATGCGGCCGTCGCTCGGCTGCCAGGATCCCGCCATCTCGAAATTGCCGCTGATGGTCTGATAGCCCAGCGCTTCGATGACCTTCTTGGCTTGCGGATCCTCGGCTATGCTGAGGTCGGCTGTGAATTTCTCGGCGGAGCCGGTGAATTCGAGGGCGGCGCCTTCGGCCGGCGGAGTGATGTCGAACGAGAGACTGTCGAGCGAGAACAGGGTCTTGTCGGCCAGCTTGGCGCTGATACTGGCTATTTCCATACCCTCATACATCGCCATCGCGGCGACCGGGTCGGTCTCGCCCTCGGGCGGAAGCGTCAGGCCGGTAAAAGTCGCGGCGCTGATATCGAATGTCATTCCTTCTTCCGTTGTGCTGTACGGCTCGGTCGTGATCGTTTCGATCCGGTAGCCGCCATCCTGTTCGGTGATGCCGTCGAAGGTGACCCTGCCCAGCGCCACAGGCTCGGCCTGGCCTGCTGGGGCGAAGGTTACACCTTCGAGAGCCAGCGATGATGTGTCGCCGCTGACGCCGGTCCAGGTGAAGTTCATGCCCTGATCCGCCAGCACCTTCTTGAAGCGCTCGGCGACGGCATTGGCGTCCTGCGCATAGGCAGCGTGAAACGGGATCGCCAGAAGGAATGTCGAAACGGTGAGCTTATGGAGTACGTGACGGCAAATGGTCATCGGAATGTTCCCTGAAACTGGTCTTTGAATCTTGTTGCGCCTCTCTGTCGCGTATCATCCGGACCGGATGAAGGCGCATCGCAGCACATTGGTCGAAATTCGCGGAAAAAGGCAAGATTGGCGCTTGGCGCACGGTGAAAGGACCGTTCCGGCAAGCCTCCTCTTGCCGCGAATCGCCGGCTAAGCTAACTGCACGCCATGGGAAAAGGGCTTTTGCCGCCGGGGTCCGGCGGTGGCGACGCAATAGAACCGGTCGATCTGAAAAAGGCGCTCGAAGAGCGCTATCTCGCCTATGCGCTGTCGACCATCATGCACCGGGCGCTGCCGGATGTGCGAGACGGGCTGAAGCCGGTCCATCGCCGCATCATGCACGCCATGCGGCTCCTGCGGCTGAACCCCGACCAGGGTTTCGCCAAATGCGCCCGCATCGTCGGCGAGGTGATGGGCAAGTTCCACCCGCACGGCGACCAGTCGATATACGACGCGCTGGTGCGGCTCGCCCAGGATTTCGCTGTGCGCTACCCGCTGGTCGACGGGCAGGGGAATTTCGGCAATATCGACGGCGACTTCGCCGCAGCCATGCGCTACACCGAGGCGCGCATGACCGAGGTGGCGACCGAACTGCTCGCCGGCATCACAGAGGACGCCGTCGACTTCCGCCCCACCTACAATGAGGAAGACGAAGAGCCGGTGGTCCTGCCCGGCGCTTTCCCGAATCTCTTGGCCAACGGCTCGTCCGGTATCGCGGTCGGCATGGCGACATCGATCCCGCCGCACAACGCTGCCGAACTCTGCAAGGCCGCTCTCCATCTGATCGATCATCCCGACGCGACTGTCGAGGACCTGATGACCAAGGAGCCTCATCCGGACGATGCGGACGAAAACATGGTGCGCGGCCCGGATTTCCCGACCGGCGGCATCATCGTCGACAGCTGGGAATCGATCGTCGAGGCCTACAAGACCGGCCGCGGCGGCTTTCGCGTGCGGGCGCGCTACGAGACCGAGGACCAGGGCAGGGGCACCTGGAACATCGTCGTCACCGAAATTCCCTACCAGGTGCAGAAGGCGCGGCTGATCGAGAAGATCGCCGAGCTTCTGATCGCCCGCAAGCTGCCGCTGCTGGAGGATGTCCGCGACGAGAGCGCGGAAGACATCCGCCTCGTCCTGGTGCCGAAGAGCCGCAGCGTCGACCCCGCGCTTCTGATGGAATCGCTGTTCAAGCTGACCGAGCTTGAAAGCCGATTCCCCCTCAACATGAACGTGCTGTCGCGCGGCAAGGTGCCGAACGTGCTGTCGCTGAAAAGCGTGCTGCAGGAATGGCTGGAGCATCGCCGCGATGTTCTGCTGCGCCGCTCGCGCCACCGCCTCGGCGAGATCGAGCGCCGGCTGGAAATCCTCGCCGGCTACCTGATTGCCTACCTCAACATTGATGAGGTGATCAGGATCATCCGCGAGGAGGACGAGCCCAAGCAGGTCATGATGGCCCGCTGGGAGCTGACCGACAATCAGGCCGAGGCGATCCTGAACATGCGGCTGCGCGCCTTGCGCAAGCTGGAGGAGTTCGAGATCCGCAAGGAATTCGACGGCCTGACGGCGGAGAAAGCGCAGATCGAAGGGCTGCTCGCTTCCGACGCCAAGCAGTGGAAGACGATCCGCTGGGAAGTCGAGAAGGTGCGCGACAAGTTCGGCTCGCACACTCCGCTCGGCAAGCGCCGAACGACCTTCGCCGATGCGCCCGACCACGACCTGACGGACATCCACCACGCCATGGTGGAGAAGGAGCCGGTGACGGTGGTTGTGTCAGCCAAGGGCTGGCTGCGCGCGATGAAGGGGCACCTCGCCGACCTGTCGCAGCTGACCTTCAAGGAAGGCGACAGCCTGAAGCTGGCTTTCCCGGCCCAGACCACCGACAAGATCATCGTCTTCACCACCGGCGGCAAGTTCTACACGATCGGCGCCGACCGGCTGCCGGGCGGGCGCGGCCATGGCGAGCCGATCCGCATCATCGTCGACATGGACAACGACCAGGACATCGTCACCGCCTTCGTCCACAATCCGGGGCGCAAGCTGCTGCTGGTCAGCCATGACGGCAACGGCTTCGTCGTGCCCGAGGCCGAGGTCGCGGCCAACACCCGAAAGGGCAAGCAGGTGATGAATGTGCGCGCGCCTGACGAGGCGCAGCGCTGCGTGCCGGTTGCCGGCGATCACATCGCCATCGTCGGCGAAAACCGCAAGATGCTTGTCTTCCCGCTGGCCGACGTGCCGGAAATGGGCCGCGGCAAGGGCGTTCGCCTGCAGAAATACAAGGATGGCGGCGTTCTCGACGTAAAGCTGTTCGCCATGGATGCCGGCCTGAGCTGGCAGGATTCGGCCGGCCGCACCTTCCTGAAGACGCGCGAGGAACTGATCGAATGGATGGGCTCGCGCGCCTCCGCCGGTCGTCTTGCCCCGAAGGGTTTTCCGCGGACGGGCAAGTTCGGGTAGGCGCTGCGAGGGTGATACTGTAGTGCTGAGGCCTCCTCCTAGTCGACCAAGGCCCCGCAAGTCATGTTTACGACGGCGCCGGTCATTGCGCGGGCACGGTCGGATGCCATGAACGCTGCGACATCCGCCACCTCGCCGAGTGTCGGAAGCCGCTTGAGCAGTGTTCCTTCCGCCGCCCCTTGAAGCATTTCCTCAACGGTCATGCCGGCGCGATCGGCCGCGGGCTGGAAGACTTGCCTGCTGTGCGAGCCCTTTGTCAGCGCCTCCGGAATAGCGTGGGGCTGCAGACAAACGACACGAATGCCGCGCGGCGCGAGTTCAGCGGCCAGCAGCCGGGTCATACCTTCCGTGACCGCACAGGCCGCGCCATAGCCGAGATAGCCAATGCCGGGCAGACGTGATCCCGGCGTCGATATGTTCATGACGACACCCGAGCCTTTTTGCGCCATGAAGCGCGATGCTGCCTTGGCAGTGATGAAGACCGCCTTTGCGTAGCTCTCGACCGGAAGCATGAAGTCGGCGAGAGAAAGCTCTGCCAGTGGCGTCCCCTGTATGTGGGGAAAGCCCACGGCGTTGAGGGCGATATCGATGCCGCCCGTCTCTCTTGCCACGGCTTGGGCATGGTGTTCGGCCGCCCGCTCGTCGAGCACATCGAGGACCGCGACTTTAGCGACGCCGCCCTGCCTGACGATCTCCTGCGCTCCCGCCTCGAGTTTTTGTAAGGTGCGCCCGACAAGAAAGACCTTTGCACCCTCGCGGGCGAACGCCGCTGCCGCTGCCCCGCCGATTGCACCGCTGCCACCATAGACGATCGCGGTTTGTCCTCGCAGCAGCATGGCCGTACCCTCTCCAGAGATAATGATTGCATATTACAATCAGTTGCATATTAAGATCAATTTTCTGAGAAGTGCAATCGGCTTTCTGAAAGTGGCTTGTGCTGCCGGCGAAGGCCTCTGCGATATAAATGCCACCGAGTTTGTCAGGCCGCTGTGCCCCATGCGCCGCCATGTCGCACGCCATTTGTCAGCATGAATCTACCGTTCCATTGACTGCGAATGATCGTTCGCATAAAGGGAGAACGATCATTCGCATTAAATGAGAGCGAACGTTCGCTTTCTGCGGGAAGAGAAAATGGAAGAACTATCCAATACCGAGAGCCAGCCGGGCGGCGAGGCCATGGACGGCGAATTGCTGTCGCGCGCCGAACGCCGCGACCAGCAGATCCAGCGCATTCTGGAGGCGGCGAAGACATGCTTCGTGCGTTCCGGCTTCCAAGGCGCGTCAATGCAGCAGATCTGCGCCGAAGTCGGCATGAGCCCGGGCGCTCTCTATCGCTATTTCCCGTCGAAGGAAGCGATCGTCGAGGCGATTTGCGAGGCTGACCGCCAGGACGACATGACCTGCTTCGGGGCGTTGCGTGATGCGACATCCGCCATCGACGGGCTGGTCGCAGGCGCGATGGCGCATATCACTCATACGAGCATGAAGGGCAGCGCCCCGCTGTTTGCCGAGATGCGCTCCGAATCCATGCGCAACGAGGCGATCCGCGCGACCGTCGACGGGCACAAGGGCGAAGTGGCCGCGATGATCGAGCCGCTTATCGCGGAGGCGATTGCACAGGGCGAGATCAATCCGCCGGTCGAGCTTCCGATCCTGATGGCGGTCCTGATGTCGATCGGCGAGGGCATGGCGATCAATGATTTGCCGGCCCGCGGTGTGCCGCTCGACAAGCTCGAAATCGCCCTTCGCGCCATGCTCGAAGGCATGCTCCGGCCAACCAAAAGCACTCCGGCCGCCGAATAGGCGGCCTTCGAACCCTCATGCCAACCTGGTTGAATTCCCATGTCGCGTAATGCCGTTATTGCCGTTTCCCTTGGCGTGCTGCTTGCCGGCGCAGCCGCTGTTGTCGGATTCGCCCCGACCTCCTTTGCCGCGAGCGAAGCCGAGCCGGCCGTCGTGCAGACGCCGCCCTCGATCCGCGTGACGCGGGCCGAGCGGCGCGAGCTGGTCGAGACGCTATCCGTCACCGGAACGATATTGCCGCGCGAGGAAGCCGCCGCGGGCACCGATCTCAATGGCCTGACGGTGACGGCGCTGAACGCCGACGAGGGCGACATGGTGAAGAAGGGCGACGTGCTCGCCGTTCTCGACCGCTCCGCGCTCGACACACAGCTTGCGCAGATGCAGGCGAGCCGCGCCCAGGCCGAGGCCAACATCGCGCAGATGAATGCCCAGATCGGCGATGCCGAAGTCGGCGTCAGCCAGGCGAAGGATGCGCTCGAACGGGCGAGGGCGCTCCAGAAGAAGGGCGTCGCCACGCAGGCGCAGCTCGACAATGCGCGGCACGCCTTCGACAGCGCCAACGCCAAGCTGGTTTCGGCGCAGAAGGCGCTTGCCGCCTCGCAGGCGCAACTCGGCGTCATCGACGCGCAGGAGAAGAACGTTCTGCTGCAGATCGAAAAGACCGAGGTGAGGGCGCCCGCCGACGGACTGGTTCTCGCCCGCGACGCCACTTTGGGCGGCGTCGTTTCAGCCGGCAGCGGCCCACTGTTCCGGATAGCCATCGGTTCGGAATTCGAGCTTGCGGCGACCGTCGCCGAGACGGTGCTGCCGAAGCTCTCGAAAGACATGAGGGCGGAGATATCGCTTGCCGGTTCAGACAAGGCGATTGGCGGCAAGATCCGCCGGATTTCGCCCGAGATCGACAGCAAGTCGCGGCTGGGCTCGATCCGCATCACGCTTGACGCCGGCAGCGAGGCCCGCGCCGGCAGTTTCGCGCGAGGCGAGGTCGAGACGAGGCGCAGCGATGCAGTCGCGGTGCCGGCGTCGGCGGTGATCTTCCGCGGCGAGAAAGCCTTCCTGCAACTGGTCACCGACGGCAAGATCGCGACCGCGCCGGTGGATCTCGGCATGCGTGACGACGGCTTCGTCGAGGTCGTTTCCGGTGTTGAGGAAGGCCAGGAAGTGGTTTCGCGCGCGGGCACCTTCGTCGCCGACGGCGACATGGTGACGCCGGTGCGCGCCGATGAGACGGGAGCCATCCAGCCATGAATTTCTCCGCCTGGTCGATCCGCAACCCGCTTCCCGCGATCCTGCTCTTCATCGTGCTGGTCGTGCTCGGCCTGATGAGTTTCGCGAATCTGCCGATCACCCGTTTTCCCAACATCGATGTGCCGCTGGTCAACGTCACGGTCACCGATCCGGGCGTCGCGCCGAGCGAGTTGGAGACGCAGGTGACAAAACGCGTCGAGGACGCGGTCGCCAACATTTCCGGCGTCAAGAACGTCATCTCGACGATCACTGAGGGCAATTCGCAGACGACGGTCGAATTCCGCCTCGAAGTCGACACACAGACCGCCGTCAACGACGTCAAGGACGCGGTCGAGCGCATCCGCTCCGACCTGCCGGCGACTTCCGACGAGCCGGTCGTGAACCGCGTCGACGTCGAGGGCCAGGCGATCCTGACCTATGCCGTCTCCGCTCCGGCCATGACCATTGAAGAGCTTTCGTGGTTCGTCGACGACACCGTCATCCGCAAGCTGCAAGGCCTGAAAGGCGTCGCGCGCGTCGACCGCTATGGCGGCGTGACGCGCGAGATCAAGGTCGAGATCGACCCGGACCGGCTGAATTCGCTCGGCGTAACGGCCGGCGATGTGAACCGCGCGCTGCGTTCGGTCAATGCCGACATGACAGGCGGCAGCGCCGATTTCGGCAACCGCGACCAGTCGATCCGCACGCTCGGCGGCGCCAAGAAGATCGCCGACCTCGAAGCGCTCGAAATCCCGCTGGCGCGAGACCGCAAGGTCAAGCTCACCGACATCGCGACGGTCAGCGATTCCTGGGAGGAACCGAAATCCTTCGCCAGGGTGAACAGCCAGACGGTGGTGTCGTTCGGCATCTTCCGGGGCAAGGGCGAGAGCGACGTCGAGGTCAATGAGCGCGCGACGGCGGCGATCGCCGATCTCCAGAAGACCTATCCCGACGTGCAGATCACCAAGGTCGACGATTCGGTAACCTACACCGAAGGCAATTACGATTCGGCGATGGAAATGCTGCTCGAAGGCGCGGCGCTCTCGGTCATCGTCGTCTTGCTGTTCCTGCGCGATTTCCGCGCCACCCTCGTTGCCGCTGCCGCGCTGCCGCTGTCGATCATCCCGACCTTCTGGGCGCTCGACATGATGGGCTTCTCGCTCAACCTGGTGAGCCTGCTCGGCATCACGCTGGTGGTTGGCATCCTCGTCGACGACGCCATCGTCGAGATCGAGAACATCGTGCGCCACGTCAAGATGGGCAAGTCGCCCTATCGCGCCTCGCTGGAGGCGGCCGACGAGATCGGCCTCGCCGTCATCGCGATTTCTGCGACCATCATGGCGGTGTTCGCGCCGGTCTCCTTCATGGGCGGCATTGCCGGCCAGTATTTCAAGCAGTTCGGCCTGACGGTCGCCGTCGCCGTGTTCTTCTCGCTGCTGGTGGCGCGACTGATCACGCCGATGATGGCGGCCTATTTCCTGCGCGGCCACGGCCATGCCGAGCCCAAGCCGGGCATTGTCATGCGGGCCTATGTCGCCTTCCTGAAGATGACGCTGCGCTTCCGCTGGCTGACGCTCGCCGCAGGCATCGCCTTCTTCGCCGGCTCGATCTACGCGATCGGGTTCCTGCCGTCCGGCTTCATTCCGCGCGAGGATGCGAGCCGCATCGTGTTCTCGGTCGAGCTGCCGCCCGGCAGCCGGCTGGAAGACACGCGCCTGGCGACCGACGAGGTGACCAAGCTGATGCGCGAGGTTTCCGAGGTCGAGAACGTCTATGTGATCGGCGGCGCGAGCCCGACCGGCACGCTGGAGACGCGCCGAGCGACGGTGGTCGCCGACCTGAAGCACAAGTCCGAGCGCGACGTGCCGCAGCACGAGATCGAGGAAATCCTGCTCCGCAAGATGGAGACGGTTCCCGATGTCCGCGCCTATTTCGTCAACGACCGCGGCGAGCGTGCGCTTGCTCTCGGCGTGATGGGAACGGACGGCGCAGTGCTCGACGAGCAGGCGCGCAAGATCCAGAGCGCCATGACGGCGACCGGGAAATTCCGCGCGGTCAGCTCCAATGCCGCGCTCGACCGGCCGGAAGTGATCGTCGTTCCGGACCATGAGAGGCTTGCCGAACTCGGCATTTCGACGGCGACGATCGCCGAGACGCTGCGCATCGCCACGATGGGCGACATCGACGCCAATCTGGCGAAGTTCACCGTCGGCGACCGACAGATCCCGATCCGCGTCCAGCTGAACGAGGCGGCGCGCGACGACCTTTCCGTGGTCAGCCAGCTTCCGGTGCCGACCGCGTCAGGCGTTTCGGTGCCGCTGGCCTCGGTCGCGGAAATCCGCTTCGGGCAGGGGCCGTCCTCGATCGCCCGCTTCAATCGCGAGCGGCGCGTGGTTATCGGCGCCGACATGGCGCAGGGCGCCGAGCTCAGCGAGGGGCTCGGCATCGTCTGGGCGCTGCCGGAAGTCAAGGACATGCCTGCGGGCACACGCATCCAAGAGACCGGCGACGCCGAGATCATGGGCGAGGTGTTCGCCGGCTTCGCCACCGCCATGGGCACCGGCATCATGTTGGTGCTGGTGGTGCTGATCCTGCTGTTCGGCTCGGTGTTCCACTCCTTCACCATTTTGGGCTCGCTGCCGCTGGCGATCGGCGGAGTGGTTGCCGCGCTGTGGCTGACCAATTCGGCGGTGTCGATGCCGGTGGTGATCGGCATATTGATGCTGATGGGCATCGTCACCAAGAACGCCATCATGCTGGTCGACTTCGCGGTCGAGGAGGCAAAGCAGGGCGTGCCGCGGGCCGAGGCGATCATCGACGCCGGCCGCAAGCGCGCCCGGCCGATCGTGATGACCACGATCGCCATGTCGGCGGGCATGATCCCGGCCGCACTCGCGCTCGGCGATGGCGGCGAGTTCCGCGCGCCGATGGCGATCGCAGTGGTCGGCGGGCTGCTGGTCTCGACGCTTCTGTCGCTGGTGTTCGTGCCGTCCTTCTACACGATCATGGACGACGCGGCGATCGGCACGGCGCGGCTGTTCCGCTGGCTGGTGAAGCCGAACCAGGCCGACGAGCCGGATGCGGAGCACGGCGCGACGGTCCATGTGCTGCCGCAGCGCGAGGAGTTTCCGGTTGCGGCGGAGTAGGTTTTCTCCCCCGCAAAGGGGGAGAAAACGCGCACAAAAAAGCCGCCCGGAGGCGGCTTTTTCTTTGAATTTTCCGAACGCTCAGAGCGCGGAGGAAATCTGCAGCTCGTCGACGCCGTCGCGGGCGTAGATGTCGTCGCGGAAGTGCACCACCGCATCGCCCGTCGACCAGGCCGAGACATAGGTGAAGTAGACCGGCACCGGATCGGCAAGCTGCACGGGCGTGCTCTCGCCGCTCTTGATCGTCTGCTCGAAGCGCTGGCGGTCCCAGCCTTCGGTGCCGCGCAGCAGCCAAGTGACCAGGTCGCGCACGTTCTGGACGCGCACGCAGCCCGACGAATCGAAGCGCATCAGCTTGGAGAACAGGCTCTGCTGCGGCGTGTCGTGCATATAGACGGCATGCGGATTGGGGAAGTTGATCTTGACCGAAGCCATGGCGTTGCCGGCGCCGGGATCCTGACGGAAGCGGAATTTCGCCGCGTCCTCCGTGTTCCAGTCTATTGTCGTCGGATCCATCTCGTTGCCGTCCGGTCCGAGGATGCGGATGCTGTTTTCGGCCAGATATTGCGGATTCTTCCGCATCAGCGGGATGATGTCCTTGCGGACGATCGATTCCGGCGCATTCCAGTAAGGATTGACGATGACCTCGTTGATCTTGGAATTGAGGATCGGCGTCTGACGGTCGATCTTGCCGACGATCGCGGTGTGGCGCAGCACGACGCGGCCGTTTTCGACCGCCTCGATCTGCGCGGCCGGGATGTTGACCATCACATAGCGATAGCCGAGATCGCCCGACATGCTGCGCAGCCGGACCAGATTGGTCTCGAGCTGGCCGAGGCGGACAGGCGCCGACACGTTCATCGCGGCATAGGAATACTGGCCGAGAACGCCGTCGGACGGCAGGCCGTGGCGGGCCTGGAAGCGCTTGACCGCGCCGTCGACATAGGTGTCGAAGGCCGGCGAAATGCCGGCGTTCAGCGACAGGTCGCCCGCAATCATCAGCCGCTTGCGCAGCACCTCGACGTCCGCGTCGACGACGCCGAGTTTCAGCTTCTTGGTCGCCGGAACGATCGGCCAGCCGCCCTGAGCGACGATGCCCTGATAGCGTCCGACCGCCTGCTCGATGTAGGAGACCGTCTGCGGCGAGAAGATCGGCAGGTTCGAGGCGACCTTGCCGCCTTCGCTGGCACGGGCGTCGAACGTGTCGTCCCAGTTGCCGCGGCGCGACGATTTGAGGATATCGCCGATCACGTCCTGGGCGCTGGCGGCGCCCGCGAATGCGGTTGCGGCGATTGCGCCCGCACCGGAGAGGAAGAAGCGGCGAGTTGTTTTCATGGACATTCCAGACATCGATCCTGCGTTTCGACAACGGACGAATTTCATCCGGATTCTATGGCGGCCATTGTTAACAAATGGCCAACCATAATCCCCCGCCGCCCCTGTCCTGAATGCAATGGAAGGAATATGGGCGCCGGCAAGCGGCATCCGGCTTGACGGTCAGTTCATCATCCGGATTTTCACTGGATTATGGCGTTAGCGTGACCGCGGCGAACGCGTAGCCGTGACGACTACCAAAAAGAAAGCCCGCGCCGTCGCCGGCGTGGGCTTTGCTTGAAGAGTGTTGCTCGTTTGCCGCTGCCGCCGGCCGCGCGGCGGCAAGCCGGCGCCGGATCAGCAATATCGGCGCAGCGCTTACATCCTGTAAGCGATCGTGTCGTTCCAGAAGCGGTCGAGGCGCTGCAAAGCGCGGTTCATCTGCTTGAACTCTTCGGTGTTGATGCCGCCGACCTGCTCGATCGAGCCGACATGGCGGTCGTAGAGCCCGGCCACCACTTCGGCGACTTCCTGGCCCTTCGGCGTCAGGCTGACGCGGACCGAGCGGCGGTCGATGCGCGAACGCTGGTGGTTGATGAAACCGAGATCGACCAGCTTCTTCAGATTGTAGGAGACGTTGGAGCCGAGATAGTAGCCGCGCGAGCGCAGTTCGCCGGCGGTCAGCTCGGAATTGCCGATGTTGAACAGCAGCAGCGCCTGGATAGCATTGATGTCGCTGCGGCCGTTGCGGTCGAATTCATCCTTGATGACATCAAGCAAACGGCGGTGCAGCCGTTCGACGAGCTGAAGCGATTCCATGTAAAGGGAGCGGATCGCATCACGGCGATCGTCGGATACGTTAGCGGTCTTGGCCGCCTGACGCTGGTTGATCATTGTCTTTGCCTCTCGTTTGTCGCCCGGTGATTGTTTTGTTTCTCACCTTGATCGCGACACTATCGAATGCTCATAAAATTCGACTTAAAAGTCAGGCTTAACAACGCCTTACCGGGATGAGCTTTCGAAAGAGGCTTAATGAACGATGATGCTAACCGATAAAATTAACCATGCCTGGCCTGCCGCCGCTTCTGCAGGAAAATCACGATGCGGAAGGCGATGTAGAGAAGCGCGACGCAAGCGTGCGACCAGACGATGGCCGGGCGCGCGCCGAACAGGTCAGGGAAGCCGGCATACATGACGATCTCGGTCGCCGCGCAGATGAACCAGATCACCGGTCCCCACGACGCCAACATCCACAGGCCGCTGGCGGCGAACGGATAAAACACCGACAGGGTGACCGCCGCGATCTGCCAGTGCACCGGCATCAGGTCGAAGCGCCAGAGCGCGCCGTCATAAATACCGATGAGGCGCACCCAATAGAGGACACCGAACAGCAGACAGTAGCCGGCGATAATCCGCTGGAACCAAGCGAAAGCGACTTCGGCGGCGGAGAGCCCGATCACCGGCTGCCTGTCCATGAACACGCTCACAGAACCAGATCTCTGCCCGGCAGCGGAGCGAAATAGGCCTCGATGGCGGCGGGGTCGACGTCGTCCAGCCTCGCCGGCCGCCATTCGGGCTTCGAGCCCTTGTCGATGATCGTGGCGCGGATGCCCTCGTAGAAATCATGGCCGAAGAGCATGCGGTTGACGATCCTGAATTCCAAACGCATGCACTCGTCCATGTCGAGCATCGCGCCCATATTGATCTGCCGGAAGGCGACATTGACGCTGGTCGGCGAGCGCTTCTCGATGGTGGCGAGCGCGGCGGCCGCAAACTCGCCGGCAGGCTCGGCTGCGTGCCGGCGCAGGCCGGTGAGCAGGTCCTGCAGCTTCTCGCGGGAGAAGGACTGCGCGATCAGATGCAGCGTCGCATCGTCCGTCTCACGCGGCGGCACGTGGCAAACCTTCTTCAGTGCCGCGTCCGGCCGACCCGTCGCGCAGAGCTCCTCGACTAGGCCGTCGAGCTTGGAAGCGGCCACCGCATAGGTGGCGAGCCCCGACCACAGCGCGTCGCCGTAGCGGATGCGGCTCCCGGTCAGGCCGAGATACATGCCGAAGCTGCCCTTGATGCGCGACAAAAGAAAGCTGCCGCCGACATCCGGGAAGAAGCCGATGCCGACCTCGGGCATGGCGAAAATCGCATTTTCCGTCATCACCCGGTGCGAGCCGTGGAACGACACGCCGACGCCGCCGCCCATGACGATGCCGTCGATCAGCGCGACATAAGGCTTTTTGAAGCGGGCAATGGCCGCATTCAGCCGGTACTCGTCGGCGAAGAAATCGATCGGCAGTTTGCCGGCGCGACCGGCTTCATAGATGTCGAGAATATCGCCGCCCGCCGAAAACGCCTTGCCCTCGGCCT
>NZ_AHAM01000128.1 GCF_000236565.1 Mesorhizobium alhagi CCNWXJ12-2 | reverse complement strand
TCATTGTTCGTCGCACGCTGCAGATGATCCCGACCTTGCTGGCGGTCGTCATAGTCATCTTCTTCATATTCAGTGTCGTCCCCGGCAGCTTCATATCGAGCCTGATGGCGGAGGGGCGCAACGCCATGAATGCGGATGTCCTGGCGCATCTGAACGAACAGTTCGGGCTGGACAAACCTCTGCCGGTTCGCCTGTGGAACTATCTGTGGGGGCTGGCGCATTTCGACCTTGGGATTTCCTACCGGACCCGCTCACCAGTGTGGGACGTGATCGAGCCGCGGCTCTGGCCGTCCATCAAGCTCGCGCTGGCGGCGATGGGGCTTGCAGCGGCGGTCGGCATTCCTCTGGGATTTCTCGCCGCGCTCAAGCCCGGCAGCGTATTCGACACCGGCACGATGATGCTGGCGGTTTCCGGCCTGTCGCTTCCTGAATTCTGGTTCGGCCTGCTGTTGATGTATGTCTTCGCGCTGCAGCTTGGCCTGTTGCCAAGTTTCGGCTACCAGGCCGGCAGCATCCAATACATAATATTGCCCGCCATCGCGCTCGGCGTATCGCCGATGGCGCTTTTGGCGCGAACCACACGCGCAGGCGTTCTGGACGTGATGAACGCCGACTTCGTGCGCACGGCGCGCGCAAAAGGGCTATCCGAACCGCGCCTGGTGCGCGCCCATGTCACCCGCAACGTGCTGGTGCTGATCCTGACCACGCTCGGCCTCCAGATCGGTTCGCTTATGGGACAGGCGATCGTGATCGAGAAACTGTTTTCCTGGCCGGGGATCGGATCGCTTCTGGTCGACAGCGTGTCGACGCGCGACATTCCCGTGGTTCAGGGTACGGTCATCGTGATCGTGTTGTGGTTCCTGGTCATCAACATGCTGGTCGATGTCGCCTATGCCGCAATCGACCCACGCATCAAGGTGACTTGATCATGCGGTTGCGCTTCAACTTCGCCTTCGGGCTGGCGCTGGCGCTGCTCGTGGTCGTGGCGGCGCTCTGCGCCGGGTGGATAGCGCCGTACGATCCGATATTCGACGCGGACCTGATGAATTCCGAAATGCCGCCAAGCTGGGAGCATTGGCTGGGCACGGACGCCCAGGGGCGCGACGTCTTTTCCCGCGTCCTCTACGGCGCGAGGGTGTCGCTCACCGTCGGTCTCGTCTCGCAGTTGATAAACTCGTTCATAGGCACGGCGCTCGGCGTTTCGGCCGGCTATTTCGGCGGCTGGTGGGACGACCTGGTCAATGGGCTTACAAACGTCATGCTCGCGATCCCGTCCCTGGTTTTCGCGCTTGCCATCATGGCCGTGCTGGGGCCGGGCCTGCCAAGCCTGCTGATTGCGCTAGGTCTGACCAACTGGTCCTGGACCTGCCGCATAGCCCGCAGTTCCACGCTCTCGCTCAAGAACCAGGGCTTCGTGCTGGCCGCCAGGTCGGCGGGCTTCGGCGACACCAGCATCATGCGGACACAGATATTGCCGAATATCCTCGGTCCGGTCCTGGTCATCGCGACGCTCGGCATCGGCGGCGCGGTTCTGGCGGAGGCGGCGCTGTCCTTCCTCGGCGTCGGCATCCGTCCGCCGCAGCCAAGCTGGGGCAACATGCTGACAGACGCGCGCGACCTGATCCGTACCGCTCCCTGGGCCTCGGTTTTTCCCGGCCTCGCGATTTTCATCACGGTCCTCGGCTTCAATCTGCTGGGTGACGGGCTGCGCGACATGCTCGATCCCCATATGAGGACCCGGAAGATATGAGCGGCATTCTTCCCGATCCCGTTTTGTCCGTCCGCAACCTGCATATCGGCGTCGGCAAGCGCAACGAACTCCTTCACGACGTGTCGTTCGACATCCTGCCCGGGGAAACCTACGGTCTTGTCGGGGAATCCGGCTCGGGGAAAAGCATCACCGGCCTGTCGGTGATGGGGCTGCTGAAGCGCCCGCTGGAAGTGACCGGTGGTTCGATCGTCTTTCAGGGCCAGAACGTTCTCAAGCTTGGCAGCCGCGCAAGGCGTCGCCTGCGCGGCGACCGCATGGCGATGGTCTTCCAGGAGCCGATGACCGCGCTCAACCCGCTGGCGACGGTTGGCAGGCAGATCGCAGAGATGTTTGTCGTTCACCGAGGCATGGGGTGGTCGGATGCGCGCCGGAAGGCTGTCGAGGCGCTGGAAAGCGTTCGCGTGCCGTCACCCGAGGAGCGCGCCCGGTCCTATCCGCATCAATTGTCCGGAGGAATGCGCCAGCGCGTCATGGTTGCAATTGCGCTGGCCTGCCGCCCCGACCTGCTGATTGCGGACGAACCGACCACCGCACTTGATGTGACGGTACAGGCGGGCGTCCTGGAACTGATCGCAGAGCTTTGCACGGCCGAGGGAACAGCCGTGTTGCTGGTCAGCCATGACCTCGGTGTAATCGCCAGTATGTGCCGGCGCGTAGGGGTCATGGATCGAGGACGGCTCGTCGAGGAACAGGACACCAGGGCACTCTTCGAAAATCCGCTGCATCCCTACACTCGTGGCCTGCTTGCGGCGCGCCCGCGGCTGGGCTCGCGAACGCTCGCCGGGCGCAGCCGCCTGACCGAACTCGACAAGGTTGTGACCAGCGAGGAGCGCGGACGCGACGCGCCGACGCTGACCACGCCACGCGGCCTCCGTCTGGAGGCGACCGCGTGAGTCCGCCTCTGCTGGAAATCCGCGATCTCAACGTCCACTTCCCGCTGGCGCGTCAATGGCTTTTCGGGCCGAAGCGGACGCTACGCGCCGTCCAGGGCGTGAACCTGACCCTGAACGAGGGGGAGTGCCTGTCCATTGTCGGGGAATCCGGCTGCGGCAAATCCACCACCGCGCTCACCGTGATGGGCCTGCAGGAGCCGGCATCGGGGGAGATTCTGTTCCAGGGCAAACCGTTGACGGGACCCCGCGCTCCCACCCGGAAGGATCGCGCCCGCATCGCCCAGATGGTGTTCCAGGATCCCTACGCGTCGCTGAACCCGCGCCAGACCATCGGCCGCATGCTGTCCTCGCAGCTTTCGCTGCACGGGATCGCCAGGGGAAGCGAGGCCGCCGACCGCGTCGCAGATATGCTGACCCGCGTTGGCCTGACGCCGGATCACGCCGAGCGTTATCCGCATGAATTCTCGGGCGGGCAGCGTCAGCGGATCGGGATCGCGCGAGCCTTGATGCTCGCCCCGAAGATTCTGGTGCTGGATGAGCCCGTGTCGGCTCTGGACGTGTCGATCCAGGCGCAAATCATCAACCTGCTGATGGATCTGCAGGAGACGCTCGGTCTGAGCTACATCATGATCTCCCACGACCTGAGCGTGGTCGAGCATGTCAGCGACCGGGTCGCCGTCATGTATTTCGGTCGCGTGGTGGAGGAGGGCGACTGGCATTCGATTTTCAGCCGCCCGACACACCCATATACGCGCCGGCTGATCGGCTCTGTTCCCGATCCCGATGCGATCCTGACTGGCGCACGCGGCTTGCCGAATGCCGCTCCCGTTCCCGGCACAGCGCGCTTTTCGCCCGACATTTCGCTCCGTCCGGACCCTGACGAAGAACCGGAGCCAAGCGAACTTATCCGGATCGGCCGCAGCCACCGCGTCCGCCTCGCGCAATAGAGTTTATCCATGACATTCACCGTCCTCACTTGCGAATTCATGCACGAGAGCAACACGTTCTCGCGCTTCCGCACCGATTTGCCGCAGTTCCAGGTGGGTACATTGCTCTATGGCGACGACGCGATCCGTGTCCGGCGCAACGCGAACACCGAACTCGCCGGGTTCATGGATGTCGCTGAACCTGCGGGCTGGAACGTCGTCCATGCGATTTCGGCTCACGCGGTGCCCGGCGGACGGGTGACCAAGGCGGCCTATGATCACATTGCCGGCATCATTCTGGAAGCGGTGCGTTCGAACAGGAGCCGGTTCGACGGGCTGCTTCTTGGTCTGCACGGCTCGATGGTGCCCGAATTCTGCCCCGACGGAGAAGGCTATCTGCTCAGCCTTCTGCGGGCCGAGCTTGGGCGGGACATTCCCATTGCCGTAACGCTCGACCTTCATGCGATGGTGTCCGAGGATATGGTCCGGGACGCGCAGATTCTTGTCTCCTACAAGACCTATCCGCATGTGGATATGCGTGAAACGGGCGCGCATGCTGCGCGGATCCTGGATCGCGCGATGAGGGGTGAAATTGCGCCGCGGACCGTCAGGGCACATGTTCCGATGCTGGATGAGGCGAATTCCGGCCGCACCGACATTCCCGAGACCCTGGCGCTCTACGACCGCGCCCGCGAGGCCGAGGCTGAGGGACTGCTCGCCGTTTCCGTGAATGCAGGTTTCACAGGAGCAGATGTATCCTGTGTCGGCCCGACGGTGCTCGCGGCCTATGACAGCCGCGAGCCCGACGCCGAGATCGCCGCCAGGCGCGTGACGGAGGAACTTGCAGACAAGATCTGGATGGCGCGGACGAAGAAGCGCAACGTCTTCATCGAAATCGATGAAGCCGCCGCCGAGGCGCTTGCCTGGAACGGCGACGAGCCGCTTGTCATCGCCGACTACGCCGACAATCCGGGCGCCGGCTCCTACGGCGACTCAACGGCGCTGCTGAAGGGCTTGCTCGATGCGGGCGTCAGAGGCGCTGTGTTCGCGCCGATGGTCGATCCCCAGGCGGCAAAGGAATTGCACGGTCACAAGGAAGGCGAAACCGTAACGGTGACGATGGGCGGCAAGGGCGACGCGAGTTTCGGCGGCGGCCCGCTGACGGTAACGGGCGTGCTCCGCAAGCTTTCGGATGGCGCCTATGTCGGAGACGGGCCGATTCAGGGCGGGCTTGCGCATAGCTTCGGCCCCACCGCGGTAATCGATGTGGACGGGATCGAAGTCCTGGTCGTTTCCGAAGCGCAGCAGATGGTCGATCTGCAGCAGTTGCGCGCGTTCGGGATCGAACCGACGGCTCGCCGCGTCTTGGTCCTGAAATCGATGCAGCATTTCCGCGCGGCCTTCGAGCCGATAGCGGGCAAGGTCATCGTCTGCGATGCGGGTGCGCTGGCGACGCCGCGGGCCGAGCGGCGTTCCTATATCCGCGCGCCGCGCCCGCTCTGGCCGCTCGACAAGAATTTCGAACGACAGACGAGGTCAGCGGCGTGACCCTTCATGGCCGGGGATCAGGAAGCGCGGCCGGCATTTCTACGGCCACTCCGCGGCGAGATGCCGAACTACTATTGCTCGCGCGACGTCGGCGTCGACTGTCGGGACACGGCTACCTACGGTCGGAGAGCCTGAGGCTCAGTGAAAGCCGCGCGTTCCTGCCGCAGGCGGCGAGACCCGCCGGGATGCGTGCCCGCCAGTAGAAGATCGGTCCCCTGAGGACGAGGTTTTCGACCTGGCACCTTCGCAGTCCCATCCGCCCGTGCTCCGTCGGCCCCGGGCGGATGGACACCACCTGTGGGCATCAGTTGTGGGCACCACTTGGGCAAGGCCGATTCGGCATGGAAACGCAGGCGTTCCGGGAAGACCGGAATTCCGCGGATTTCAAGGATTTCTGGGAGCGGTTTGGCTGGGGAACCTGGATTCGAACCAGGACTAACGGAGTCAGAGTCCGTGGGTCTACCGTTAACCTATTCCCCAAGAAGCGATTTGAAACAATCGCTTGGCGGAAACGAGCGAGGGGAGCTGGACGCTCATTCTGCCCCGGTCAGGCAAAACTCGTTCCCGTTTCGAGCCGGCTTGTATCACATTTGCCCTGCCGATCAATAGCCGGAGATGCAGGCTCCGCAAGAATATTGCGCCGCCACCGGACCGATCCCGGTCCGTCTGACACGGTCAGGGTTTGTCTAGTGGGTGGAACTTGACCGAAATTGCAGAGGCTTGATCCATGGCTCTGAAGTCTAGCGGCGCCGGAACTGCGAGCGTTCGAAAACCACCACCACGACCAGCGCCAGGATCAGCGGGATGATCAGGTAGAACAGCCGGAAGACGAGCAGTGCGGCGAGCACTGCGGCCGGGTCCATGTCGGAGAGACCGGCGAGAAAGACGATCTCCAGGACGCCGAGGCCGCCGGGCGCATGCGAGATCAACGCCGCCGAAAACGAAATGACGAAGACGCCGAGCACGACGAAATAGCCGGGATTGCCCGCTTCCGGCAGCGCGAAATAGATGATCGCGGCCGCCGCCATCAGCTCGACCGGCCCTATGATCATCTGGCGCGCCACGATCGGCAGCCGGGGATAGTGGATCTGCAGCGAGCCGATGCGGAGCGGCTTCAGATGCAGCCAGCTGCCGAAGATGTAGAGGGCGATCAGCCCGAGGATAGCCGCCCCCGTCACTCTCCCGGCCGGGATCGGCGGGAGGTCGACGAAGCGGTCCAGCACGTGCGGCTCGAGGATGAGCAGCAGGGCCGAAAGCAGGGCCGCCCCCAAAACGAAGGTGAACGAGCAGAGCGCGACCAGCACGCCGACTTCCTGCCCGGTCAGGCCCTTCGAGCCATAGGAGCGGTAGCGGATGACGGCTCCGGACAGGACCGAGCCGCCTATATTGTGCGAGAGCGCGTAGGTGGTGAAGGAGGAGACGGTGATGAAGCCGAACGGTATCTTCCGGCCGAGATGCGTCAGCGCGATGTGGTCGTATCCGGCGAGCGCAATATAGGCGACGACCGAGCTCAGGCCGGCGAGCAGCCAGCGGTGGAGCGGGATCGCGGCCAGGCCCTCGCCGACATCCTCGAGCGAGATGCCGCGCAGTTCGTGGTAGAGCAGCCAGACGGAAAATCCGACGGCGGCAAGGCCGATCGCCGGCCAGATGTAGGATTTCAGCTTCATTATGCGACGGCCATGCCGGTCGATCTTCCTTTCGGTTTGATGCGGCGCGGCGCGTGCCGACTGGCAAATCCGCTTATTTCAGCAATGCCTTATCGAAGCCGCATGTTCAACCTCGAAGGCGGCGGGTGCGACGAAGGATGGAATTCCGCTCCCGCAGGCTTGGTGAATGCGCCGGGCGCTGCTATCTTGGCTGCAACGGAAAATCTCGACGCGTGTGCAGCGTCCGGCAACGGTTCGCGCGGCGCGAGAAGGACATTGAAGGTGGAAGATCCCGAAGCCGGCGCAAAAGCGCCGGAAGCGGGCGCGTCCAGGAGCGGTCGGCCGCAACGCGGCATGAACGGCTTCACCGCCAATCGGAAACACCACCCTTTGGCGGGCGCCAGATCCGGCGACGACGGACAGGCGAGCGACGGCAGCCCGCAGCCGACAGGCAAGGCGAAGAAGCGGCGCAAGCGCAAGCGCGGGCGCAAGGTTTTTGCGCGCGACGGTGTGCGCCCCGCTGAAGCAGCCGCGCCGGCCGAGCGCATCGAGGTGCGCCCGGCGAACGCGCCGCCTTCCATCAGGGAGGCTGTGCAGCCGCCGCGCAGACGCTTCAACGACGACCTGCCCGTTTTCGCAGCACTCGACCTTGGCACCAACAATTGCCGGCTGCTGGTCGCGGTGCCGACGAAGCCCGGCCAGTTCCGCGTCATCGACGCCTTTTCGCGCATCGTGCGGCTGGGCGAGGGGCTTTCGTCGACCGGGCGGCTGAGCCGGCCGGCCATGGACCGCGCGGTCGAGGCATTGAAGATCTGCGGCGACAAGCTTGCCGGCCGCTCGATCAGGCGGGCGAGGCTGATCGCTACCGAAGCCTGCCGCGCGGCCGAGAATGGCAGTGAGTTCCTGGCCCGCGTCGAGACCGAGGCCGGCCTGAAGCTGGAGATCATCGACCGCCGCACCGAGGCGCGGCTCGCCGTTTCCGGCTGCGGCTCTCTGGTCGAGCGCGGCACGGACGCGGTCGTCCTGTTCGACATTGGCGGCGGCTCGTCCGAGATCGCGCTCATCGACATTTCCGGGCAGAGGTCGCCGCGACTCGCCAACCACATCGTGTCGTGGACCTCGCTGCCGGTCGGCGTGGTTTCGCTCGCCGAACGCTTTGGCGGACGCGAAGTGACGCGCCAGGTGTTCGACGCCATGGTCGCCGACGTGACCGGCATGCTGCAAGCGTTTGAAGGCCGCGACCGCATCAACCATCTGATGAAGGCATCGCGCTTCCACCTGCTCGGGACATCCGGCACGGTGACGACGCTCGCCGGTGTGCATCTCGGGCTCGAACGATACGACCGCCGCCGCGTCGACGGGCTGTGGATGGACAATGCCAATGTCGATTTGATGATCGAAAAGCTGCTCGGCTGGGATTTCCAGGCGCGCGTGGCCAATGCTTGCATCGGCGCCGACCGCGCCGACCTTGTGCTGGCCGGCTGCGCAATCCTCGAGGCAATCCGCCGCGTCTGGCCGTCGGAACGCCTGCGCGTCGCCGACCGCGGCCTGCGCGAGGGCATTTTGAGCGAGCTGATGGCCGATGACGGGGTCTGGCGGCGCAATTGGCGGAGCGGAGCGCGGCCATGACCAAGAAGCCGGGAAAAGCCGGTCCGGGCGGCATTCGCGTGCTGAAGACCCGGATCAAGAAGAAGAGCGGGCTGAAGGAATCGTCGCGGCGCTGGCTCGAGCGCCACATGAACGACCCCTATGTGCAGCGCTCGAAGGCCGCCGGCTACCGCTCGCGGGCCGCCTACAAGCTGATCGAGATCGACGACAAGCACCATCTGCTGAAGCCCGGCATGCGCGTCATCGATCTGGGCGCGGCGCCCGGCGGCTGGTGCCAGGTCGCCGCGGCGCGGACGAAATCCACGCCGGAGCATCCGAATGTCGTCGGCATCGACTATCTGGAGATGGACGCGGTGCCGGGCGCGCCGGTGCTGCTGATGGATTTTCTGGACGAGGATGCGCCCGAAAAACTCGCCGAGGCGCTCGGCGGGCCGCCCGACATCGTGATGTCCGACATGGCCGCGCCGACCACCGGGCACCGCCAGACCGACCATATCCGCACCATGCATCTGTGCGAGGTTGCGGCCGATTTCGCCGTTTCCGTGCTGAAGCCGGGCGGCCATTTCCTCGCCAAGACCTTTCAGGGCGGCACGGAAAACAGCGTTCTCACCATGCTCAAGCAGAATTTTCGTTCGGTCCACCACGTCAAGCCGCCGGCTTCGCGCGAGGAATCGGCCGAGCTCTATCTGCTCGCCAAGGATTTCAAGGGACGCAGCTAGGCCGCCGGAAACACCATGGAATATGAACGGACGAATATCCTCGATCGCATCTTCTCTATGTCTTCTGCCGTGCGCTACGCTGCCATCTATCGAAATGGCGAGTTGACTTCTCGGCAACGTGACAATGTTGGCGGCGCCTCATCGTCCGAGTCCGACAAATACGAGGAACTTTTCGTCAACCCGGCATTGCTCACGCTGATCCGCCAACGCGGCAATCTGGACTGCGGCGGTGCGCATTCGCTCGTCGTTCGCTACGGCAATTTCTACCAGCTGGTCGTCGACTTACCTGGTGGACATGTTTCTGTCTGCTTCGAACTCGGCTCGAACCCACTCGATTATGCCGACGCGGTCCGAGCGATTTTCGACGAAGATTAAAAAGCGCTACCGCACCGGCGGCTGCTCGCCGGCGTCGGGGTCGCGAAGGCGATGCCCCGACACAGAATCGCCTGCATCGGCGCTCAGCCGCATGAACGGTATCACCGCCAGGATAGTAATGACGGCGACGATGAAGAACGCCGTCGAAAAGGCGGAGAGGCCGACCGGCTCGCCGGTCAGCATGGCGGTCGCCTCCAATATACCGCCGCCGACGGCGACACCCAGCGCGATGCTGACCTGCTGGGAGGCAGCCGCGATCGCGGTCGCCTGGCTGGCGTCGCGGTCCTCGACATCGGCGAACACCAGGGCGTTGGCCGAGGTGAAGAACAGCGAGCGCAGGAAGCCGGCGCCGATCAACACCGGAATGATGATCGCAGGCGAAGTCTGCGAAGTGAACAGCCCGTTGGCGGCGACGAAGCAGGCGCCGAAGAGCACGGTCGCGATCAGCACGGTGCGGAAGCCGCCGATTTGGAGCATTGCCGAGGCCAGGAATTTCATGGCGATCGCGCCAAGCGCGGAAGCGAAGGTCAGCATGCCGGACTGGAAGGGCGTCATGCCGAAGCCGAGCTGGAACATCAGCGGCAGCAGGAACGGCACCGCGCCATTGCCGATGCGGAAGATCGAGCCGCCGCTGATGGCGGCGCGGAAGACCGGTATCCGGAAGAGGCTGAGATCCAGGATCGGGTGCGGCTTGCGGCGCGCATGGCGGACGTAGAGAAGGCCTGCGGCGACGCCTATGGCCAGCGTGACGATGCCGACGCTGGGCGGCAGCGCCGGCAGGCAGGCTCACCACCGACAGGCCGAAGACGATCCCCGAGGCGGCGGCCGCCGAAAGCAGGAAGCCCAGAATGTCGAGGGGAGGGCTGCCGGCAAGCTCGACATCGGGAAGGAAGCGCCCGGCCAGCCAGATGCCGGCGAGCCCGATCGGCACGTTGATCAGAAAGATCCAGTGCCAGCTGAAATATGTGGTGATGAAGCCGCCGACCGGTGGTCCGACCAGCGGCCCGATCAGGCCCGGTATTGTGAGCCAGGCCATCGCCGCGACGAGTTCGCGCCGCGGCGTGGCGCGCACCAGGACGAGGCGCGCCAGCGGCGTCATCATGGCGCCGCCCATGCCCTGCAGGAAGCGCGCGCCGACGAATGCGCCGAGCGAGCCGGCCGCGGCACAGGCGACCGAGCCCAGGACGAACACCGCGATGGCGATGCGGAAGATGCGTTTTGCGCCGAATCTGTCGCCCATCCAGCCACTGATCGGGATGAAGATGGCGAGCGATACGAGATAGGCGGTCAGCGCCAGCTTGAGCGCGATCGGGCTGGTTCCGATGTCGGCGGCGATCGCCGGCAGCGAGGTCGAGATCACCGTCGAATCCATGTTTTCCATGAAGAGGGCGACCGCGAGGATGAGCGGGATGGTGCGTTTCACGGCATATTCCGGATGTGATTGCCGGCTGCCGGCGGGGCCTTCCGGCAATCAGGGCGGGTATCACGAATGCCGCCCGCTGTCGTCGATTTTTGCCGCGCTTCGGTTGTACCAGTTCAGAAGGATCGCAATCCGCTATGACAAGCACATCCAAACTATCTCGGCTTCGTCAAAATCGCCGCTATCGCAATCTGGATCAGATAGTTAATTCTTCACTACGACCTGACCAGGGTCGCGCTCCGCTTCGCTGCGCTTGCCTTGGCGGACACCGCCAATCGCAGGCATCTGTGATTAGCTGCGGCCATTCTGTCTTTCGGTCATCCTGGGGCGGGAGCGAAGGCCCTATTTAGCCAAAAAGCTCGTCTTGCTCCTGGGTCAGCGGGGTGATGCCGGCGGGGACCGGTTCGGGCGGTGCGTCGCCCTGGGGCTCTGGCGCTGGGGTTGCGCAGGCGGCGAGCAGGACGAAGCCGGCAATGATGGCGAAGGGCGTGAGGTTCATGAAACGGCGGGTAGGATGGCTTTGGGGCTGGATGAAGGCACGGTGGCGGCGCAGAGGCAAGAGGAATGTCGAAAGCTGCCGCAAATGAGCGCTTGCAGACGCTTCGAGTTGACGGGACTACGCTAGCTTTTCGAGATCCAGTACGCGTCGGTGATCAGCCAGGCATTGTCGGTGTCATGTTCTGGTCGCCCTCGATGGTATTGCGCGAGATCGCCGAGCTTGCCTCGTGCCGCCTTGAGGGCAACCGTCAAAGCTTTTTCTTCGTCACTGCGCCTGGCTCCGCCGCAATGGTAAAAACCGCACGGCGCAAGCGATCTTACAGGAAACGTATCGCCGGCCCTTTCCAGAAGCATCATGAAGCCCCACTGGTCTTCACCTGTGAACGGCAGCGCCATCCGACCGGCGTCGGACAAATTTGAAAGCCACCGTTCCGGCACGTGCGTCACTCCGGCGAAGGCGACCACGACATCGAGGTTTGGCGGGTCAACGGCCTGTGTGGCATCGCCGGATATCACTTCGACATGGGCATAGTGAGCAAGATTGCTTTGCGCATGCCGAGCGAGTTCTTCATCGATCTCATACGCAATCACGCGTCCCTCGGAACCAGTCAGTTCGGCGAGAATGGCGGTAAAATAGCCGACGCCAGCGCCCACCTGAAGGATAGTCTGGCCGGGAGTTATATTCAGATGGTCGAAAACAAAGGCCCAAAGCGACGGCAGTCCGCTGTTCAACCCGCGCTTTTCGTCAAGCGAGACCAGAACGTCGTGGTAAATCTCATGAAGGGCGGCTGAAGGGCTCGTATGGACCGTACCAACCTGCAATCTCGAATGGATGCGCCACGGGCCGCTGCCGAGATATTCCTCGCGCGGGACTTTGGCGAACGCCTCGATGATGGCAGGGTCGTGCACAACGGGCGATGAGACGCGCAGGTCTTCGGCAAACCATCGGCGTGCTTCACTATCACCGGCTCCTGTCAGCATGGAACGTCGACTCCGCGAGTGTGCGTGCTTTCTCATGCTCTCAGAAATCTGGGCGGCGGCAAAGGGTCCCCATCTTCGCACCTAAGGGCGATCCGGCATGACTGCTTCCCACCCGATTGAGACGTTTCTCGCCTCGTCGCAGAGCGTCGCGGCAAAAAAATGAGGTTGGTTGTCGGGAGACGCCCTTCTTGTTCGTCCTAGGGGTACGAAGCAACGAATACAGGTGAAAGATCCGTGAGAAAGATCAGAGGCATCTCTCTGGGCGGCGTGATCCAAGCGCCCAAAGCGATGATGAGATGAAGAAGTCGACATCGCGGCGCCGGAAGCTGCGGTGGTAGGTTACCCAGTCCCCAAGGCATCGATGCCTGGTGAGCTCAATGAAAGGAAATGATCATGCCCAACACTGTTAAACTGCACCGGGTCTTCGCCGCCAAGCCCGAAAAGGTCTACCGCGCATTTCTGGAACCTGACGCGGTTGCGAGCTGGCTTCCACCCTTCGGTTTTACCTGCACGGTCCATGAACTTGAGGCCAAGGAAGGCGGCAAGCACAGAATGTCCTTCCGAAACTTCACGACCGGCCAAAGCCATTCCTTCGGCGGCACCTACCTGAAACTCGTTCCCGGCGAGATGCTCGTCTACAGCGATGTGTTCGATGATCCGAACCTTCCGGGCGAGATGAAAGTGACCGTCACGCTGAAGGCCGTTTCAGTCGGAACGGAGATGACCGTGGTTCAGGAGAACGTGCCCGATCTGATCCCCGTGGAGGCATGTTATCTCGGCTGGCAGGAGTCGCTGCGCAAGCTTGCCAAACTCGTCGAGCCCGAAATCACGCAATGAACGGTTGGCGAAATCTTATCACATGGTCACCACGATCGCTGTGCCGGTCTAAAGCGTCTGGGACGCCTACACGACTCCCGCTGATATCACGCGGTGATCGCGTAGCCGGAGCACTCGCGCCAGTCCGCTTATCGCTGCCGCGTGCGATTGGCAGATTGTCCTTTTCCACCCTCAAGGAATTTCAAACAGAAACACCGGCGCGCATTGGTCCGGCTTTTCTTTGCGCGACATACGTGGTACCAGCCCTTGCCAATCCTGCAAGGGAAGATCACGAGTCGGCGCAGTCCAAAAGGGCTTGAGCGCCGGCTTCACGTATTTGAGGGTTCGGCATGGCAAAGATCATCGAAACGGCAACCGGCACGCTCGCCCTGACTTTCGACGACGTGCTCCTGCAGCCCGGCCATTCCGAAGTGATGCCCGGCGAAACCGATGTGCGCACCCGCATCGCCGGGGACATCGACCTGAACATCCCGATCCTTTCGGCGGCCATGGACACCGTGACCGAGGCGCGGCTCGCAATCGCCATGGCGCAGGCCGGCGGGCTCGGCGTCATCCATCGCAACTTCTCGCCGGCCGAACAGGCCGAACAGGTGCGCCAGGTCAAGAAGTTCGAATCCGGCATGGTGGTCAATCCGGTCACGATCGGGCCGGACGCCACGCTTGCCGATGCGCAGGCGCTGATGCGCACCTACTCGATTTCCGGCATTCCGGTGGTCGAGAATGGCGGCACGGGCGGCCATGTGGTCGGCCGGCTGGTCGGCATCCTGACCAACCGCGACGTGCGCTTCGCCACCGATCCGGGCCAGAAGGTCTACGAGTTGATGACCCGGGAGAGTCTGATCACGGTGAAGGAGACCGTCGACCAGACTGAGGCCAAGCGGCTGCTGCACCAGCATCGCATCGAAAAGCTGCTGGTCGTCGACAAGGCTGGAAACTGCGTCGGCCTGATCACGGTCAAGGACATCGAGAAGTCGCAGCTCAATCCGCATGCGTCGAAGGACAGCCAGGGGCGGCTGCGCGCGGCTGCCGCGACGAGCGTCGGCGATGACGGCTTCGAGCGCGCCGAGCGCCTGATCGACGCGGGCGTCGATCTTCTGGTGATCGACACCGCGCATGGCCATTCGCAGCGCGTTCTCGACGCGGTGACGCGGGCGAAGAAGCTTTCCAATTCGGTGCGCATCATGGCCGGCAACGTTGCGACGGCAGCCGGCACGCAGGCGCTGATCGACGCCGGCGCGGATGCGGTCAAGGTCGGCATCGGCCCCGGCTCGATCTGCACGACGCGGATCGTCGCGGGCGTCGGCGTGCCGCAGCTTTCGGCGATCATGTCGGCGGTCGAGGCGGCCGAGAAGGCCGGTGTTTCGGTGGTGGCCGACGGCGGCATCAAATATTCAGGCGATCTCGCCAAGGCGCTTGCCGCAGGCGCGGGCGCCGCGATGGTCGGCTCGCTGCTCGCCGGCACCGACGAGAGTCCCGGCGAGACCTATCTCTACCAGGGCCGTTCGTTCAAGGCGTATCGCGGCATGGGCTCGGTGGGCGCGATGGCGCGCGGCTCGGCCGACCGCTATTTCCAGGCCGAGGTGCGCGACACGCTGAAGCTGGTGCCGGAGGGCATTGAGGGTCAGGTGCCCTACAAGGGCCCGGTGGCGGGCGTGCTGCACCAGCTTGCCGGGGGGCTGAAGGCGGCCATGGGCTATGTCGGCGCGCGCGACCTCGCCGATTTCCGGGAGAGGGCGACCTTCGTGCGCATCTCCAATGCGGGCCTGCGCGAGAGCCACACGCACGACGTGACGATCACACGCGAAAGCCCGAATTATCCCGGCGGCTTTTGACGAAGCGGCTGGGGGCGGGGGTCCGTTCGGACCACCGCCGCTACAGCAAAAATCTGCTTTGAGAAGCGCAGGTGATTTGATCGCGTGAAATGCCGATGTCGTCGAGAACGTCATCCGGCGAACGGCTCAATTGATCCGTCGCCCGCCGCATGGCTGTTCGCTTGGCACGACGGCGGGACCACCTGCGAATCGAGCCGACGGCGAGAATAAGAAACCTGTCCATCATCGGATCGTCCATTCATCTGAACTCGGGATCTGGGCGGTCAGTGCCCTAGCCGCAGCGGTCCGGAAGCAGTCTATGCGTAGCGGTCGATGGACTTCTTGTGCTCGGCCATGCGACGGGCGAAGGCCGGCCCGGGGCCGCGCATGTAATGCAGTTCCGGGCGGTAGCGCGGCGCCACGAATTCGCGAACCGCTGATAAAAGCTGCATGACGGGAGCCAGGAGTTTCATGACACCGGTCCTTTTCCCTCATTGGCCTCGATGTTGACTGCCGAGGCCTGACGTTGATGGGAAAGGGTAGGCAGTGGCGTCGGATTCGTATGTGGGAATTCCCACACCCTCTAAAGCATTCGCAAAATTGGCGCTCGCCACCCGGCAACGTTGCGGCGGCGATCAATTTCCTTTCGTGAGCGAGCCAGGCGAAGTACACTCGGTTGAAAACCAAGGACATACCGTCGTGACGACCTCCGTCTTCATGTCGAGGCTGGATAATACCGACGTCGCCGCGATCAGCCGGCGATGGAGCGAGCGCTGTTATCAACTCAATGAGATAATCATCGCGCATGGCGACAATGGCTGCGACGTCTTCTTCCTGCTGGAGGGGCGGGCTCGGGTCACAATGTTTTCAGAGGACGGCAGGGAGATCGCCTATCGCGATATCGCGCCGGGCGAAATTTTCGGAGAATTGGCAGGAATCGATGGGAAGGCCCGCTCGGCCAGCGTCGTCGCGCTTGAGGCAACCCGCGTTGCGCGGCTGACTGGGACGGCATTCCGGGACATTGTGATGAGCCATCCGGCTTTCGCCTGGGTGCTTCTCGAGCATTTGTCGGCTCAGCTGCGGCGCATGACCGAAAGGGTCTTCGAGTTCAGCACTCTGGTCGTGCGCAAACGGCTAATCCTCGAACTGCTGCGCCGGGCAGACGAGATCGGGCCTGTAAATGGCCAGGTCGCCCTAAGCCCGGCGCCGACGCACTCCGAGTTGGCGGCGACGATCAGCACCCACCGGGAGGCGGTATCACGCGAGATGAGCACCCTGGCCAAGAGGGGGCTCGTCGAAAAGCGCGGCAGCAGGCTCATGCTGCATGATCTTGCCGTGCTCGAAAGGCTCGCCGCGAAGTAGGATTAGCCTAGCCGAAGCAGCCGACGGATGGCCGGCCTGGGGAGCGGATGAACCCGACGCAGATATTCTGGCCGATGATCGCCGCGCCCTGCTGGTCTGATAGCGTCTGTCTCGTGGTATTCCGGCGCAGGGTCGGCCTCAGCGCGACGTCTCGAACACCGCGATCTTCTTGCGGTCGAATTTGAGCGCGATCTCGCCGCGCACCAGCCGCACCGCCATGTCGCCGAAAACTTC
>NZ_AHAM01000129.1 GCF_000236565.1 Mesorhizobium alhagi CCNWXJ12-2 | reverse complement strand
GAGCGGCGCCCCGCCCGGCGGCTGCGGCGACGGCCGCAGCTCCGGCGGCCATTAATACTGTGCGGCGGTCGGTCGGGCGCTTCATTACACTCTCCATGATCGGCCTCAGGACCCGTGCGGTGACGGCATTGCCGCTCAGCTTGTGGTTCGAAAAGAGAGGTGGGGCGCCCGAAAGCGCCCCACCTGCGGTCGAGTTATATGATAACGAAGTCGTCTGCCGAAAGATTCAGATTTGCGCTCAGCCGCGCAAACTGAATGGCCGCCTCTTCTCCGGCGCCATCGGCGTCATACGACAAGGCGCCGCTGTCGGTGTCGTAGATAATGCGGTCGTCGGCATCCTGGGCGACGCCCGACGCACTCCGGTGAAATGCGCCCAAGGCGAGAGCGCCGTCGCCGCCCACGCTCTCAAAGATGAGGTTGTCCAGCAGGATCGTGTCGTTGGCGACGTTGAAGTCGGTGATCCGGTCGATATTGCCGGCCCCAAGCTCGGTCGAGAAGCGGAAAGAATCCTCACCGGCGCCGCCGGTCAGCGTGTCGGCTGCCAGCCCGCCATCCAGCAGGTCGCTGCCGCCGCCGCCGTTCAGCGTATCGGCCCCCGCAACGCCCGGCTGAGCCGGCGCAGGAGGGAATTCGACCGATACGTTCAACTCATAGGTCGAGCCTTCCGGCACTTCCTCGGCCCAGCCATTGCCTGGCGCATCTGGCGACCAGCTGCCTTCCAGGATGTAGTAGGTCCCGGTTTCCTGGACGACGAAGACGGTGCTCGAGTCCCGGTTGCTGTTGGAGCCGGGGTCGCCGCCGCCGTCGTCGTTCTCAGCGACGACATTGCCATCGCTGTCCAGCAGCCTGACCCAGCTGTCATGGACGTTGGGATCGGCAATATGATCGATGTCGATGGTGATGATCGTGCCGGCCGCCAGGTCGATGCTGTAATATCCACCCTGGCCGTTTCCGGTGGCGTTGACGGTGGTGTGAAGGACGGACGTCGAATCGAAGATGTCCGGGTCTTCGGCCAGCGAGAAGTTGTTCGAGATGTCGAAGGCGGTTGCGATCGAATTGTTCGTCGCATCCGGTCCGAGCGTGGCATAGCCGGTGCCCATGCCCGGACGTGGCGGAGCATCGCCCTGATAGGCGAAATCGCCGAGCAGGGTGTCATCGCCGCCGCCGCCGTCGATCCTGTCATTGCCGCCCTGGCCGGTCAGCACATTGGCCGCGCCGTTGCCGGTCAGTCGATCGTTGAAGCCCGAACCGGCGAGATTTTCGATCGAGACGTATCTATCTCCGCCGGATCTGCCTCCACCGAGGCTGAGCCTGACGCCGCTCGTTGCGTCGGCGTAGTCCGCCGTGTCGCTGCCGGCGCCGCCGTTCAACCTGTCGGCCCCGCCGCCGCCGGTCAGCGTGTCGTCGCCCGCGCCGCCGGAGAGTTCGTTGGCCTGGCCATCGCCGATCAGATGGTCGTCGAAGGATGAACCGACGGCATTTTCGAAGCCGGCGAGGATGTCGTGCCGGATGATGGTGCCGCGCCCGACGATCTGCACCGGGCCATCAGCGTCGCCGCCGCTGGCCGTGCCGTTGGCGAGGTCGATCGTTACGCCGACCGGGCTGCCCTGGTAGACGACCGTGTCGATACCGGAACCGCCATCCAGATAGTCCTGCTCACTGCCTCCGATGATCGTGTCATTGCCGCCTTCGCCGTAAATGATATCGCCGTCGCGGCCGCCATCGAGGATGTCATCGCCATCGCCGCCATTGAAGTAGTCGCCGCCGCCCTGGCCCCAGAAATGGTTGGCTGCGGCCGTGCCTATGAAGCGGTCGATGCGGTCATCGGAGCCGATGAGATTCTCGATACTGTAGAAGGTGTCGCCCGAGGCAGTGCCGCCGCTCGCAACATTCGTGGCGAGATTGACGAGCAACTGGAAGGGGCTCTCCCTGCTGTAGTCGACCGTATCGACGCCGGCGCCGCCTCTGAAGATGTCGATGCCGTCCTGGCCGCTCAGCGTATCGTCGCCGTCCCCGCCGTCGAGGATATCGTTTCCCTGCCCGCCGAGGATGGTGTCGTTGCCGCTGCCGCCGTAGAGCGTGTCGTTGCCGTCGTCGCTCTCTGTCTGGTCTTCGAGGTCCTCGACATCGATCGTGTTGTTGATGTCGCGGCTGGCAAGCGAGTCGCGACCGCCGATGATGAGATCGTCGCCGCCCTGGCCGAAGATCGTGTCGTCACCGGCGCCGCCATCGAGCGTGTCGTTTCCGCTGGTGCCGAAGATGATGCTGGTCAATGTGTTGTCGCCGACGATGGGCGGGGTGCCGGTGTCGCCGCCTCCAGGCTGGGGCGTCGAATCGTCGGCATAGATAATCTGTTCGACGTTCGCTATTCGCCGGATTCTCAGGTCCCTGGAAAGTAGGATGACGGTGTCATTGCCGCCGTTCGCTTCCTCGCGCACGATGTCGTCGAGCGAGTCGACGAAGTAGATATCGTCGCCGCCATAACCGGCCATACGGTCGCCGCCGCCGCGGCCGTCCAGAGTGTTATTGCCGTTATTGCCGATCAGGATGTCGTCATACCAGCTGCCGATGCCATTCTCGATGTAATAGTCGTTCTCATCCGCGTTATGTCCGGCGAAGATCGACACATTGTTGCTATGGCCGTTAACGCTGGAGAACTGTCCGGCGCGCAAGTCGAGGATCGTACCCGCCGTCGAGCCGGAGAAGTCGACCGTGTCGGTCCCGCCGGTGTCATGAATCACAAAGCCGATGTCATGCTGCATGCCCGACGAGGTGAGCCGGTAGTTGGCCTGTGCGCTGCCGAAACCGTAGGTGTCGTCGCCCGTGTTGAGGTCGATGTGCTGGTAGGTGCGCACCCCGTCCTCGACGGTCGAGAAGAAGCGCCGGATGACGGCCTCGATATCGGCCATGAGCGGCGTCGACGCCGACCAGCGGGTGGGTTCGCCGACGTCGATTCCATCGAAATAGGACATGACGCTGTATTGCTGGCGATCGAAGGTCCAGGTGGCATTGTTCAGATAGTTGATCTGCACGCCGCCGGGACCGCTGTAATTGTAGAGGCCGGGATGGTTCAGGCCGAACTCGTGGCCGAATTCATGGATGAAGGAATCGTAGACATAGCCGCCGACATCCGTCTTGTTGGGCTCGGTGTCGTGGAAACGCTGGCCGATGCTGACATAGCGGTTGGCCGAATAGGCGCTGCCGTCGTCCGGCTCGCCCAGTTCGGGGCTGACGACCTCCATCCAGTCCGTCGTGGAGTCGTACGGCGCGTCGTCGACGATCACGAACTGCAGGGGGGTGACGGACGCCCACGCCTCCAGGGCGCCGATCGCGGCGGCCTTGTAGTCGGGGTGGTCGTTGAGTTCGTGAAGGTTGATCCTCAACGGCTCGGCGGCGATCTCCGGCGTCAGGCTACGGTTCAATGCCCCTAGATGGTCAAGGAAGGATTCATAATCCTCGCTCTTGCCATAAGGGTTATCCGGCGTCTGATCGTTGATCCACCATTGATCGTTCGTCTGGCTTGGATTCGGCATCGCAGGGTTCCTCCTCGAACACTGTGCGCAGCTCACGCCTTATGCCGCAGTGCAGCCGCCGCCTTGCACAGTGTGTGGCTCTTCAGCCCCGTCACCCTTCCCGAATAGTGTTATCGTAAACTTCTGATTGTCCACCCCATACAGACGTTGCGTGATGTTACGTTAGGTTACAGTGGACGCGCGGCGACCGGCCTGGAGCAGGCATGCGCTGCGAAACCGTAGCTGTGCCAAGATGTTGGCGAGAGGGATGTGAGAATGGGTGTAGCACGGCACTTCGACCTTGGTGTGGGGCGGCTCAAGCCAGGCCCGAACGACGCAATCACCGACGTGCCGGGTGTCCTGGTCGGCCACAAGACAATCATCGCCGATGGACTGGCGACCGGCGTCACGGCAGTCCTGCCGCATGGAGGCGACCTGTTCAGATCCAAGGTCAGGGCGGCAGTCGAGATCATCAACGGGTTCGGCAAGTCTGCAGGGCTCATCCAACTGTCCGAACTGGGAACGATCGAGACGCCGATCCTTCTGACCAACACATTCTCGATCGCACCATGTGCAGAGGCGCTGATCAAACGCGCCATTGCCGCCAACCCGGAAATCGGGCGGGAAACCAGCACGGTCAATCCTGTCGTATGCGAATGCAACGACGGCAGCATCAACGATATTCAGGCGATGGCGGTCACGCGGCAGGACGCCGAGGCTGCATTGGATGCTGCGAGGGACGGCCCTGTCGAGCAGGGCAGCATAGGCGCAGGCGCCGGAATGACGTCATTCGGTTTCAAGGCCGGGATTGGAAGCGCGTCCCGGAACCTGGAGATCGGGGGTCGCGGCTTCACACTCGGCGCTCTGGTCTTGTCTAATTTTGGCAGGGCAGGGGACCTTATCCTTCCCGACGGCCGCAGAGCCGATCCCAAAGGGCTCAGCCAGCCTGAAAGCGGGTCGATCATCATCGTTCTCGGCACCGATATCCCGCTTGACGACCGACAACTGAACCGCGTTGCGCGCCGCGCCGGAGCCGGCATTGCGCGCCTCGGTTCGTATTGGGGGCACGGCAGCGGCGACATTGCCATCGCCTTCACAACCGCCGATCCCGTGCCACACGTCCCGTCTTCGCCGTTCAGCTCGGTCGTGCGCATCGATGACGGACGCATCGATCTCGTTTTCGAAGCCGTTGTGGAAGCCACGGCGGAGGCCATTCTCAACGCTCTGTGCGCTGCGGGGAGCGCAGTTGGACGGAATGGCCGCAGGATACCGGCATTGGCTGACTGGCTGAAGCAGCGAGCGTGAAAATTTCATTTCGGCCGGATGCTATTTCGAGTTGTTGCGCGCCCTCCGCTTTATGAAGATGTGAAGCCTTTCAAGTTGGTCGCCGTCAGCCCCCTGGATGCCTGCCAGAGCGCTTCCACCATTGCGCTGTGCGGCTTTTCCGAACTGCGGTACAACCGGATATCCAGATCGAGCGTCCAGGTGCGGTCATTTGAGCAGGCGACAAGGCTGCCGTTGGAAATGTTCTCCTCCACGAGGCTCTCCGGTAGCCAGCAAACGCCCACGCCGGTCAGCGCCAGTTCCTTGAGGCCCGCGCTGATTGTACTTTCATGCACCGTCTGGCGCCGGAAAGGCGAATGCTTCGAGAAAAGGCTTCCGAGGGCGACGCCAAAGAAGGAACTGTAACCATAGCCCAGATAGGGCAAAGCGAGCTTCGCTGCCTCCGGATTGTCCAGAATGCCTGCTGCGGGCGCGTTTGATTTGTCGAGGCGCAGTTCTGGCGCGGCGACGGGAATAAGCCGATCCGATCCGATCGTCAGATAGGCGAATTTGTCACGATCGAGGTGAAACGGCACTTCACAGTGCGCGTATGTCAGAAAAAAGTCGGCTTCGCCGTCGGTCAGTGCGGCCAGATTGGCTTCGATGCCACCTCTGTCGGCTATGAAGGACGTGCCGAATTTGTGGGTGTTCCGCTGCAATTCCCGCAGCCAGACCGGAAAGAAAGTGATGGTCAATGTGTGAAGGGCGGCAAAGCGCACGAGCCCTTGTTCTGCGGGCGGGCGCAGTGATTCGCGCACCGAATAGAACATCCTGATCGCATCCTGCGCCATCGGGAGAAAGTTGCGCCCGGCCGGCGTCAGGTCGGCGGGCATGGTGGCGCGGCTGATGAGCGGCGCTCCGATCCATGTCTCAAGCTGCTTGATGCGGCGACTGAAGGCGGGTTGGGTGACATTGCGGATTTCGGCGGCCCGCGAAAAGCTCGATGTTTCGGCAAGCGTCACAAAATCCTCGAGCCATTTGATCTCCACGCGGCCCCTCCTCCATTGCGTTCGGCCGTCAACAGGCCACAACTTGCAAGGTATTCAAATTGCAACGTTATGCAAATTTTGCATGTTCAATTGCGAAAACCGAATTGGCCAGGTGGCCCCGCAGGCCGCAACGTAAGCAAAACGAACAAGCTGGCAGCCGAAGCCGGTGTCCGGGAGGGGCAGCAGTCTCGAATTCATTCGTCGATCCGCCGGAGCTTCCATACGCCGCTGACGCAAGGCGACTGCGCAGCCTATTGAGGACGGCGGAGCGGCATTTCGTACCAACCAAAACTGGCGGCGCTTGTGAAAGCCGGGAGAGAAAAAAAGCATGAACTCCGTGGACCAAGCCGATCTCGTTCTGCATGGCGGCAAAATCTGGACGGGTTATGGCAATCCGGTCGCGGAAGCGATTGCGGTCCTTGGCAACAAGGTGCTGGCAAGCGGTTCGGACGCAGCCATCAAGGCGCTGATCGGGCCGGGGACGAAGGTCGTCGATCTGGCCGGGCGCTTTGCCATGCCTGGTCTGAACGATGCGCATCTGCATCTGATCTCGACGGGGCTCCTGCGCGGCAAGGTCGATGCGACCCCGGATGCCGCGCCTACCCGCGGGTCCCTGGTTGCCGCATTGCAGGCGCGTGCTGCCGAAACCCCGAAAGGCGCGTGGATATCCGCGCGTGGATTTGACCAGACCCGATATCCCGACGGCTTGATGCCCACCGTGAAGGAACTAGACGCTGCCTTGCCCGACCACCCGGTTTCGGTCAAACGCGCCTGCGGCCATGTCACGGTCGTGAATTCACTCGCGCTGGCGTTGGCGGGGATCGACATCAACACGCCCGATCCGGATGGCGGCCTCATCGGGCGGGAGAACGGGCAGCTTACGGGGTTGCTGGCGGAGAACGCGCAGAACCTTGTCTATGATATCCAGCCAACGCCCTCTTTCGACGAGATCGTCGACGCCATCGAGGCGGGCGGCCGGGACCTGCTGCGGTTTGGCATTACCTCTTGCATGGATGCTGCGGTCGGCCAGGTCGACGGCATGACCGAAATCGAAGCCTACCAACGGGCCGAGCGCAGCGGCCGGCTGCCGGTCCGGGTATGGGCGACGCTTCTGGGCGATCCCGGTTCGTCCATCGTCGAGCCATGCCATGCCGCGGGCCTCGTCACCGGCGTCGGCAGCGACATGTTCCGCATCGGCGGCGTCAAGATATTCACGGACGGCTCGGCAGGCGGGCGAACCGCGTGGATGCGCCAACCGTATGTCGGCCAACCGGACAATTTCGGTGTTCGGATGCTGCCTGACGACCAGTTGTTCGAACTGGTCGACCGCTATACCGCAATGGGTTACACCATGGTCTGCCACGGCATTGGCGACGCCGCCATCGACCAGCTCGTGCGCGCCTATGAACGTGTGCGCGCCGCAAATCCGCACCATAAGAACCGGCACCGGATCGAGCATTGCGGCTTTGTGGACGATGCCCTCAATCAGCGGATGCTGAAGGCGGGTATCCTGCCCGCGCCGCAGCAGGCCTTCATCTACGATTTCGGCGACGCCTATGTCTCGGTTCTCGGGCCCGAGCGCGGACTCTCGTCCTATCCGATCGCAACTTGGGACCGTCTGCGGATGAAGCCGTCCACCGGCAGCGACTCGCCAGTCTGTTCGCCCAACCCGTTCCCGGACCTTTACGCGATGCTGACGCGCAGGACGCACAAGGGCACGGTCATTGGCGCTTCCGAGATACTGACGCCGGAACAGGCTTTGCGCGCCTATACCGAACATGGCGCCTATTCCCAGGGCGCGGAAAAGGTGAAAGGCCGGCTGGAGCCGGGCATGCTTGCGGATATCGCCGTGTTCTCGAGCGATCTCCTGACTGCCGAGCCCGAGAAAATCCTGCATGAAACGGCCTGCGAGATGACAATTCTGGATGGACGCATCGTCCATGACAAAGGGTGAGGCGGGTCGCTCGGGCGCGCCTGGTTCAGACAGAGACGAGCAACGGACCCTACAGGGAGGAAATGGAATGTTGACAAGATTTGGCCTGATAGCTGCACTTGCGCTTGGGACGGCGACCGCCGCGCTGGCGCAGGATGCGACTCCGAAGGATGGCGGGAGATTCGTGTTCGCCGCACCCTACGGCAATTCCATCACGTCGCTCGACATCACCGCGACACCGCACACGCAAGACGAGATTGTCGCCAAGGCGATCAACCGCTCCCTCTACCAGTGGAACCCGGAAAGCGGCCAACCCGAACTCGATCTCGCGGAATCGGTGGAGAGGGCGGACGATGGCAAGACCTATACCTACAAGCTCAGGGAGGCGACCTTCCACAATGGCGACAAGCTCGACGCCGACGACGTGATCTGGTCCTACAACCGCCTGGCCGATCCCAAGAAGGCACTGCCGGGCGCCGAACAGATGCTTCAGATCGCCGGCGTCGACGAATTCCAGGCGGGCAAGGCCGACCATATTTCCGGTCTGAAGAAGATCGATGACAGGACCGTTCAGATCACCTTCATCAATCTGGCCGATCCGGGCTGGAACCTGATGTCGAACTTTGCGCCGATCTATTCCAAGGACTATCCGGAAGATCAGCTCGCCTCCAAGCCGAACGGCCTGGGCCCGTTCAAGCTCGCCAACTACGTTGCGGGCTCGAAGGTCGAACTGGTCAAGTTCGACGACTATTTTGAAGAAGGCAAGCCGCATCTCGACAAGGTCGACATCATGCTGATGGGCGAAGCCGCCGCCCGCGACGTCGCCTTCCGCAACGGTGAAATCGACGCCAGCATTCTCGGGCCCATTCAATATGAAGCCTATGGCCAGGATCCGGCGCTCAAGGATCGCATCCTTGAGGTCGCCGAGGTCTACACGCGCAATATCGGCTTCAACACCAAAGTCGAGGCTTTCAAGGACAAGCGCGTCCGCCAGGCGCTCAACCATGCGATCGACAAGGACCTGATCATCAAGAAGCTGGCGAAGAACAAGGCTTATCCGGCAGTGTCCTGGCTGCCGATTTCGTCGCCGCCCTTCGACAAGAACGCCAAAGCCTATTCCTACGATCCGGAAAAGGCCAAGGAACTGCTGAAAGAAGCAGGGTACGAAACCGGCCTGAAGTTCTCGGTGACCGCCACCCCGAACGAAAGCTGGGGCGTGCCGATTGTCGAGGCGATCATCCCGATGCTGGCCAAGGTGGGCGTCGAAGTGACGACGGATCCGGTGGACGGCTCGGTCCTGTCGGACAAGATCCTGTCCGATAATTTCGAGGCCTATATCTGGTCGAACTCGTCCGGTCCGGATCCGCTGAAATACCTGACCTGCTTCTATTCGAAGACCCCGCAGAACGCCTGCAACTACGTCAAGTTCTCCAATGCCGATTTCGACAAGCTGATCGAGCAGGCGGGCAACGAAACCGATCCGGCCAAGCAGAACGATCTTCTGAGGCAGGCGAACAACCTGCTGCAGGAAGAAGCGCCTCTCTGGTTCTTCAACTACAACAAGGCGGTCATGGCCTACCAGCCGTGGGTCCACGGGCTGAAGCCGAACGCCATGGAACTGGCGATCCAGGACTACGACGACATCTGGATCGACGACAGCGCGCCC
>NZ_AHAM01000130.1 GCF_000236565.1 Mesorhizobium alhagi CCNWXJ12-2 | reverse complement strand
TTTGCAAAAACCGGCACGGCGCGCCAAGCCGATCTCATCAAACTCGTATTGGAGATGGGCATACCGCTTGCCCCGGCCGGGACAGGTCGGGTCATCGAGGTGAACGGCCAAGCCGACGCGGCGGCAATCCAAGTGAAATGACCGCTCGCGATGACGCCGCCGTTGTCGTCAGAGTGCCGCGTCTGGTGGCGACCAGGGAATAGGTGCTGGAAAGGGACATCTCGTTTACCTCCAAAGGGGACAGCGAGGTCGCCCGGGGCAAGTGCCCACGGCAAAGACCTGTCGGACAAATCGGCGATGACCGGCTCAGCCGGTGGTGAGGATGCCGCTATATCGATGTCTTTTGTAACCGCGCGATATCGCGCGATACGCGGTTTAGTTGCAATTCCGTTGCATTCGCGGATCCGTTGCAACAGAGCGCAACAGGAAAACTCGGCTTTCTGAGGCGCCGCTTGGCGTTGATGCCTATGCTTCGCGGCAACTGCAGCCGCTGTTTCGGATCGACAACGATTTCTAGCGGATTCAGCGTTACGTGTTAAACTGAAGTCCAGAGATCTGTCGGGATCGGGGGCGGCGCGTATGTGGCAAGGGCTCAGTCGGCATCGCTTTCAAATTGCACTGTCCGTTCCGCCACTCCTGGTGGCCCTGATCTCGCCGGCATTCGCCGCCGATCCATTTGCCTCGAACAACGGCCTCTATCCCGATCAGAGCCAGTGGCAGGGCACGTATCGAAGCCTGAACTACGACTATCCGGAAACCGCCGAAAACAAGTGGTTCGCGGTCGCGCCGCGCACGCCGCTCACAATCGACAATGCCGGCGAATACGTGGCTGCGCTGAAGTCCTTCGTCGAGCCGTCCATGAGGGGAATGATCGACGAGGCCGACAGCTGGGACCCGGCAGCAAACGGGTGGTACGGCATGATCTGGCAAGGTGACGGCGCCAAGGGGCCGAATGGCGTCACCGATCCCGAGAGCGGACAGGAGTCCATTCTCGGCGCGTTCTCGGGTCAGGTGATCACGAAGGAGACATTCGTCGATCCCGAAAATTCCTATCCCCCGCTGACGGTGGACATGCAGAACCACACCGTCATCTACTATGACCCGCTGTCCGCCACGATGCTGAACAAGCTGTGGGCCAATCCATTCAATCCCGACCGGCAGGCGGTCTCCTTTCCGGAGGGTGGCATGGTCGTGAAGGCGGCCGCCGTGACCCCAACGCCGGAACAGTGGCCAGTGCTCGAGGGTGCGGCAATCTGGAATGTATACCGTCCGACGGTCGAGGCGCTCGAGGGCCTCGACTACAATCCTTATACGAACGCCAAGCCTGAGGTCGTTCCGCTCAGGGTGCTGCAGTTCGACATCATCGTGAAGGACAGCGTGGCATCGCCGCAGACCGGCTGGGTCTTCGTCACCTATGTCTACAAACTGGACGCTCCCGGCGAGACGACATGGGACAAGCTAGTGCCGCTCGGCGCTATGTGGGGCAACGACCCTGCTTTCGCTCGCGAGGCCAACGGCATGGATCCGAACGGCGGCCCCCTGCAGGAGACCTGGATCAACGATGAAGCGCCGGCGTTTGCGAAATCGTCACTCGGCTGGGGCGGACGACTTTCGGGACCTATCGATGTGTCGGAACGCCACAATGTGCTTTTAACCGACGGAACTCGCGTCCCGGTGCTGCATGCGTCCTCCTGCCTGAGCTGCCACGGGACAGCCCAATTCCCATTTGTGGCCAATCTCTATCCGTCGCCGAACCGCACATTCCCACGCGAGGGCACGCTGTTTCCGATGTACCCGCCAGGATCGGAGATGTGGTCGCGCTGGTTCCAGAACAGACCTGGCTCGCTGGCCCAGAACGACAACGAGGGATCGGTCGCGCTCGACTACGATATGCTCATCATGTTCGCGCTGAGCGCCTTTGATGCAGCGGCTGGCAACGACATCTACGTCCAAGATCATGTCGACGTCCATTAGAGGGCCGCTCGACCGGCTTGACCAGTTTGTTGCCGGCTCTCCGACGCAGGACCAGAGCGCTCCGTCTCAAAATCGCCAGCTGACGGTGATGTTCGCTGACCTTGTGGGATCGACCACACTGCTCGAGGAGCAGGGACCAGAAGCGTTCAGCGATCTCCTGCGCGTCTATCACAGCCTGTGCACGGAGGCGACGCGGGCGCAAGGCGGCACCGTCGCCAACTATCTGGGCGACGGTGTAATCAGCTATTTCGGATATCCCCGAGGAACGGAAGACGATCCTCTGCGCGCCGTGGAGGCTGCATGGGCCATCGTTCAGAACCTCAAGCAGATGAGCAGCAAGTCTGGAGGTTGCGCGCTTGCCGCGCGGATCGGCATTGCTACCGGCCGCGTCATAATCCACCAGAAGCCAGGTGATCACTACGGCGAGAACGTTGTTGGCGCCTGCCTGAACAAGGCGGCGCGGCTGCAGGCGCTCGCTCTGGAGAACTCCGCGAACGTCTGCGCTGCTACGCGGAAGCTGGTCGGAAAAGCCTTTGAATTCGAAGATCTTGGGCAGCAGTCGCTGAAGGGCTTCGAGCGGCAGGAAGCCGTCTACCGCATAAAGCCGCGGCGGCGCAAAGGGCTCAGCCGCTTCGAAGCGCTGCGTGGCGAGCGGCGCACGCCGCTGGTCGGGCGCGCCGAAGAGCTGACGCTGCTGCGCAAAATGATGGCGCAGGCGTCGGACGGGAGCGGTGGCGCCGCCGTTCTGGTTGGCGAGCCCGGCATTGGCAAGTCGCGGCTCATCGATGCCTTACGGCACAATGAGGCGCAGGAGAGCGTCCGGTATCTGTCGCTGCAATGTTCGCCCATACACCAGTTCTCCTCGCTGCACCCGGTGAAGGATTACCTCGACTGGATCTCCGGCGTGAATGCCGACGATCCGCCGGAAACCCGTCGCGACAAACTTCGCAGATTGTTCCAGTCGGCCTGGCAGGCCAACGAGGAACAGACCGCGGTGCTGATGGACGTGGTGGCGTCGAGCGGCCCGGCGCAGGAAGCCAATGCAGACATCGGCATCCTGCTCAAGCGCCGCATGGCGTTCCAGATTCTGTCGCGAAAAGTGTTCAGCACGGCGATGCCTGGCCGCCCGCTTTTCCTGGTCTTCGAGGATGTACACTGGATAGATCCCACGTCGGCCGAGTTCCTGGAAAATCTGGTCAGAAATGCGCCCGATCATGCTGCCGTCGTGCTTGCGACCACCCGCCCGGAGGGACCATTCGCCGATCGGTTGAACGCGCTTGGCGAAGTCGTGCGGCTGGACCGCCTGAGTGATGCCGAGGCGGTCGAACTGGCCAGGGCGGCTGGCCGAACCTCCGGGCTGGACAGCAAGACGCTACAGGCCATTGTCGAGAAATCAGATGGGGTTCCGCTCTTCCTCGAGGAATACGCGCTGATGCTCGCGGAAAGCTTCGGCACGCGCCAGGCAACGGGAGCCACGGAACAAAGAAGCATTCCGCTGACGTTAGGCGGGCTTGTGCAGAACAAGCTGGATCGACTCAATCCGCACGCTCAGAAGGTGGCACGGATCGGGGCAGCCATAGGGCGCGTCTTCGATCTGCAACTGGTCAGGAAACTGTCGGACCTCGGCAAGGATGCCTTCGACAAGGCGCTCGATGCCCTGGAGGCAGCGGACATCGCGCATCGCGACGCGGACATGGGCAGCCGCCGCGCCGCCAGCTTCAAGCATGCGCTGGTTCAGGATGCCGTCCATGCGTCGCTGAGCACCGCCGAGCGGCGACGTCTGCACGGGACCGTGGCAGACGCGATGCTGTCGGAGGAAGACGGCCGGAGGATAGCAGCCGAGGTGCTGTCGAAGCATCTGCTGGAGGCCGGCCGACACGCCGAATCCGCCGAGTGGCGCCTTGTGGCGGCAATGGCGGCGGCCGGCGAGGGCAGTGCCGCCGAAGCGCTCGCGCATATCACTCAAGGGCTTGCTGCGATCGAACCGCTGCCCGAAGGGCCTGAGCGCGACCGGCTCGAGCTTCGGTTGCGCGCCATCGAGGGCCCGACACTGATGGTGACCCGCGGCCCGGGCAGCCCGGCTTTCGGGGCCGCACAGGCGCGCGCGCTGACGCTGTTGCGCGGGCAGGACAACCCGGACAACCTGGTTCCCGTCATCTACAACGCCGCGCTGCACGCGTGGGCTTGCGGGAGGCTCGCCGACGCCGATGCAACGACTGACGAGATATTCGACATCCTGGAGGCGGAACCGTCGGACGGCGCCTTCCTCGCCGCACATACAATGCGCGGTCTGGTGGCTTGGCATCGCGGCGACAATGCCGCGGCTTTCGCGCATTTGAGCGCTACAGTGGACCGCTACGATCCGGAGCTCCATCGCGACTTCTACACCCGATTCCTGAAGGAGTTCGGCGTCTTCGGCAGTTTCTATCTCGGATTGACCCATACTGTGATGGGCGAAACGGAAGCGGGCGCGCGCCTTGCCCGGTCCGCCCTCGAAATCGCGAAGCTGGTCAAGCGTCCGCACGCCTATGGGTTCGGTTTGCTCGCGAATTTCGTCACCGCAATATTGCGAGGCGATGTGCCAACTGCCGCGCGCTACAGCGAGGAAGGTCTTGAATTTGCCGGACGACAGGGTTTTCCAGAAATGGCCGCCATGTCGCTTGTCTGCCAGGGATGGGTAAAAGTCCGGCGCGGCGAGGCCGAAGCCGGAATCAGGCAGATGGAGGAGGGGGCAGGGCTCTGGGAAATGACCGGCTTCGAGAACTGGCAGGCCTTTTTCGCGACGCTGCTGTCGGACGCCTATGTCACAGTCGGGCGGCTCGACGATGCCGGCGTTCTCCTGGACCGGCACGACGAAAGGGTAGCGCGTTTCGGCGAAGCACAATTCGAGCCGCCATTGGCGCGTTCCAGAGCCATGCTGCTCTCTGCCAGAGGAGATACGGAAGGCGCAGCGCGGAGTCTTCGGGTCGCGCAGGAGTGCGCAAGGCGGCACAAGGCAATGCTTTGGGCCGGCGGATAATCTGACTTGCCGCGTTGCATTCTAACGTGCTGCTGGGACGTGCGTTCAGCCATGCCCGCGGCCCACTCGTCGCGCCGAACGCGTCGCCCCAGTCTCGTCCCATCACACGAGCCAAACCGTTGCCGAGCCGGCTGATCTCCGGCAATGTCGAACATCAACGTCAGTCCGGGTTAGATTCTCAACTCTGCCTGAATCTGCAAACTGGAATTGAGCATCGAGATGGCAACAGGCGGCAGCGCAGGTTCGGTGGAGGACACGTCGACAACGACGCGAGACCGCATCAAGGCGGTTGCGGCGGAACTTTACGTGCTGCGCGGCCACGACGGATTCAGCTTCGGCGACATTGCAGGGGCAATCGGCACCACACGCGCCAACATCCATCATCATTTCGGCAACAAGCGCCAATTGATGGAAGAGCTGATCGAGGACATTGCGTCCAACGCTCAGGCGCGCATCGAGCGCTACTGGATGGCGGGCAACCTGACCTTTGCAAAGCGGCTGGCCATGCAGCTCGACGACTTGCAAAGCTATTATCAAAAGTTCAACAAGACGGACGAGGACCGCCATGTCTGGAGTCCGATCTCGCGTTTGCGTCACGACCTGCCCCTTCTGGGTGCGGAAGCCGTTCGTGCGCTGGAGCGTGTTAACCGGAAATACGACGTCTGTCTCCGACACGCCGTCATGCAGGCGATCGCATCCGGTGAATTGCGGGCCGAGACGCCGATTGACGATGTCGTACGCATCTTTCGCGTCACGCTTCTGTCCTGTCCGCCGATGACCCAGGATACTGGAAGCTTCAAGGAAATAGCCCGTCTGTTCGACGCGCTCGCGCATTCAGTCCTCGCCGCCTGGAAAGGGCCGCATCAGCCGGATTCATGATCGCTCGCCAGACGACAAAGCTGTTGACAGCAAACGCGCCTTCGGATACTTACTTGCACGTAAGTCAGTTTCTCTTGTTGCCCTCATCTCTGAGGTAACAGGACGGCAGCGCCAAGGGAGGTTACCGAAAGTGTTTCGTGACGAGGAATTCACCAAATTCGAGGTGCTGCCGTTCACGGGTTCGCTAGGTGCGGAAATCCGCGGCGTCGATCTGAATACGGTCGGCGACGACGTGTTCAAGGATGTCTTTCGCGCGCTCCACGAATATCATGTGCTGGCAGTGCGTGACCAGGATCTGACGCCGGCCACGCTGCACAAGGTCGCCCGCAGGTTCGGGCCTTTCAGCGGCAATCCGGTGCACACGCCGCTCGACGGATTCGACGACATCGTCAAGTTCGTGCGCGAGCCCGACGATACGGGCAAGGTTATCGGCGAAGACTGGCATATGGATCTCGCCTGGTTGCCCAAGCCGCCGGGTATTACGATACTTTACGGCGAGGAAGTGCCTCCCGTAGGCGGGGACACCTGCTTCACCAGCCTCGAGCGGGCCTACCAATCCTTGTCGCCGCGGCTGGTGTCCATCCTTGAAGGTCTCACCGGCATCCATAGCGGGCGCGGCGTCTTTGCCATCAACGCGTCGCAGAAGCGGCTCGGCGTGAGCAAGGACATGGAAGCGATCGAGAACGCGGCGGTGGAGCATCCCGTCATCTGTGTCCATCCGGTGACCGGCCGGCGCTACGTCTTCGTGAGCAGCGTGCTCATTCATTTCAAGGGCATGACCGAAGAGGAGAGCAAACCGCTCATCGACCTCCTGATGGCGAGAGCCATCCGGCCGGAGTTCAACTGCCGCCTTCGCTGGGAGCCGCGGACACTGGGAATGTGGAACAATCCCTATGTGCTGCACACCGCAATCAATGATTACCCCGGATACAGACGCGTAATGTACCGGACGACCGTGGAAGGGGAGGTGCCCCTGGCTGCGGTGAATTGAGCGACGCGGCGCAAGGAGGTCGCCGCAACGCTGATACTCGAACGTACCGCCACACTCGGTCATGGAGTGGCGGGGGCTATGATGGGCCCGGCAGTCATGACCGGGAGGAAGAATGCAAGCACGCATAGAGCGGCTGCGACGAAACTTGACGGGCACGCTCCCGTTCATTGCGCCCGTGCATGTGATGGTGCTGGGCGTAATCGTGATTCCGTCACTGTTCGTCGTCTGGCTGAGCTTTCATGCGTCGACCTTCGGCCAGGCGGCGACGTTCGTCGGCTTCGACAACTATGTGCGGGTGCTGAGCGACAGCTATTTCTGGCGCTCGCTTCTCAACACGGTGATCATCATTGCGGTGGCAGTGCACCTGGAACTGGTCATCGGCCTCGGCATGGCGCTTCTATTCGCTGCCGGCCTGCCCTTTCAACGCCTCCTTCTTGTCGTCGTGCTTGCGCCGTATGCGATAAGCGAGGTGACGGCTGTCGCCATGTGGCGGTTTCTGTTCGACCCGGATGTCGGGCCGGTGACGGTTGCGATCCGGTCGCTCGGCCTGCCGCCCCTGGACTGGACGTTCATTCCCGAGCACGGACTGGCGCTGGTCGGCCTGCTTACCATCTGGCTGCACCTGCCCTTCACCTTCGTCATTCTCTACGCCGCCCGACTGGCAATTCCGAAGGACCTCTACGAGGCGGGCAAGACCGACGGCGCGTCCCCCATCCAGCTTTTCCGCAACATCACCCTGCCGCTTCTGGCGCCGGCGATGCTGATTGCGATGCTGTTCCGCTACATCTTCGCCTTCCGGCTGTTTTCGGAAGTCTGGTTGATGACGCAAGGCGGGCCGGCCCGCACGACAGAGGTCGTCGCGGTGTACCTCTATCTCGAGGCCTTCCGCTACAATTCCTTCGGGACGGCTGCCGCCACCGCATGGATCATGGTGATCATCTCGCTGCTGCTGGCGTCGGGCTATATATGGCGGCTGAGGAAGGAGACGGCGGCCAATGCGCACTGATCGCCTCCTCTCCGGCATGGGCAAGGCGCTTGCTGTTGCCGCGATCGTCCTGTGGTCGATCTTTCCGATCGCCTTTATCGTCCTGTCGTCGTTCAAGCCGGGCCGCGACATCTTTGCCGTGCCGCCCAAGTTTTTCTTCGAACCGACTTTCGCCCACTATCTCAATCTGTGGGAACGCTGGGGGAGCTTTTTCGACGGGCTGCTCAACAGTCTCATCGTGACCGCCGGTGCGGCATTGCTTGCAGTCGCCGCCAGTTCGCTCGCCGGCTTCGTCTATTCACGCTACAGCAGCAGAATGCTTTCGGGATCGCTGTTCTTCCTGATCTGCATTCGCCTGATCCCACCCATCGTGGTCACGTTGCCATTATTTCCGATGGTCAACTGGATGGGGCTCAACGATACGCACCTGATACTCATCCTGCTCTACGCCACCTTCTTCGTGTCGCTCGGCACGGTGCTGATGCGCACCTTTATCGATCAGGTCCCGCGGGATCTCGACGAGGCGGCGCTGCTCGACGGCGCAAGCCGGCTGACCATCCTGCGCAAGATCATCCTGCCGCTGGTGGCGCCGGGAATGATCGCGGTCGCCGTCTTCGTGGTGGTCTTTGCCTGGAACGAATTCCTGTTCGCTTTCATCTTCACCGCGACCAAGGCCAAGACAGCGCCTTTCGTGCTCTCGGAGATGATCAGTTCCGTCGACGGCGTGGACTGGGGCGTGCTCTTCGCAGCATCGACCATTCAGCTGGCGCCGGTCCTGCTGTTCGTAATCTTCATGAACCGATTTCTTGTTGCCGGCCTGACCGCCGGCGCGACGAAAGGGTGACGGGCAGTCACCTAAACCAGGGAGGAAAAACAATGACCTTGAATGTGACCAGACGACATTTCTTGGCTGGCTCCGCCGCCGGCGCGACGATGCTCCTCGGCCGCCCTGCCTTCGCGCAGAGCAAAACGCTCAACGTGCTTTCCCATCTTGTGCACCAGAATGTGCTCACCAAGGGAAACGCCGGCGACGTCATCGCGCCATGGCGGGAAACTGAAGGGGCGGAGATTTCCTGGACGACGCTGGACAGCAATCCGCTTCAGGACCGGCTGTTTCGTGAAGCCAGCCTCAATCAGACGGATTTCCATGTCGGCTACGTGATCGACAACCGCGTGACGCCCGAAATCGCCGGTCTGTTCGAGCCGCTCGACAGCTTCCAGGCGGCCGATCCGATCGAAGATTTCGACGATATAGCGGCGGGTCTCAGGTCGGCCATGACGGTCGGCGGCAAGCTTGTCGGCATTCCGGTCCGCCATGCCACTCAGGCGCTCTTCTACAACGAAGCGCTGCTGGAGGAAGCGGGCGTTGGCGCGCCGCCGACGACAATCGAGGAACTGGTGGAGCAGGCGAAGAAGCTGACCTTTACGTCGAAGGCTGGTACGCCCGTGGTCGGCATGACGCTCGCAAGTGACCTCGCCGTATTCCCGGTGATGTTTGCGCGCGCCTTCGGCGGCGACTTCATAGACAGCGAGTTCAAGGTCGTTCCCAACCGCGAAGCGATGGAAAAGGGCCTGAGCGTTCTTGCGGACCTGTTCAAGGCCGGTGCGCTGCCGCGCAGCTACGCGACGACCCGCAACGACGATATGGTGACCTGGCTGCAGCAGGGCAGGGCCGCTTTCGGAGTGCTGCCTTTCGCGCGCTTTGCCCAACTCAACAACAGTGAGCAATCCGCCTTCCCCGGCAAGATCAAGGCCGTTGCTTTCCCGGGCTCCGCAGGCGGTGCGGAAATGGCGGCGGTGGTGGAATCCTGGGCGATGGCGATCCCTGCCAACTCCGCCGACAAGGAACTTTCCTGGAGCTTCATCAAGGCGGTCTCCAGCAAGGCGGTTACGCTCGGAGCCGCTCGAAACGGCAATGGACCGGTGCGCGTATCCACCTATGCGGATGCGGAATTTTCGGCGTCCCAGCCGCTCGCCAAGATCGAAGCCGCCACGCTCGCCAAGGCGCGTCCGGCATTTCCTGCCTTTCCCGAAGCCGTCCGCGCGCAGGCAACCTTCCTCGAAGAAGTGCAACTCGCCGTACTTGGCAGAAAGTCTCCGCAGGAAGCCGTTGCAGCGATCGTGGAACGCGTTACGCCGCTCTTGCCGGCCTGACGGCCGGGTCCGGTGAGCGGGCACTTGCTGTGGCTTGTGGATGTGGGAACCGTCTTACAGGCAAGCGATGTACGCGGACCCAAATGCGCTTGCAATCGTCCAGGCTTTTGCAAGCGCGTTCGATCTGCGTGCTGGATCGAGCTGTTGGCTATGTGAGGGTCCCTCGCTGACATACGCAACGTTACCGCCACAGCTTAATGTCTGATGTTGGCTTTCGCCTGACATCAATTTATGGCCCCAGGAAGATCAAAAAAGTATCATCGTCTCGTCTGAATCGTGGTGGCGCCCGATTTGGCCCACAGTTAACATCGATGCACATTGAGAGCCGGAAGCATCCGGCCGATCGGGAGAGCAGGCCGATCTGCGGAAACGCAAGTAGGCCCGGAGGAAACGGTATTGGAACCGGACCTGGAAGTCGTTCAGATACGGCGTGGTGAATCCTTCACGGCCTGGTCCCACGGTTATCCCTTCCGCACCGTGCGCTGGCACTTTCACCCGGAATATGAAATCCATCAGGTGGTCGCCACCACTGGCCGTTATTTCGTCGGAGACTTCATAGGCGAGTTTGAGCCCGGCAATCTGGTCGTGACCGGCCCCAATCTTCCGCACAATTGGGTAAGCGATATCCCCAAGGGATTCAGCATCCCGCTACGCGGGCGCATCATTCAGTTCAGCGAGAGTTTCATTGGCGATACCATGAAAGTCCTGCCCGAACTCGGCGGGCTCGGCGAGGTCCTGGAATCTTCGCGGCGCGGCGTGCTGTTCACGAACGAGACCAGCAAGAAAGTAGCGCCGCTGATGGAGGAGTTGATGCAGGCGCAGGGTGTTCGCCGCATCGAACTCTTCATGATGATTGCCGGCGCGCTGAGCCGCGCGCAAGGCACTCGGATGCTCGCCAGCGCCAGCTATCTGCCCGATCCGCCGGGTTACATGTCGGCGGGCATCAACAAGGCTCTCGCCTATGTACGGGAGAACCTCACGCAGCCTTTTGACGAATCGGATCTTGCGGCCATTGCCGGCCAATCGACCGCGGCGTTCTCGCGGGCCTTCCGTCGCCACACCGGCATGTCGCTGGTGCAATATGTGAAACGGCTACGCATCAATCTCGCCTGCCAGATCCTGATGAGCGAGGAAGCGGCATCGATCACCGACATCTGCTTTCAGGTCGGCTTCAACAATCTTTCGAATTTCAACCGGCAATTCCTGGCGGAGAAGGGCATGCCGCCGTCCAAGTTTCGCAAACTACTGGCCGACAACATCAACGCGGCGAGAGCCGCATAGACGGAGGAGTTAGGGAGGAGAAATCGTCGAACGACAGAAAGGCGGCTCGCTTGCGCGGTCCGTCATGGAGATCGCTTGTCCGAGATTTGTTTCGGCAGGCCTTCGGCCCTCATTAACCAGGAAAAGCCCAGCCCCGTCACCCAGATCGCAGCGGCGGGACTGTTTCAGGAAGCGCAACGACTTTCCTATAATCATAACCTCCAAGGGAGAAGATGGAATGACAAGGTTCTCTTTGAAGTCGACCGGCCTCGCAATGCTGGCAACCACTCTCTTCAGCGGTGCGGCTTTCGCCCAAACCGCCACCGTGGCCTTCCTGATGCCGGACCAGGCGTCGACCCGTTACGAGGAGCGCGACTATCCCGGCTTCCAGGCCGAGATGAAGAAGCTCTGCCCGGATTGCACCGTTGTCTACCAGAATGCCAATGCCGACGTGGCGCTGCAGCAGCAGCAGTTCAACTCGGTGTTGTCGCAAGGAGCGGCCGTGATCGTGCTCGACCCGGTCGATTCCAGCGCCGCCGCTTCGCTGGTTCAGCAGGCGCACAGCCAGGACGTCAAGGTCATCGCCTATGACCGCCCGATCCCCGACACACCGGCTGACTACTATGTGTCATTCGACAACCAGGGCATCGGCAAGGCGATCGCGCAGTCCCTGGTGGACCATCTGAAGGCCGAGGGCGTCGCTGAAGGATCGGGCGTCCTGCAGATCAACGGCTCCCCGACGGACGCAGCCGCGGGGCTCATCCGCGACGGCATCGACTCGGCGCTGGATGCATCCGGCTACAAGACGCTGGCGGAATTCGACACGCCCGACTGGGCACCGCCGGAGGCGCAGCAGTGGGCAAGCGGTCAGATCACCCGCTTTGGCGACGAGATCAAGGGCGTCGTCGCGGCCAATGACGGCACCGCCGGCGGCGCCATCGCCGCCTTCAAGGCCGCGGGCGTCGACCCTGTGCCGCCCGTCACAGGCAACGACGCAACGATCGCGGCCCTTCAGCTGATCATTGCTGGCGACCAGTACAACACGATCTCCAAGCCTTCCGAGATCGTCGCTGCGGCGGCGGCCAACGTCGCCTTCCAGTTCATCTCGGGCAAGACGCCTGAGGCCAAGACGACGCTTTACAATACTCCCTCGGAGCTCTTCGTTCCCGCGGTGATCACCGCCGAGAACATCAAGGCCGAGATCTTCGACAAGGGCATCACGCCGGTGGCTGACGTCTGCACCGGCGACTACGTCGAGGCTTGCGATAAGCTGGGCATCAAGTGAAACTCTAGACCGTACGGGCCCGGCTGCTTTTGGGGCGGCCGGGCTTTCATTCTTCGACCCCGCCGAGGCCCGCCATGTCCGACGCCGCACCTATCCAGTCGCAGCCGCGCAGTGCACGCGGCGAGCCGGTCATCTCGCTCCGCAACGTGTCCAAGAACTTCGGCGCCGTGTCCGCGCTCACCGACATCGATCTCGACGTCCATGCGGGCGAGGTCGTGGCGCTGGTGGGCGACAACGGCGCGGGCAAGTCCACTCTCGTTAAAGTGCTGGCAGGTGTCTTCCAGCCATCTGCCGGGACGATCAGCTTCATGGGTCGGGAGGTGGCGCTGTCTTCTCCCTCCGTCGCGCTCGACATGGGCATCGCCACGGTGTTCCAGGATCTGGCGCTCTGCGAAAACCTCGACGTGGTGGCCAACATTTACCTCGGCCGCGAGAAGGATCCCTGGCATCTCGACGAGGTGGCGATGGAGGTCCGTGCCTGGACCCTGCTCAACGAGCTCGCCGCGCGCATCCCCTCGGTGCGGGAACCTGTGGCATCGCTGTCGGGCGGCCAGCGCCAAACCGTCGCCATCGCCCGCTCGCTGCTGCTCGAGCCCAAGCTAATCATGCTGGACGAACCCACCGCCGCGCTCGGCGTCGCGCAGACGGCAGAGGTGCTCAACCTTATCGAGCGCGTCCGCGACAAGGGCCTCGGCGTCATCGTCATCTCCCACAATATGGACGACGTGCGCGCCGTGGCCGACCGCATCGTGGTCCTTCGGCTCGGCCGCAACAACGGCGTCTTTACGCCGGCGGACTCCCACCACGACCTTATAGCCGCGATCACCGGCGCTTCCGAGAACTCGGTCTCGCGCCGCGCCGGCCGCCTCGCCGCGCAGGAGGAGGGCCTCGCATGACCCACAACCCCAACTCCGTCGCCGGCCAAGCGCTTGACCGGGCCGATACGCGCGTTCGCCAGGACGAGGGACTTGGCGGGGCGCTGCGCGCCTTCATTGACCGCGTCCGGTCGGGTGACCTCGGCATGATCCCGGTGGCCGTTGGCCTCGTCGTCATCTCGGTCATCTTCACGTCACTGAACCCGGTCTTCATCCGGCCGGGCAACGTGTCGAACCTCCTCTACGACTGCGCCACCACCGGCATCATCTCTCTCGGCGTCGTCTGCGTGCTGCTTCTGGGCGAGATAGATCTTTCCGTAGGCTCCATGTCGGGGCTCGCTTCCGCCATCCTCGGCGTCCTCTGGATCAACAATGGCTGGCACCCCGCGGGCGCGATCCTGGTGGCGCTGGGAATGGGCGCTGCGGTCGGCGCGCTCTACGCGAAGCTCTTCAATCGCGTGGGTATGCCCACCTTCGTGGCGACGCTGGCAGGCCTGCTCGCGCTTCTCGGATTACAGCTTTACCTGCTGGGGAGCACGGGCTCGATCAACCTTCCCTTCGCCCAGCCGCTCGTGCGGTTCGGGCAGAACCTCTACATGCCGAACTGGCTGTCCTTCATTCTCGCGCTGATCCCGGGGGCGGCAGTGCTTTGGACCGGCTTCAGGGCCCGAGCGCGGAGGCAGGCGGCGGGTCTCACGGGTGTCGCGATGAGCGTCATCCTGGTCAAGGCCGTGGCGCTCACGGTCGTTCTGCTGGTGGTAGTCCTGTATCTCGCACAAGGGCGGGGCGTGCCCTGGATGTTCGGTCTGTTCGTGCTCCTTGTGGTGGTGATGGACTACGCCTTTACCCGAACGAAATGGGGGCGCTCGCTGATGGCCGTCGGCGGCAATCGCGAGGCCGCGCGCCGCGCCGGCATCAACGTGCGCCGAATTTATCTCAGCGCGTTCGTGCTCTGCTCGACATTCGCCGCGCTTGGTGGCGTTCTGGCAGCGGCGCGCCTCGGCTCGTCCTCGCAGCAGGCGGGCTCGGGCGACGTGAACCTCAATGCCATCGCGGCGGCGGTGATCGGCGGGACATCGCTCTTCGGCGGAAGGGGCTCGGCCTATTCGGCCCTGCTCGGGATCATTGTCATCCAGGCCATCTCGAACGGGCTGACCCTTCTCAACCTGTCCTCGTCGCTCCGTTACATGATCTTGGGCGGCGTGCTGGCGCTGGCGGTGATCGTGGACAGCCTCGCGCGCCGCTCGCGGGCTTCGCACGGCCGCGCCTGAACAACCGATAGGAAAGGAAAGCAATGGGCCAGGATTTAACCGGAAAGGTCGCGGCAATTACTGGAGCCGCGTCGGGAATCGGCCTCGCATGCGCCCGGAGTCTTCTGGATGCTGGCTCCCGTGTCGTGCTGGTCGACCGCGCCGAAGAGAATCTGAAGACAGTCTGCTCGGAACTTGGCTCCCAGGCTATTCCCTTGGTGATCGACGTGACCGATCCCAAATCCGTCGCAGGCATGATGCCGCAAATACTCGAGAAGGCCGGCAAGCTCGATATTTTCCATGCCAACGCCGGTTCGTATATTGGCGGCGAGGTGGTCGAGGGAGATCCCGACGCCTGGGACCGCATGTTGAACCTGAACATCAACGCCGCATTCCGCTCGGTGCATGCGGTTTTGCCGCACATGGTCGGCCGCAAGAGCGGCGATATCATTCTCACCAGTTCGATCGCCGGTCTCGTTCCGGTTGTCTGGGAGCCCATCTATACGGCTTCCAAACACGCGGTGCAGGCGTTCGTGCACACCGTGCGGCGGCAGGTGGCCAAGCATGGGTTGCGTGTCGGGGCGGTGGCGCCCGGCCCGGTTGTTACGGCGCTCATCAGCGACTGGCCCAAGGACAAGCTGGATGCGGCGCTGGCGGCCGGAGATCTCATGCAGCCGGAAGAGGTGGCGGATGCCGTCCTGTTCATGCTGACCCGACCCCGGAACGTCACGATCCGGGACTTGGTGATCTTGCCGCAGAGCAACGATCTTTAACGGCGAACGCAACCGCTCCGTAAGTGCAGCGCCGTCCACTACAGGACAGACCAGCGACCATGACCAACCACTATCTCGGTATCGATGTCGGCACGGGCAGCGCCCGCGCCGGCGTCTTCGACCAGTCGGGAACATTGCTGGCGTCAGCCAAACACGACATCGCCGTCTGGCACGAGGCCGGCGACATCGTGGAGCAATCGAGTGACGATATCTGGCGGGCGGTATGCGCAAGCGTTCGCGAGGCCGTGGCCAGATCAGGGATCGCTGCCGGATCAATTGCCGGGATAGGTTTTGACGCCACCTGTTCTCTGGTCGTGCTTGACCAGGACGGACGCCCTCTGCCCGTCAGCAACTCGGGAAACGACGAGCGCAACATTGTCGTTTGGATGGACCATCGAGCCGCCGAGCAGGCGCGCAGGATCAACCGGACCGGCCATGAGGTGCTGAACTATGTCGGCGGCTCGATTTCTCCCGAGATGGAGACGCCAAAGCTGCTTTGGCTGGCCGAGCACATGCCGGAAACCTTTGCCAAAGCCTGGCAATTTTTCGATCTGACGGATTTCCTGACCTGGCGAGCAACAGGCAGTCTTGCCCGCTCTGTTTGCACTGTGACGTGCAAGTGGACCTATCTGGCGCATGAAAATCGCTGGGACGAGAGCTATTTCAGAGAGATCGGCCTGAGCGCACTTGCCGACGAGTCGTTCCAGCGGATCGGCACGGAGGTGGTGCCGGGGGGCGTTCCTCTCGGCAGCGGCCTGACGGCGACGGCGGCGGCCGAGCTTGGATTGACGCAGAGTACGCCGGTCGCCGCGGGCCTGATCGACGCCCATGCCGGCGGCATCGGGACGGTTGGCGCGCGAGGGGACGTCGGCAGCGTTCAATCCCGAATGGCGTATGTTTTCGGCACATCCGCATGCACCATGTCGTCGACTCCGGAAGCCACATTCGTGGAAGGCGTGTGGGGGCCGTATTTTTCCGCCATGGTTCCCGGGCTGTGGCTGAACGAGGGTGGTCAGTCGGCTGCAGGCGCGGCTATCGACCACCTCGTCAGAATGCACCCGGCTGCAGAACAGGCTGCCAGCACCGCGCATGAGCACGGCGTCAGCCTCAGCCACTGGCTGTCGATGAAAGTAGAAGAACGCGGCGGCGCGGCAGCGACGGAAGGGCTCGTAGGCGGGATTCATGTCGTCCCGGAGTTCCTCGGCAATCGTGCCCCGTTTGCCGACCCGGATGCCCGCGGTCTGATTGCCGGGCTCGGCATGGAAACCGACTTCGATAGTCTCCTCGGACTCTATCTGGCAGGCGTCTGCGGGCTTGGCTATGGCGCTCGCCAGATCGTGCGGTCCCTGCATGAGAAGAATGTGCCGATCGATACGATCGTCGTCAGCGGCGGTGCGGGCCAGAGCCCGCTTGTCCGTCAATTGCTCGCCGACGCAACCGGCATGGTCGTTGCTGCCTCCACTTCCCAAGAACCGGTCTTGTTGGGATCGGCAATACTCGGAGCCGTTGCAGCGGGGCACCATAAAGACACCGTTACCGCCATGGCGGCCATGTCGGAACTAGGCGAATTATATCGCCCCACAGTTGAATCCGGCGGCTGGCATGCGAGGCGTTTCGCCGCTTTCGAACTGCTGCAACGCACCGGCCGGTCTATAAGGGATGGCCAGCTATAGTTGGCGGCACTTGTCGCTATACTCAGCCTTGGCAAGGGATCCCAAGCCTATTTCGAGATGAGTTTCTCGTAGTCAGCGATTGGTCTTGGCCCTTCAATACATAACTGTGTTGAGTGTGACATAGACGGGTGAACCCGCCTCGAACTGTGTGCTGCCGCGCGCGACCAGCCAGCCATCCGCACGCTCCAGGCGCGCAACGACCCGCAGCGTTGGCGAAGCAGTCGCGCTTGCGGGCGCGGCCAGGGAAAAGGCCGTCGCCTTTGACTTGCCGTCGCTGTCGATGCGCGTTTCCGCGGCGCGACGACGCGTATTGTCCTGAATGGCAGGGTCCTCGAGATAAATCTCGAGATGACCTTCCGGGATAACCGCGCCGCCCTCGAACGT
>NZ_AHAM01000131.1 GCF_000236565.1 Mesorhizobium alhagi CCNWXJ12-2 | reverse complement strand
CCGACGCTCTTTCGGCGCGAGATCGCATCATAGTCTATGACATTCGCCTGCCGCGCGTCGCTCTAGGCGTTCTGATCGGCGCCGCGCTCGCGGTATCGGGCGCCGTAATGCAGGGCCTGTTTCGCAATCCGCTCGCCGATCCAGGCATCGTCGGCGTGTCCAGCGGGGCGAGCCTTGGTGCGGTTTCGGTGATCGTGCTCGGCGGCACGGTACTCGCGCCGCTGACCGGATCGCTCGGCATCTACGCGCTACCGGTGGCCGCCTTCCTGGGTGGGCTTGTCGTGACACTGGTGCTCTACCGCGTGTCGACGCGGCGCGGCCAAACCTCGGTCGCCACGATGCTGCTTGCCGGCATCGCGCTGGGCGCCATGGCCATGGCCTTCACCGGCATGCTGGTCTTCATGGCCGACGATCGCCAACTGCGCGACCTGACGTTCTGGCAGCTCGGCTCGCTCGCCGGCGCCACATGGGCCAAGATTGCGGCGGCGGGGCCGATCATCGCGCTCGGCCTGGCCGTCTCGCCCTTTCTGGCGCGCGGGCTGAACGCGCTGTCGCTTGGCGAGACTACGGCAAATCATCTCGGAATTCCGGTGCAGCGGCTCAAATATGTAGCAATTGTCGCGGTCGCCGCAGCCACCGGCGCGTCGGTCGCGGTAAGCGGCGGCATCGGCTTCGTCGGCATCGTCGTGCCGCATCTGCTGCGCCTGCTGATCGGACCGGACAACCGCTATCTGCTGCCGGCCTCGGCGCTTCTAGGCGCTTCGCTGCTGCTGCTTGCCGACGCGGTCAGCCGTACCATCGTCGCGCCCGCCGAACTGCCGATCGGCATCGTCACGGCTGCCGTCGGCGGTCCGTTCTTCCTGTGGATATTGCTGCGCAAGCGCGGCATCCTCGATCTCTGAGGCCGGCCGATGATTGAAGCGCGCGACGTCTCGGTATCGATCGGCCGCAAGCGGATTATCGCCAATGTCGATTACGAGATCCGGCCGGGGGAGATGGCCGCCATTGTCGGCCCCAACGGGTCGGGCAAGACCACCTTCCTGAAAGCGGTTTCGGGCGACCTGCCTTATACGGGCAATATCAGTATCAACGGCCGGGACATCGCCTCGATGAAGCCCTGGCAAGCGGCGGCGATGCGCGCCGTGCTGCCGCAGGCGACCACGCTGTCCTTCCCGTTCACCGTGCGCGAGGTCGTTAAGCTCGGCCTGACCGGCGGGCGTTCGGGCGTGCTGCCGGGGGAGGATGGAAGGCTGCCCGACAGCGCCCTGGCATGCGTCGATCTCGACGGCTTTGCCGGCCGGTTCTACCAGGAACTCTCCGGCGGCGAGCAGCAGCGCGTCCAACTCGCGCGCGTGCTCTGCCAGGTCTGGGCGCCGGTGCTCGACGGAAGTCCGCGCTACCTGCTTCTCGACGAGCCGGTTTCCAGCCTGGATATCAAGCATCAGCTCATCATCATGAACATCGCGCGCGATTTCGCGCGGCGTGGCGGAGGCGTGGTGGCGATCCTGCACGACCTCAATCTGGCAGCCATGTTTGCCGACCGTATCTTCGTCATGCATCGCGGGAGCCTGGCCGCTGCCGGCTCGCCGCAATCGGTGCTGAGCGACGAACTGATTTCAAGGGTATTCGAGTGCCGGCTGAAGGTCGGGGCGTTGCCCGCCGGCAATACGCCGTTCGTGTTGCCGCAGTCGGCGGCGGTTTAAGCCGCCGAAGCGGGCGCGGGTCGCTCCGGTAGAAAATCGATGCCGAGCCGCGTGCGCATGTCCTGCTTCGATGCGACGAGGTCGGCGATCGAATGGCGCGCCAGCACCGCGAAAAACGCGTTCAGCGCCTCGCGTAGCGCCGCGTTCAGCCCGCAGCTGTCGACCAGCGGGCATTCGGCGGCATCGGTCTCGAAGCACTCGGCCATGGCGAAGCTCTCCTCGGTCACGCGCACGACGTCGAACAGGCTGATCGTCTCGGCCGACCGACCGAGCCGCACGCCGCCATTGCGGCCGCGCACCGTTTCGACAAGGCCATGCTCGACGAGCGGCTGCAGGATCTTGAACAGAAAAAGCTCCGACACCGAATAGGAACTGGCGATCTCCGGAATCCGGCTGAGTCGGCCTTCATTGACCGCGCAATACATCAGAATGCGCATGGCATAATTGGTCTGGCGGGTTAGCCGCATCGTCTTTCCTTCGCGAGCACTGCTTTGCCGGAATATGGCCCATAGTTTGGAATAATTCCAGACAAGAGTGAGCATAAACATGACAAAGAAGTTCATATTATGCCGCGCCATACCTGAGCTGGCTGGAAAACCTTCTCCTCTCGACTTTTGGGAGAGAGCTGGCGCGATCTTGCAATCCATGTTGCAGTGCACAATATATGGACCGTGTCGATCGTCGTCGACTCTGGGAGGACCCATGAGGACCACGACATGCAAACGATGCCACCTTTCACCACTTTTCCGCCAGGCACGATCCGGCAGCTCAGGCCTTCCGACCTGCCGCGGTTTCGTGAACATCTGCTGAGGCTCGATCCGGAAAGCCGCCGCGACCGCTTCAATGGCGTGGCGGACGACAATTACATGGCTTCCTATGCAGAACGCTGTTTTGCCCAGGGCACGACCGTGATTGGCTATGTAGAAGGCGGCAAGGTTTTGGGCGCTGCCGAACTGCACGAGCGCCCGGATCTACCCGAGCCGACGGGCGAGATCGCCTTCAGCGTCGAACGCGAATTGCAGCGTATGGGTGTCGGCCGGGGGCTGTTCGAACGGCTGATCGGCAATGCCCGCGGTCTCGGCTACACCAAGCTCAGGGTCACCACCCACCCGTGCAATGAGACCATGAAGGCGCTGGCTCGCCGCTTCGATGCCGCGCTGTCGTTCGAGGATGGTGAAACCGTCGGCGTTATCGACCTCGATCCGCCTGTCCATGACGGACGCGGATTTTTTGTATCTCCAGCGGAGCGCATGTTCACCTGAGCGACGCAATGGGCAGGCATGAGCCCTGATCAGTCCTCCTCGACGAAGACCTCTTCGCGCTTCTTGCGGATCGAAGGCAGGAGGGACAAGACGATCGCAAGGGCAGCGACGGCAAGCAGGCCGGCGCTGATCGGCCGCTCGATAAACGTCATCGGGTCGCCGCGCGAGATGATCATGGCGCGACGCAAGTGCTCTTCGAGCAGCGGGCCGAGCACGAAGCCGAGCAGCAGCGGCGCCGGTTCGCAGTCGAGTTTGATCAACACGTATCCGATGATAGCAAGCACCACGATCGCATAGATGTCGAATGCGTTCAGTCCGATAGAATAGGTGCCGATGCAGGCGAAGGCGACGATAGCCGGAAACAGCATCCGATAAGGGATCGTCAGCATCTTCACCCAAATGCCGATCAGCGGCAGGTTGAGCACCACCAGCAGGAAATTGCCGATCCACATCGATGCAATCAGGCCCCAGAACAATGCCGGCTCGTCGGTCAGCACGTTCGGCCCCGGTGTAATGCCGTGGATAATGAAGGCGCCGATCATCAGCGCCATCACCGGATGAGCCGGGATGCCCAGCGTCAGCAGTGGGATGAAAGATGTCTGCGCGGCTGCGTTGTTGGCCGATTCGGGACCGGCGACACCCTCGATTGCACCCTTGCCGAATTCAGCTTCGTTGCGCGACAGCTTCTTTTCGAGCGAGTAGGAGGCGAAGGCAGCGAGCACGTGACCACCGCCTGGCAGCACCCCGAGGATGGAGCCGAGGCCCGTGCCGCGCAGGATCGGACTGACGATCCGCCGGAAATCTTCCTTCGTAAGCCAGAGATTCTCGACCTTGCTGACCAGAACAGTGCGGGTGGATTCGCTCTCCAGATTGCGCAGGATCTCGGCGACGCCAAACACGCCGACGGCCACTGAGACGAAGTTGATGCCGTTGTAGAGTTCGAAAAATCCGAACGTGAAGCGCGGCTGGCCGGAATAGAGGTCCTGACCGACCATGCCCAGCAAGAGCCCGAGCACGATCATGGCGAGCGCCTTGATGATAGAGCCGTGCGCCAGCGCGACCGACGCGATAAGACCGAGCACAATCAGCGAGAAATATTCCGCCGAGCCGAATTTGAGAGCGATGTTGACCAGCGGCGGCGCGGCCACTGCCAGCAGCAGCGTGGCGACCGAACCAGCGAAGAAGGAACCGAGCGCGGCGGTGGCGAGCGCCGGCCCTGCGCGCCCTTGCTTCGCCATTTCGTAGCCGTCGATGGCGGTGACCGCGGATGACGATTCGCCGGGCAGATTGATCAGGATCGCCGTCGTGGAGCCGCCATACTGCGCGCCGTAATAGATGCCGGCCAGCATGATTAGCGCGGTCACCGGCTCGAAGGTGAAGGTGATCGGCAGCAGGATGGCGACGGTTCCGGTCGGGCCGATGCCGGGCAGCACGCCGACCAGGGTGCCGAGAAGAACACCGACGAAGCAATATAGGATATTGTTCAAGGTGAGGGCGGTATCGAAACCGAGACCGAGGTTGGCAAGCAGATCCATATTCGATCCTCAGAATCTCAGCCAGGGACCGGTTACGGCCAGCGACAGGCCAAGCGCCCAGATGAAGATGAGTATGCAAATGGCTGTCAGCGCCGTGGCGAGGAGGAACGCGCCGACAACGCTGGTGCGCTCGCTGGCGAAGGCGCTCATGAAGGTGGCGACGAAGAGCGACGGCGCAAGGCCAAGACCGCGCACCGTGACCCCGAAGAAGATCAGACCGCCGGTCAAAAGGATAAGGCCGAACCAGGGGACACGCCCGAGCGGAATTTCGTCGGGGCCGGCGGCGAGGGATTGCACGAAGATGACGACGCCGAGCAGCAAAATCACACCCGACAGGATCAGCGGGAAATACCCAGGTCCCATCCGCAGTGCGGTGCCAATTTCGTAAGTGAGCGAAGCGTAGCCGAAGGCGAGGCCGAAGCCGATGAAGATCAACCCGGCAAGCAGGTCTTTCATGGATTTCTGACTGGTCATGGCGCGCCCGTTCCGAACGATGACAATGGGAGCAGGACAGGACGGCTATTCGCCATCCCGTCCATGCCGTCGATGGTGTCCGATCAGTTGGCCGATACGCCGGCCGCCTCGATGATCGGCTTCCACAATTCGGTCTGCGACGATAGCGTTTCGGTATGGGCCTCGGGCGTCGCGCGCTCCTGCGCAACCGGCGTGGTGCCGAGTTCGGCGAAACGGTCGATGACGTTCTGATCCTTCAGGGCCGTCTGAAGCGCCGCGGTCAATTTCTGAACCACGTCGTCGGGTGTGCCAGCCGGTACGTAGAGGCCATGCCATACGCTGACTTGCATATCGAGGCCGGCTTCGGTGGTGGTCGGCAGGTCGGGCAGGCTCGCCAGGCGCTCTCCCGTGGTCACGGCATACGCCTTCACCTGGCCGCCTTTGATCTGACCGGTCGTGTTGGTGGTCTGGTCGCACATGAAGTCAACCTGGCCGCCGACGAGATCGGTCAGGGCAGGGCCGGTGCCCTGATAGGGAACCGTGGTCAACTGGGTGTCGATCGCTTCCATGAACAGCATGCCGCAAAGGTGCGACGCCGCGCCGATGCCGGCATTCGCATAGGTGACTTTTTCCTTGTTCGCCTTGGCGTAATCGACGAGTTCCTGCAGTGTATTTGGCTCGAAATCCTTGCGTCCGATAATCGTCATCGGCACTTCCGTGACGAGGCCGACGGTCGCGAAATCCTCGAGCGGATTGTAGGGCAGGTTCTTGTAAAGCGTCGGCGCCGTAGACATGCCTATGTGGTGCATCAGCACCGTGTATCCGTCAGCCTCGGCCTTGGCGACCTGGCCCGCCGCGACCGTGCCGCCCGCGCCGGTGACATTCTGGATGACGATGCTCTGACCGAGCGCTTTTCCCATGGGCTCGGCGATCAGGCGGGTGACCGTGTCCGTCGGGCCGCCGGCCGAGAACGGCACGACGATCGTGATCGGCTGCGTCGGATAGTCCTGCGCGCTGGCCGAGAATGAATAGAGGGCTGCGGCGGCTGCCAGAGCGGCGACGAGTTTCTTCATCCTGAAATCCTCCCAAAACTAACACACCGCCCGGCGCGGGAATCTTCTCCCGTCGCCCTATGCGGATGATGCATAAAATAGGCCGGCCCGACAGATTGCAACTGCCCAGCGCGCTGCCCCTACGAAAGGCCGAGACAAATCTCGGTGCGCGAGCCGAAAGAGCCGCTTCGGTTTCGCGGCGATCTTCGTCGTACAGCTCACGTGTAAATGTCCGGTGAGAACACTAGGTTGACGATCGGGCCAGCAGGAGAGTTCAGCGAATGTCTTTAACCGGATATGATGCGCCCATCGAAGGGACGATCGCCGACGACGCCGCCAAGGTCGCTGCGCTGAGGCGCACCAAAGTCATAGCCACCGGGGCACTCGCGCTTTGTGTCGCCGTTTATGCGATCGCCAAATATTTCGAGCCGATCCTGCCCTGGCTGGGTTTCGTCGCGGCCTTCGCCGAGGCGGCGACGATCGGCGGACTGGCGGACTGGTATGCAGTCGTAGCGCTGTTCAGGCGGCCGCTCGGCCTGCCCATCCCGCACACGGCGATCATCCCGGAAAACCAGAACCGTATCGCAGACAATCTCGGCCGCTTCATCGAAGTCAATTTCCTGGCGCCCGGCCCGGTGCGAGAAAAGCTGAACGAGGTGGATTTCGCGGCGCTCGTCGCCGACTGGCTGTCCGATCCGGAGCGCGCGGCCGGCCTGTCGCGCTTCGTCGCGCGGCTTGTGCCGCAGACGCTGTCGGCCATCGAGCGGTCAGGCTTGCGCGACTTCGTCACGCAGAGAATTGTCGAGCAGGTCGAGAAGGTGCCGGTTGCGCCATTGGCCGCCGAGTTGCTGTCGGCCTTCACCGACGACCGCCGCCACCAGAAACTGTTCGATGAGTTCACCAAGGTCGTCGGAAGATTTCTCGCAGACGACGAGGCGCTCGCCGCGATGCGCGAGAAAATCCGCGAGGAACTGCCTACCGTGTTCAACCTGTTTCGCGCCGATGCCTATCTCCTGAAGAAGATCGTGGCGTCGACCGGCTTGCTGCTGGAGGAAGTGCGGGCTGATCCGCACCATCCGATGCGGCAGGAATTCGACCGTTTCGTGCTCAATTTCCTCGAAAAGCTGCGCACTTCCAGGGACTATGCCAAACGTGCCGAGAAGTTGAAGCGCGATTTCCTGGCGCGGCCCGAGCTCCGCGAGCTTGCGCAGGACATGTGGGAGAGCCTGCGCTCCGTCATCGAGCATGACGCCAGTGCGCCCAAATCGATGATCCGCGAGCATCTGGCCGGGATGTTCGTCGAAGTGGGACGGCATCTCGCGAGCGACCGGAAAATCCGCGCCGACATGAACCAGGGTTTCGTCGTCGCGCTGGCTTCCTTCGTCGAGAGCCAGAAAAGCGGCGTTTCCGGATTCATCGCCGACCAGGTCAAGCGTTGGGATCTGGCGCAACTCACGCGGTTGATTGAAATGAATATCGGCCGCGACCTCCAATATATCCGATTCAACGGCATGCTGATCGGCGGCATGGCCGGGCTGATGCTCTATGTCGGCGAGCTGCTTTTCCTGGCGAATTGACCCGGCCGGGCAAAGCTCTATTCTCGCTTGGCAAACGCCTGCGCGGCAAGGGAGAGAGCCATGGCCAAGAAGCCCGAATCCGAATCCTTCGTGGATATGTTCAGCAATTTCGGCCGTGACCTGAAGATGCCGAATGTCGATATCGAGGCCATCCTCAACCACCATCGCAAGAATCTCGAGGCGTTGCAGAAATCGGCTGCGGCCTCGGCGTCGGGCGCGCAGGACCTGATGGCCAAGCAGCGCCAGATCCTGCAGGACACGATGAGCGAAATTACCGATATGGCGCAGAGCTACCGCGCGCCCGGCAATCCACAGGAGATGATGACAAAGCAGGCCGAATTCGTCCGACGTTCCTTCGAGACCGCCGTCAAGAACGCCAGCGAAGCCGCTGAAATCATCAAGAAATCCGGAACCGAATCGGTTGAGGTACTGCGCGAGCGTATCCGCGAGACGATGGAAGAGATCCGCCAGGGCTACGAAAAGAACAGATAGCGGCGCTTGGCAGGGACATTGCTACCACTTCGGCGAGCAGCGGACCGAGCGCGACACACAGAGATCCAGGTTTCTGGCACGGGTGGAGCCGAGGCTCCGCTTCAGGTCGCCTGTTCCAACTCGCCGCGGGCCTTGGCGGCCGACACCTGCCGGATCGCGTCGGCGAGGGTGTCCGCGTCCTGCGCGCCCATGACCGCATATTTGCCTTCAAGCAGGAAGCAGGGAACGCCGGTTATGCCCATCCGGGAGGCCGTCGCAACCTCCGTCGCCACTGCATCGCGGTCCGCGTCGGTCGGCAAAAGGGTTTCGACGACCGCCGCGTCCATGCCGACTTCGCGCGCGGCCTCGATCAGCACGGCATGGTCGCCGACATTGGCGCCTTCTTCGAAATAGAACTGGAACAGCCGCTTCGCCAATCGGTCCTGCAAATCGCCGCCGGCCGCCGCCGCCCAGCGCAGCAGGCGGTGAGCATCGAGCGTGTTGGGCGAAACCTTGATCGCCCCGAAATCGAAGGCGATGCCTTCTTCCACGCCCAGCGGTTCGATGCGGGCGTGTATTTCGTGCAACCGCTCCTCGCTGCCGAATTTCGCCAGCATATAGGCCTTGCGGTCCTTGCCTTCGGGCGGAATGGTCGGGTCGAGCTGATAGGGTCGCCAGCGCACGTCAACATCGATTTCTGGAACCGCTTCCAGAGCCCGGCCGAGCCGCTTCTGGCCGATGAAGCACCAGGGACAGACGACATCGGACACAACATCTATGGTGATCGCCGGGCGTTCGGTCATAGGGCTTTCCTTTGCGCTGGATTATTCGGGCTTTCGCCACCAGGTCGGAAGTTGGAAACCGAATATAGGCGTCTTGTCCGGATGCGCCAGATAGGTCCAGTAGGCGACGGACTGTTCGGTATTGTGCTGCATCGGAACCATGTAGGCGCCGGATATCAGCAGACGGTCGAGCGCGCGCACCGCAGCGACGTAATCTTCCTTGTCGCGGGCGTTGAGCATCGCGTCGATCATCGCGTCTACTGCCGGATCGGCAACGCCGGCCAGGTTGAAGGAGCCTTCCGCATCCCGGGCTTCCGAACCCCAGCGGCCGATCAGTTCGATCCCTGGCGACAGCGTGCCGGAAAAGCCGGTCGAGCCGATCACCACCTCGAAGTCGAAGCGCTGCTTGCGCTGCTGGATCTGAGCGTCGTCGACGCTGCGGATGGAAACAGCGATGCCGAGTTTCTGCAGCGTACGCTGGTAAATCGAGGCGAGGCGCTCTTCGCCCTGCGAGGCAGTCAGGATCTCGAAGCCGAAAGGCTGGCCGTCCGGCCCTGTCAATGCGCCGCCATTCATTGCGAAGCCCGCGCTCTTCAGAAGCTCGAACGCCGACCTCAGGACAGCCCGGTCGCGGCCTGACCCGTCCGTCGCCGCCGGCCGCCAGGTGCCGTCCATCACCTCGGGAAGCACCGAGCCGGGAAAAGGCGCGAGCAGCGCCTTCTCCTTCTCGCTTGCCGGCCGGCCCAGCGCTGACAGTTCGGAATTCTGCCAGTAGCTCGCGGTTCGCTCGAATTTGCCGTCGAATATATTCTTGTTGGCCCATTCGAAATCGTAGAGCATCGCAAGCGCACGCCGCACCCTGACATCGGCGAATTTCGGCAGCCGCGTGTTGAACAGGAATCCTGTAACGACCGGCGGCAGATTCCGCTCGAAAGATTCGACGACCACGTCGCCGGCCTTGAATGCGGGAAAATCGAAATCTCGCGCGACCTGGGTTGGGTCGAGCCCCGTGTAGATCGGCCCGGCATAGGCCGAGCAGATGCCCTTTTTAAACGCCTCGAACTGAGAATTGGCGTTCAGGAAATATTCGATGGTGATGCGGTCGTAATTGTCGAAACCGCGCTTGGCGGGAAGGTCCTTGCCCCAATAGTCGGGGTTTCGCTCGAAGATTACGCGCTCGCCGGGCTCGACTTCGGCGATCCTGTAGGGGCCGCTGCCGGTCACCGGCTTCAGCGTCGTCTGGTCGAACGTTTCCTTGTCGAAGGCGTGCTTCGGCACGATCGGCGTCAAGGCGATGATCAGCGGAAATTCGCGGTCGGCATGCTCGTTGAAGGTGAAGCGGACCGAGTGCTCGCCGGTCTTTTCCAGCTTGGCGACCTTGGCCATGCGGTCGCTGTAGGGCGGCCGTCCCTTCTCGGTATAGACCTCATAGGTGAATAGTACGTCCTCCGGTGTGACCGGCTTGCCGTCCGACCATTTCGCGTTCGGATTGAGGTTGAATTCGACGGTCTTGCGATCCGGCGTGATGTCGATCGTTTCGGCGAGCAGCCCATAGAGCGAGAATGCTTCATCGGCATTGCGCGTCATCAGCGATTCGAACACCAGATTGCCGAATATGACGTCGATCACGCCGCGCGCCGTCGTGCGCAGACTCTTGACGATGAACGGGTTCAGATTGTCGAAGCTTCCGATCACGCAATAGGTGATGCTTCCGCCCTTCGGCGCGTTCGGATTGACGTAGGAGAAATGCCGGTAGTCCGGCGGCAGTGCCGGTTCGCCCTGCATGGCGATCGCGTGTCTCGGTTCGGCGCTTGCCGTTCTGCTCACGAGCGGCGACAAGGCCATCGCGGCGCAAAGGGCAAGAAGAAGGCGGCGCATTGGAACGTCCTGTCGTCGGTTCTTCGGATGATTCGAGTTTCACCCTATCACGATGGCGCCATTGTGAGATTAGCTCGGCATCCAGCCAAATAATCGAAAGCGGCGTCTGGATTCATGTTGCCGCGCGGTGTAACACGCCCGCGACAGTCATGCTGTTGCCTCATTTGGCCAACAGGTACGCGATGACTTTCGGCCGAAACGGCCGATCCGAGATCGTTTGAGAGGATATCGACAAGATGACGAGCCTGAAAACCGACTTTTCCCGCCTTTCGGTCTTGGCCGCAGGCGTGGTCGGGCTGCTCGCCGCCGGTCTTTCGCCGGCCGCGGCTCAACAGCAGCCGCAGATTCCGCAGGGCTGGTTCAAGGCCTGCTCCAAGCAGGAAGACGTGGATATCTGCAATGTGCAGAACATCACCACCGCCGCCAGCGGTCAGCTCGTCACCGGCATCAGCTTGATAGAGCTCAAGGGCAAGATCAACCGCAAGGTGTTCCAGGTCACGGTCCCGACCGGCCGTCTCGTGCCTCCCGGCATCGGCCTGCAGATCGATGGCGGCAAAGCGCAGAAGCTCGACTATGTGATCTGTTTCCCCGATCGCTGCGTGGCCGAAGTGGCGCTTTCCGACCAGATCGTAACGTCCTTCAAGAAGGGCCAGGAGCTGACCCTCACTTCGGTCAATTTCCAGAACCAGCCGAACCCGGTAAAGGTTTCGCTGAAGGGCTTCACCGGCGCCTTCGACGGTCCGCCGCTGCAGCAGTCCGATATCGAGGACCGGCAGAAGAAGCTTCAGGAATTCGTCAATAAGAACAATGAGGATTTCGCCAAGAAGCTCAAGGAAGAGCAGGACAAGGCGAAGGCGGCCAACTGACCGCATTCAGCAAGACACGAAAAAAGCGGGGCTTCGGCCCCGCTTTTTTGTACCTGCAATGCCGGGCCTTAATGGCTTAGATGGCTCTTCGGCCGGTACCGGCCGTCGGCGGTCTTATCAAAGATCTCGCCAATTTGCGGATGCCGCACCGGTTCGCCGGATTGGTCCTCGAGCAGATTCTGCTCCGAGACATAGGCAATGTACTCGGTCTCGGCGTTTTCTGCGAGTAGGTGATAGAATGGCTGGTCCTTGCGCGGCCGCACCTCGGCCGGGATTGCTTCGTACCACTCTTCCGTATTGGCGAATTGCGGATCGACATCGTAGATGACGCCGCGGAACGGAAACAGCCGATGCCGCACCACCTGGCCAATCGCGAATTTAGCTGTCTTCATTTCTTCCACGTGAAAATCTTTTTCGCCTATGTGGCGCAGGGCCGGGCGGAATTCAACCTTATACGCCCTTGACGCGTTGAGGAACAACGCGTTAGCGCGAAGGCCGATTTTTCGCGGCGGGGAACATATGTCTGACGTCATCGGCCTCGTCCTGCCGTTCTTCGGCTTGATCTTCATGGGTTTTCTGGTGGCGCGCATAACGCGCCAGCCGCTCGAAGCACTGGGCTGGATGAACACCTTCATCATCTATGTCGCGCTGCCCGCTTTGTTCTTCCAACTGCTCGCCAAGACTCCGATCGAGAGGCTGACCGAATGGAGCTACATTTTCGGCGCGGTGTTTTCGACCTACGTGGTCTTTTCCATAATGTTCGTCGGGTCGGTGCTGCTGTCGCGCGGCGAGATCGCAGAGTCCACCATCAAGGGACTGGCCGCCGCCTACGGCAATATCGGCTATATGGGGCCGGGGCTGGCTCTGCTCGCCTTCGGTCCTGAAGCCGCGGTTCCGGTCGCGCTGATCTTCTGTTTCGAAAACATCATGCATTTCGTCATGGCGCCGTTGATGATGGCGCTATCGGGCGGCGAAAAGACACCGCCGCTGCAATTGGCGGCCGGCGTGGCAAAAAAAATCGTCCTCCACCCGTTCATCATCGCCACCGCCGTCGGCGTGGCCGCTGCGGCGATCGAGTTCCGGCCGCCTCTGCCGATCGAGCGCTTTCTCGAATATCTTTCGAGCGCCGCCGCGCCTTGCGCGCTGTTCGCCATGGGCGTGACTTTGGCCTTACGGCCACTCAAGCGCGTCCCCAGAGAACTCGCGCCGATCGCCGCGCTCAAGCTGATCGTGCACCCGCTGATCTGTTACCTTGTCTTGAGCTGGGTGGGCAATTTCTCCGAAATATGGGTGTTTTCCGCTGTGCTCTTGGCGGGGCTGCCCACGGCGACCAACGTCTTCGTTATCGCCCAGCAATATGGCGTCTGGGTGGAGCGGGCCTCGGCAAGCGTGCTTATCACCACCTGCCTTTCTGTCGGCACGGTGACAGCGCTTCTCTACGCAATCACCACCGGCATGTTGCCGCCCGACCTATTCCCTTGAGAAAATCGAAGAGAAGCCGCTGCCCGGCCTGAGACCTTCGCGCATGAAGAATGCGCGTAGCGGCGCGAAAGAGCCGAGCACGCCGAGGCCTGCGCTGCGCATCAGTTGCGCCGGTAGCATGTTCGACAGCAGCGAACGGTTCAGCAGGCTGACGGCGCCAGTGCGCGCCAGAATGTCGGGCCGGCGCTTGGCGTCGTAAGCTGCCAAGGCGACTGGTGCTCCCGGGTCGGCGCGGTTTTCCGCTGCAATCGCAATTAGTTGCTCGACGTCCCTGATGCCGAGATTCAAGCCTTGCGCGCCGATGGGCGGGAAAACATGGGCGGCCTCGCCGACGAGCGCTACCCGATTTTGCGCAAAACGTGCCGGCGTCGCCGCCGATAGCGGATAGACCTGCCGGCCGGGCTCCACCCGGACGCGACCGAGCATCGACTGCATGCGCTCCTCGACCTTGGCCGAAAGAGCGTCATCGTCGAGGGCGGCGAGTTTCTCGGCGGTTTCGAGCGCGACCACCCACACCAGGCTCGAACGGTCGCCCGGCAGCGGCACCTGCGTGAATGGCCCGGTTTCAGTATGGAATTCCGTCGAGATGAAGCCGTGCGGCCGCGCATGCGCGAAATTGATGACCAGTGCGGCCTGGCGGTAGGCTCGCGTCGAGGTAGATATGCCGGCCGCCTGCCTGGCAGGCGACATGCGCCCGTCGGCAGCAACCGCAAGCGCGCCCGACACCTCGTCGCCGTCGGCCAGAACCGCCGTGACCTGGTCCGTCCCGACCGCCCAGTTTTCGACCAGTGTCCGCGGCCATTCGATACGGGGATGCGACGTCACCGCCTGCTCCAGGGCGGCATTCAAGTCACGGTTGGGAACGTTTAGCCCGAAGAACTCTTCCCCGATCTCGCCGGCATGGAAGGTGACGACAGGGCTGCGGATCAGCCGGGTCGTCGCGTCGACTATGCGCATGACGCGCAACGGCGCCGCCTTCGCCTTGATCGCGTCGGCAACGCCAAGCGTGTCGAGAAAGGCGAGCGCTGGAGACATCAGCGCCGTGGTGCGGCCGTCGTTGCGGCCGACTTCGGGACCGGCCAGGATCACCGGGAAGCCGGCATGCGCCAGTCCTAGGGCTGCTATCAACCCGGCCGGCCCGGTTCCCGCAACGATCACGTTCTGTGGATTATCCTGATCCAAGGCTGCTTCCGGACGCTCGGTGGCTTCGATGAGGGTATAGGCAGCCGACGCGCTCGGAGCAACGCGGCGATTCAGCCTATCGATGGTGGGCTCAATAGCGCTTGTACGGGCGACAGGGCTGCGATTAAGGTCAGGTTGACGGAAGAGGACAATCCATGGCGGACAGCCCGCATGTCGGTCGCACGAAACGCAGGCAGGTCACCTGGCCGCAGGCGAAGGCCTTTTCGGTTCATCTGCTCACCGCCTCGGGATCATTCCTGGCCTTTCTGTCGCTTGTGGCGGCCAGCGAGGAGCGCTGGACGGCTATGTTCTGGTGGCTTGGGCTGGCGCTGTTCGTGGACGGCATAGACGGCCCGATCGCGCGCAAGCTCGAAGTCAAGGAAATCCTTCCGACCTGGTCGGGTGAACTTCTCGACAACATCATCGACTACGTCACCTATGTTCTCATCCCGGCTTTCGCGCTCTATCAGTTTGGGCTGATGGGCGAAGGGCTCTCCTTCCTGTCCGCGGCGATCATCGTGGTTTCAAGCGCGATCTACTATGCCGACACGGGCATGAAGACGACGGAGAACTTCTTCAAGGGATTTCCGGTGGTGTGGAATATGGTGGTGTTCACGCTGTTCGTCACTGAGCCGGGCCAGTGGCTTTCCTTCGCCGTCGTTGTCTTCGCCGGCATCCTGACTTTCATGCCGGTCAATTTCCTGCACCCTGTCCGCGTCAGGCGGCTGCGGTCACTCAACCTGACGATCACGCTATTGTGGTGCGCTTTCGGCGCACTTGCGCTTGCGCAGTCGGCGCTCGCGAATTTCTATGATCGGATCGGTGTGCTGTCGGCCAATGTCGGTCTGTTTACCAAAGTTGGCATTGCCTCGACTGGTATCTACCTGTTCTTCATCGGCGGCGTTATGCAGCTGTTTCCCAACCTAGGCGCCAGGAAAGTCTGACATGTCGAAAGCAATAAAGATCCAGGCCAATGGCGGGCCGGAGGTGATGGCCTATGGAGAGAACGATCCAGGCCGTCCCGGTCCGGGGCAGGTGCTTGTCCGCCATACCGCGATCGGGTTGAACTTCCTCGATGTCTACTACCGCAGCGGGCTCTATCCCGCGCCAGCGGGATTTCCGCTTATCCTCGGCAATGAGGCGGCGGGCGTGGTTGTCGAGATCGGCGATGGCGTCGAAGGGCTGAAGAAAGGCGATCGCGTCGCCTATGTGGGACCGCTCGGCGCTTATAGTGACGAGCGGGTCATCACAGCGTCGGTTCTCGTCAGGGTTCCGGACGGCGTCAGCGATGAGCAGGCGGCTGCCATGATGCTGAAGGGCATGACCGCCGAATATCTGTTGCGCCGCACATTCCCGGTGAAGCCCGGCGACACCATCCTCTACCACGCCGCGGCCGGGGGCGTTGGACTGATCCTTGGCCAGTGGGCGAAACATCTCGGCGCAACCGTTATCGGTACGGCTAGCTCGGCCGAGAAGATCGCCCTGGCGAAGGCGCATGGCTTCGATCACGTCATCAATTACCGCGAGACCGATTTCGTGGGCGCCGTGAGGGAGATAACCGGCGGCAAGCTCTGCGACGTCGTTTACGATTCCGTCGGCAAGGACACGTTCCCGGGATCGCTCGACTGCCTCAGGCCGCGCGGCCTGTTTGTCTCCTTCGGCCAGTCGTCGGGTCCGATACCGCCTTTCAACATGGCGCTGCTGTCACAGAAGGGCTCGCTCTATGCGACCCGGCCGACGATCTTCTCCTATAACGCGAAGCGCGAGGATCTCGAGGCATCAGCGAAGGCGCTGTTCGAAGTGGTGGCGAGCGGTGCGGTCAAGATCGAGATTAACCAGCGCTACGCGCTGAAGGATGCGGCCAAGGCCCATTCCGATCTCGAAGCGCGCAAGACCACGGGGACAAGCATTCTCCTCCCTTGAGTTTTCTCCGAAATTCTTGAAGCACTTTCAAGCGGCGCCCGGCTTTGCGTTATGCAACGGCCGCGCCTACGATGCTTTCGGGAACAAAAATCAAGATGGGGGGCGTTGTGACGGCAACCCTTGAGACTGAAGGCGGCAACCTGCTCGAGGTGCGCGGCCTGACGAAAATCTTCGGCACGCTCAAGGCGTGCGACAATGTCGATCTCACGGTCGGCCGGGGCGAGATCCACGCGCTGCTCGGTGAAAACGGCGCCGGCAAGTCCACTCTGGTCAAGATGCTGTTCGGTTCGCTGGAGCCGAACGCCGGCGAAATCCGCTGGAACGGACAGGTCGAGCGCATTTCCAGCCCGGGCGCGGCCCGCAAGCTCGGCATCGGCATGGTTTTCCAGCACTTTTCGCTGTTCGATGCGCTGACCGCGGCCGAAAACATCGCCCTGTCGCTCGACGACGATACGCCGATCGCCACCATCGCCGCCAAGGCCAAGGCGCTCTCCTACAGTTACGGCCTGCCGCTCGATCCCTATTCGCTGGTCGGGGACTTGTCGGTGGGCGAGCGCCAGCGCATCGAGATCATCCGCTGCCTTTTGCAGACTCCGCAACTCATCATCCTCGATGAGCCGACATCTGTGCTGACGCCGCAGGAAGCCGACCGGCTGTTCGAGACGCTGGAAAGGCTGCGCGCGGAAGGCAAGTCGATCCTCTACATTTCGCACCGGCTGGAAGAGGTCAAACGCATGTGCGACCGCGCCACCGTGCTGCGGCACGGCAAGGTCGTCGGCCATTGCGATCCGCGCAAGGAAACGGCCTCGTCGCTGGCCCGCATGATGGTCGGCAACGAGGTGCAGGCGGTGGTGCGCGATCCCGTCCAGGGCATGGATAAGGCCGCCGCGCTGCTCGAGGTGCGCAATCTCTCGCGCACTCCCGCAACACCTTTCTCCATCCCGCTCCGCAACATCAATCTCAGCGCCCGCGCCGGTGAGGTGATCGGCATTGCCGGCGTCGCCGGCAACGGCCAGGGAGAATTCTTCGAGGCGGTGTCGGGCGAAGTCCTGCAGCATGATGCGGCGAGCGTCCGCATCCGTGGCAAGGATGCGGGCCGGCTGACGATTTCGGGCCGCAGGCTGCTCGGCGCTGCCTTCGTGCCGGAAGAGAGGCTCGGCCATGGCGCGGCACCGCGCATGCGGCTTTCCGAGAACCTGCTTCTGTCGCGCCACGCCACCGACCGCAAAGCCTTTCTCGGCACGGGCGGCACGGTGCAGACCCGCGCCATCGCCTCGGCCGCGCAGCGCATCATCGAAATCATGGACGTGCGCAAGAGCGCGCCCGACCCCGAAGCCGCGGCGCTTTCAGGCGGCAATCTGCAGAAATTCATCATCGGTCGCGAACTCGACCGCCGCCCTGCGGTTATGGTGGTCAATCAGCCGACCTGGGGCGTTGATGCCGGTGCTGCCGCGCGCATCCGGCAGGCGTTGATCGAACTGGCGCGGAGCGGCTCCGCGGTGGTCATCATCAGCCAGGACCTCGATGAATTGTTCGAGATCTCGGATTCCATCGCGGTCATGCACAATGGCGAGTTGTCGAAACCGCTGCCGATCGCCGAGGCAACCTTCGAGAAGGTCGGCTTGTTGATGGGCGGCGCCGAACCCGGCCATGTCGAGCCTGTGACGGAGTTGGCCTGATGCGGATCGAACTCGTCAAACGCCCGCAGCATTCGGCGCTGTTTTCCGCGCTGTCGCCCTTCATCGCGCTCGGCCTGACGCTGATCGCTGGCGCGATCATGTTTTCGCTGCTCGGCAAGAACCCGCTGGAAGCGCTCTATTACTATTTTGTCGATCCGCTGACCGGCCTATGGGACGAAAACAACCGCTGGCAGTTGCATGAGCTGGCGGTCAAGGCTGCGCCGTTGATCCTCATCGCAGTCGGGCTGTCGGTCTGCTTCTTGTCCAACAACTGGAATATCGGCGCCGAGGGCCAGTTCACAATCGGCGCGATCGTCGGTTCGATCCTGCCGGTCATGTATCCCGACCTGCAATCCTGGATCGTCCTGCCGCTGATGCTCCTGATGGGCATGATCGGCGGCGCGGCCTATGCCTCCGTGCCGGCCTACCTGAAGGCGCGGTTCAACACCAACGAGATCCTGACCAGCCTGATGCTGGTCTACGTCGCCCAGCTTTTCCTCGACTGGCTGGTGCGCGGTCCCTGGCGCAACCCCGGGGGTATGAATTTTCCGGAAACCCGCAACTTCCACGAATACGCCATCCTGCCCGAAGTCTGGTCGTCTTCCGGACGCGCCCACTGGGGCTTCGTCTTCGCACTGGTCGCTGCGGTCGCGGCCTGGTTCATGCTGTCCAGAACGCTGCGCGGCTTTGAAGTGAAGGTGCTCGGCCAGAGCCCGAGGGCAGGGCGCTTCGCCGGCTTCTCGGCGTCGAAAATGGTGTTCTTCGCCTTTATCGTCTCCGGTGCGCTTGCCGGTCTCGCGGGTATTTCGGAAGTGTCGGGCGCGATCGGTCAGTTGAGGCCGACCATTTCGCCGGGCTACGGCTTCGCGGCAATCATCGTGGCGTTTCTCGGCCGCCTCAATCCGCTCGGCATTGTCGCCGCCGGATTGATCCTCGCGCTTTCCTATCTCGGCGGCGAGGCAGCGCAGATATCGATAGGCGTTTCCGACAAGGTGGTGCGTGCATTCCAGGGCATGATCCTGTTCTTCGTGCTCGCCTGCGACACGCTGATCCACTACCGCGTCCGCTTCGTCGGCGCGCCTGCCGCCAAGGCGGCGGAGGTTTCCCAGAATGTTTGAATCCATCCTCATCACCATCGCGACTGCGGCGACGCCGCTGCTCATCGCTTCCATCGGCGAACTGGTCGTCGAACGCTCCGGTGTGCTCAATCTCGGCGTCGAAGGCATGATGGTCATGGGTGCGGTCACCGGCTTCGGCGTGACGCTCGCCACCGGCTCGCCCTGGCTGGGCATTTTCGCGGCAATCGCCGTCGGCGCGCTGTTCTCCCTGCTGTTCGGTTTCCTGACGCTGACGCTCGTCACCAACCAGGTGGCCACCGGCCTGGCGCTGACGCTGCTCGGCCTCGGCCTCTCCGGCATGCTCGGCGAAGGTTTTGTGGGCCAGCCCGGCATCAAGCTTGGTAATCTTTATATTCCGTATCTCTCCGATCTTCCTGTGATCGGACGGCTGATCTTCGGCCAGGATCCGGTGTTCTATCTTTCGGTCCTGTTGACCGTCGCCGTCGCCTGGTTCCTGTTCCGCACGCGTGCCGGCCTGACGCTGCGCTCGGTCGGCGACAATCACGGCTCGGCGCATGCTCTCGGTATCAACGTCATCGGGATACGCTATCTGGCGGTGATGTTCGGTGGGGCATGCGCCGGCCTGGCGGGCGCGTACCTGTCGCTCGTCTACACGCCGCAATGGATCGAGAACATGACTGCCGGGCGCGGCTGGATCGCGCTGGCGCTAGTCGTCTTCGCTTCATGGCGGCCGTGGCGCGTGCTCGCAGGCGCCTATCTGTTCGGCGCCGTCTCGATCGGCCAGTTGCACGCGCAGGCGCTGGGGATAGGCGTGCCTTCGCAGCTACTTTCTTCGCTTCCCTATCTGGCGACCATCGTGGTGCTTGTTCTAATCTCTCGCAACAGGCGGCTGACAATGGTCAACACACCGGCTTCTCTGGGGCGGCCGTTTGTGCCAGATCGCTAAAGCGCGATCCGAAAAATGGGAACGGTTTTCGGATCAGGCTCGAACAACAACGGGATAGTGTCCCCGGCAACACTGAAAGAGGAAGAACAAGAATGAAAAAAACAATTCTGTCATTGGCCGCAGCGGCAGCCGTGCTGTCGCTCGGCACAATGGGCGCGCAAGCCGCAACCAAGGCCTGCTATATCTATGTCGGGCCAATCGGCGACTTCGGCTGGTCCTATCAGCACCATCAGGGCGCGCTCGAGATGCAGAAGAATCTCGGCGAGGAAAATGTCGAGCTGGCCTATCTCGAAAGCGTGCCGGAAGGCGCCGACGCCGAGCGCGCCATCGAGCGTTTCGCACGCTCCGGCTGCAACATCATCTTCACGACCTCCTTCGGCTACATGGACCCGACCAACAAGGTCGCCGGCAAATTCCCGGACGTTAAGTTCGAGCACGCGACGGGCTACAAGCGCGAGCATCCGAACGTGGCGACCTACAATTCGAGGTTCTATGAGGGCCGTTACGTCCAGGGCATCATCGCGGCCAAGATGTCCAAGGCGGGTGTCGCCGGCTACATCGCCTCCTTCCCGATTCCGGAAGTGGTAATGGGCATCAACGCTTTCGTGCTTGGCGCGCAGTCCGTGAACCCTGACTTCAAGGTCAAGGTCGTGTGGGCCAACACCTGGTTCGACCCGGGCAAGGAAGCCGACGCGGCCAAGGCGTTGATTGATCAGGGTGTCGACATCATCACCCAGCACACGGATTCGACCGCGCCCATGCAGGTCGCGACCGAGCGCGGCATCAAGGCGTTCGGCCAGGCTTCCGATATGATCAAGTTCGGCCCGGAAACGCAGCTCACCTCGATCGTCGACGATTGGGGCCCGTACTATATCGAGCGGGTCAAGGCGGTGATCGACGGCACATGGAAGCAGCATGACGTCTGGGGTGGCATGAAGGAAGGCCATGTCGTTATGGCGCCCTACACCAACATGCCCGATGACGTGAAGAAGCTCGCCGAAGAGACGGAAGCCAAGATCAAGTCCGGCGAATTCAACCCCTTCACCGGCCCAATCAACAGGCAGGACGGCTCGGAATGGCTGAAGGACGGCGAGGTCGCCGAGGATGGCGTGCTGCTCGGCATGAATTTCTACGTCCAGGGCGTGGACGACCAACTGCCGAAGTGATCGGCCCACATTCACGCGAACGGAAAGGGGCGCCGGCGGCGCCCTTTTTGTTTGGCCGCGCGCCGACTGCAATATTGCGCTCCGGGAGCGAAATCGGGATTCGTCCGTTTAGACGCGCATGGACGCGCTGCTCTTTCACAACCCCAATGCCGGCTCGGGCGATCACTCGAGGAAGGATATGCTCGCGGCGCTGAGCAGGGCGGGGTTTCGAGCGACATACTGCTCGACCAAGGGGCCGGATTTCAAGGACATGCTGAAGGAGTCAGCCGATCTGGTGGTTGTCGCCGGCGGCGACGGCACCGTCCGGAAGGTCATGACGAGAATAGCCGATCGCAGCATTCCGATGGCAATCGTTCCGCTGGGCACCGCGAACAACGTCGCGACGTCCCTCGGCATTGTCGGCGATGCGTGGAAGCATGCCGAGGGATGGAAAGCGGGACGCAGACAGCGGTTCGACATCGGCCTGGCCACCGGCCCCTGGGGAGAACGGCCGTTCGTGGAGGCAGTGGGATGCGGCATCTTCGCCAAGGCGATCGGAACAAAAGTCGATGAGGATGCGACGCGCGAGCAGAAGATCCAGCTCGGCCGCGACGCGTTGCTGGACATCCTGAAGAAGGCGCCGCCGCTCGACGTGGACATCGATATCGACGGTGTCCGGGTGGAAGGCGACCTGCTCGCGGTGGAGGGTCTGAACATCGGCTTTATCGGTTCGAAACTGCCGTTTTATCCGAAGGCCAATTCGGGCGACCGGGTTTTCGATGTCGTCTGCCTTCGCAAGGACCAGCGATCCGCCATGCTCGATTGGCTCACCGCGCCGGATGGGACCGTTTCTCCGGCAACCGCCGTCCACGGCCGCCGCCTGCGGATTGAATATGAGGGGGATACGCCCCTTCGCATCGACGACAAGCTGCCCGACCGACCGGAAAAGCGCGCGGAACTCTTCGTGGAAGTGCATGGAAAGCCCATTGAAATCCTCCTTCCGGTGGAGCCTCCGCACGCGCCGGATGAGAATGAGACCGATCAGGAGCAAGTATGAACACACAGGACCAATCCCGGCATGAAACAGCGATTGAAGCACGATATCTTGCCAAGATCGAAAGGACGGCGGTCGAACTCGCCAATCTCGCGGGCGCTGAAATCAAGACAGCGCTCGGCGGAATGCTCTCCGTCCGCTACAAGACCATCTCGGAAGTGGAGGAAATCTGGCAGGATCCGGTATCGGAGGTCGATGATAACATCGAGGAACTGATCCGCGCCCGCCTGGCCAAATCCTTTCCGGAGCACGACATAATCGGAGAAGAATTGGACGAGCGTCCGGCGCGCGACCATGACTTTGTCTGGGCCGTCGATCCGATCGACGGGACGGCCAATTTCGTCAATGGCTTTCCGCTTTTTGCGGCGACCATCGGCGTCCTGCATCGCGGGCGGCCGGTCGCGGGCGCGATCTGGTGCGCCGCCAGCCATGAGCTGCGGGCTGGCGTCTACCATGCATCGCTGGGTGGAACGCTCTGCTTCAACGGTGATCCGGTCACGCCCAAGCACAATCCGCTCGTGCGCCGGCACCTGGCTGGCGTAGCCGCCGGGCGATCGAATGAAGGCGGCTGGGAGATGAGGACAACCGGTTCGGCGGCCATCGAAGCCGCCTTCGTTGCCGCCGGCCTGCTCGAGGCGGCGCATTTCGAGCGTCCAAACATCTGGGATGTTGCTGGTGGGGCCGCTTTGGTTCTCGCCGCCGGCGGCCGGGTCATGGTCGCGGGAGGCGAGGGCTGGGCTCCGCTGGACAAATTCGAAGCGCCTGAGCGAGGCGATGGCGCGCCGGACTTGCGGCATTGGAGCCACTCGCTCATTCTGGGCCGGGTCGAGGGAGATGTTCTCGTATCGGGCCTGGGTCAGCCCGTGGCCTAGATCGAACCCGGTGCCGGCTCAGACGGCCGAGCCGTAAAGGTCGTACGCGTCGGCACGCTCGATCCTGACCGTCACGATGTCGCCGGCGCGCAGCGGCCTGCGCGACTGGATGTGAACCGATCCGTCGATTTCCGGCGCGTCGTATTTCGTGCGTCCCTTGCCCGACATCCCGTGCGCCTCGTCGATGATGACGGGCAGGCGTTTGCCAACCTTCTTCTGCTGCCGGATAGCCGAGATCTTCTGCTGGCGCTGCATGAAGCGGTGCCAGCGGGATTCTTTCACCTCCTGCGGCACCTGTTCGAGACCGAGATCGTTCGAGCGGGCGCCTTTCACTGGCTCGTATTTGAAGCAGCCGGCGCGGTCGATCTTGGCTTCGTCCAGCCAATCGAGCAGCATCTCGAAATCCTCGTCGGTCTCGCCGGGAAAGCCGACGATGAAAGTCGAGCGGATGGCGAGATCGGGGCATATCTCGCGCCAGCCGCGAATGCGCTCCAGCGTCTTCTCGCCATGGGCCGGGCGGCGCATGTTCTTCAGCACCTGCGGCGAGGCGTGCTGGAAGGGTATATCGAGATAGGGGAGGATCTTTCCCTCGGCCATCAGCGGGATGACGTCCGCGACATGCGGGTAGGGATAGACGTAGTGCATGCGCACCCAGACGCCGAGTTCGCCCAGTTCCTTTGACAAATCGAGGAACTTGGCGCGCACCTCACGCTCCTGGAACAGGCTGGTCTGGTATTTGATGTCGATGCCGTAGGCGCTGGTATCCTGCGAGATGACCAGGATTTCCTTGACGCCGGCCTTGGCGAGTTTTTCGGCTTCGCGCAGCACATCGCCGGCGGGGCGCGAGACAAGGTCGCCGCGCAGCGCCGGGATGATGCAGAAGGTGCAGCGGTTGTTACAGCCTTCCGAAATCTTGAGATAGGCGTAGTGGCGCGGCGTCAGCTTCACGCCCTGCGGCGGCAGAAGATCGATGAACGGCTCGTGCGTCGGAGGCGCGGCCTCGTGAACGGCCGCCATCACGCTCTCATAGGCCTGCGGCCCTGTGATGGCGAGTACGTTGGGATGCTTCTCGCGAATGACGTCCGGCTCCGCGCCGAGGCATCCGGTGACGATGACCTTGCCGTTTTCCGACATGGCCGAGCCGATGGCGGCGAGCGACTCGTCACGCGCTGAATCGAGGAAGCCACAGGTGTTGACGACGACGAGGTCGGCGCCGTCATGCTTGCGAGCGATCTCGTATCCTTCGGCGCGCAGCCTGGTGATGATCCGCTCGGAATCGACAAGCGCCTTCGGGCATCCGAGGCTGACGAAACTGACGCGTGGAGCGGGTGCGGACATATCGTGTCTTTCAACGGCAAAAGCCGGAACCGTGGAGGTCCGGCCTTGCCTGAGTGCGTTGATTAATTGTGCGAGCGCCCACGGCGCTCGATTTACGCGGCGCAATAACACAGTTCCGGCCGCAGGAAAACCGCGACGCAGCGTCCCGGTCAGTGGCCCATCTGTCCCGGCGCACCGAACCACCCGCCGAGGAATGCGAGTTGCTCCGGCCACTGGCCGTAGGCACCCTTCAGCATCATCTCGATAGCCACATAGAGGATCACCAGCAGGCCGACATAGGCGATCCAGCGGTGCTTGTGCAGAAGCCGTGCGATAAAGGACGCGGCAAGACCCATCAGCGCGATGGAGAGCGCGAGCCCGATGATGAGCACGGTCGGGTGGTCCATCGCCGCGCCGGCGACCGCCAGCACGTTGTCGAGCGACATCGATACGTCGGCAATGACGATCTGCCAGGCAGCCTGCGCGAAGGTCTTGCGCGGAGCGCCTCCTGCTACTGCTCCGCTCTTGTCGTAGTCGATGTCCGACAGCGCCTCGGTCGCCTCTTCCTCCTCCTTGTGCGTGGTTCTGAGCTCGCGCCACATCTTCCAGCAGACGTAGAGCAGGAGGATGCCACCGCCGATTAGCAGGATCGGCCCGATTTGGAGGAGTTGTTGCGTGATCAGCGCGAAAAAGATTCGCAAAACAGTGGCCGCGAGAATGCCGACGATAATGGCCTTCTTGCGTTGTTCGGCTGGCAGCCCGGCCGCCGCCAGTCCGATGACGATGGCGTTGTCGCCGGCGAGAACGAGATCGATAGCAATGACCTGAAGGAGCGCGGAAAAGCCCGCGGCAGTGAAGATTTCCATGGGATTGGGGCCCTTCCTGTCCGATGCTTGGTTGGACCTCGGCCCTAACTCTTGACGCCGCGCGGCGTCAAGTCACTCCTGACAGCCTTGCGGATATGTCCAGCGCCTCAAGGCGGTGTTATTCGACATTGGCTGGTCGGCATGGCATCATCGGGGTCAACGAGGGCAACTCCGTGACGGCGGAATACCTGAACCATCAACTCGAATGCCCCTACTGCCTGACGATCCGGCTCAGGATACCTGCCAATGCGCGCCCGGAATCGGAGATCCGGTGCGACGATTGCGGCGAATATCTCGGCACCTGGGACGAGCTGCAGTCGGATTTCGAAAGGCAGGGCGGGCAGAACGGCGTGTTCCGCCTGGACCAGGGCCGGATCAGGCGGGTCGAGGACGTTCCGAAAGGATTTGCCCCGGACGAATAGCCGCCAAGCTATCCGGCTGTGTCGCTCAGGACACCTTTCTCGGACGGCCGCGCTTCGCGCCGGTGGCCGGCTTGACCTTCGGCGTCGCCTTTGTGCCGGGCTTGCGGCCGAGCCCCATGGTTTTCGCCAGGGCCGAGCGGGTGGCGGCGTAGTTCGGCGCGACCATCGGATAATCGCTCGGCAGGTTCCACTTGGCACGGTATTCGTCCGGCGTCATGCCGTAATGGGCGCTGAGATGGCGCTTCAGCGACTTGAACTTGCGTCCGTCCTCGAGCGAGACGATGTAATCCGGCGTCACCGATTTCTTGATCGGTACGGCTGGCGTCAAGGGCGCCGGCACCGGCTCCGGCGAGCTCGCGAGTTTCTGCAGCGAAGCGTGCACGCTGGCCACCAGGTCCGGCAGGCCGGCGACGGGAACGCTGTTCTTCGAGACATAGGCCGAGACGATGGAAGCTGTCAGTTCGAGGGCTGAAGTATCGTTTTCTTGCAAGGTCGCTACTCCGAATGGCCGACTAGGCCGGTATGGGAAATCAGTTGCCAAGTATTCAATCAGCTAGAATTACCAAATTTCTCCGGATGCAAGCAAAATCGTCAAAAACCCCGTAAAAACTTCAATTCAGGCAGGGAGCGGACTGATTCTGTCCTTTCAGGGCAATCGGCGCGTTAGTCTTCGATGAACTGCAACTTCGGATCGTGCACAAGCTGCAATTCGCGTGCCGGATGGTTGGCGATCCGCGCAAGCAAAAGCTGCCCCATCTGCAAGCCGGCCTCTATCGCCAGCGCCTTGACAGTCCAGTCGATTACATCGTTATAAATTTTGACCGGCGCTGCTCAGCAGCCGGATAAAGGGAGGTTTCAATGTCATTTCGAATGCTCACGAAACTCGCTGCGGGCGCGGCGCTGATCGCGCTGACCACCGGCGCCGCGAAGACGGCCGACAATGTCGAGGTTCTGCACTGGTGGACATCGGGCGGCGAAGCCGCCGCGCTCGAGGTCCTGAAGAAGGATCTCGAATCGAAGGGCGTCGCCTGGTCCGACATGCCGGTCGCCGGCGGTGGAGGCGAAGCCGCCATGACCGCGCTGCGCGCCCGCGTCACAGCCGGCAACCCGCCGACCGCCGTGCAGGCGCTGGGCTTCGACATCACCGACTGGGCCAATCAGGGCGTCGTCGGCGACCTGAGCGAGATCGCCACCGCCGAGGGCTGGGACAAGGTCATCCCGACCGCGCTGCAGAATTTCTCCAAGCATGACGGCAAGTGGATCGCGGCGCCTGTCAACGTGCACTCCACCAACTGGGTGTGGATTTCGAAGAAGGCCCTCGACGCGGCAGGCGGCAAGGAGCCGCAGAACTGGGACGAGCTGATCGCGCTCCTCGACAAGTTCAAGGAAAGCGGCATCACGCCGGTCGCGCATGGCGGCCAGCCCTGGCAGGACGCGACCATTTTCGACGCCGTCGTGCTGTCGCTCGGCAACGACTTCTACAAGGCCTCGATGGTCGATCTCGATCCCGCGGCCCTCGGCGGCGACAAGATGAAGGAAGCCTTCGGCCGCATGGAGAAGCTGCGCTCCTATGTCGACGACAATTTCTCCGGTCGCGACTGGAACCTAGCTTCGGCGATGGTCATCGAAGGCAAGGCCGGGCTGCAGTTCATGGGCGACTGGGCCAAGGGCGAGTTCCTGAAGGCCGGCCAGAAGCCGGGCACGGATTTCGTCTGCATCCGCTTTCCCGGCACGCAGGGGGCCGTCACCTTCAATTCCGACCAGTTCATGATGTTCAAGGTCGGCGAGGACAGCAAGAAGGCGCAGCTTGCGATGGCTTCGGCCATCGAGAACCCGGTCTTCCAGTCGGCGTTCAACGTGGTCAAGGGTTCGGTTCCGGCCCGCACCGATGTGCCGAATACCGATTTCGACGATTGCGGCAAGAAGGGAATGGCCGACCTCGCCGAAGCCAATACAAACGGCTCGCTGTTCGGTTCGATGGCGCATGGCCATTCGGCTCCGGCAGCGGTGAAGAACGCCATGTATGACGTCATCACCCGTCACTTCAACGGCGACCTTTCGACCGACGAAGCGCCGGCCGAACTCGCAGCCGCGGTCGCGGCGGCTCAGTAATCCCTCCACCCGGCGGGGCGCGCCCGAAAAGCGCGCTCCGCCTTTCACTGGCGGATCTCGTGTAATCCGCTTCCCCTAATGCCCTTGCGCCCGCCGCAGCGCTGGCGGACTGATGAGCCATGCTGACACGCAATCGACTGCAGGACGCCGTGCCGAGACTGGTGCTCGCGCCGAGCTTCGCCGCCATACTGCTCTTCGTCTACGGCTTCATCCTCTACACCGGCTTCCTGTCGCTGACCGATTCCAAGATGCTGCCGTCCTACGGTTTCGTCGGCCTCGAAAACTACCGGAAGCTCTGGGCGCTGCCGCATTGGTGGCGGGCGCTGACCAATCTCGGCATCTTCGGCTCCCTCTACATCATCATCTGCTCGGTGCTCGGCCTGTTTCTCGCAATCCTGCTTGACCAGAAGATCCGCGCCGAGGGTTTCCTGCGGCCGATCTATCTCTATCCGATGGCGCTCTCCTTCATCGTCACCGGCACGGCCTGGAAATGGTTCCTGGATCCCGGCATCGGCCTTCAGAACACCATGCATCTCTGGGGTTGGGAAAGTTTTACGTTTACCTGGATCAAGGATCGCAACCTGGCGATCTACTGCGTCGTCATCGCCGCGGTCTGGCAATCGTCGGGCTTCGTCATGGCAATGTTCCTGGCTGGCCTGCGCGGCGTCGACAACGAGATCATCAAGGCCGCGCAGATCGACGGCGCGTCGACCATGACCATCTACCGCCGCATCATCATTCCGCTGATGCGGCCGGTGTTCCTGTCGGCCTTCGTCGTGCTCGCTCACCTCGCCATCAAATCCTACGACCTCGTCGTGGCGCTGACCGGCGGCGGGCCGGGGCAGGCGACCGAACTGCCTGCCACCTTCATGTATTCCTACACCTTCACCCGCAATTCCATGGGCATCGGCGCCTCGTCGGCGATCATCATGCTGGTCATGATCTTCTCGATCATCATCCCCTACCTCTATTCGGAGCTGAGGGGAGGGCCGCGCGCATGAGCACTCCTTCGCCGGACAATGCCGCCAACATCAACAAGCTGGCGCGCGGGCTGATCTACATCGCGCTGATCCTGTTCGCGATCTACTACCTGCTGCCGCTCTACGTGATGGTGGTGAATTCGGTGAAGCCGCTCTCCGAAATCCGTGAGGGCAACATGTTGTCGCTGCCGAGCGTGCTCACCTTCGAGCCGTGGTTCACCGCGTGGTCGACCGCGCAGATCGGCGTGCAGGCGACCGGCCTCAAACCTTATTTCATGAATTCCATCCTGATGGTCGTGCCAGCCGTCGCGATCTCCACGCTGCTCGGCGCGCTGAACGGCTTCGTGCTGACCAAATGGCGGTTCCGCGGCGACAATCTCGTCTTCGGCCTGATGCTGCTCGCCTGCTTCATCCCGTTCCAGATCGCGCTCATCCCCGCGGCCCGCATTCTGGGCCTTCTCGGCATCGCAGGCACCACGCAGGGGCTGGTGCTGATCCACGTCGTCTATGGGCTTGGTTTCACCACTTTGTTTTTCCGCAATTACTACGCAGCCTTCCCGACCGAACTGGTCAAGGCCGCGCAGATCGATGGGGCCAGCTTCTTCCAGATTTTCCGGCGCATCCTTCTGCCGTCCTCCGGTCCGATCATCGTCGTCACTGTGATCTGGCAGTTCACCAACATCTGGAATGATTTCCTGTTCGGCGCATCCTTCGGCGATTTCGACTCGCAGCCCATGACGGTGGCGCTGAACAATCTCGTCTCCTCGTCGAGCGGCGTGAAGGAATACAATGTGCATTTCGCCGGCGCGATACTGGCGGCGCTGCCGACGCTGGTCGTGTATGTCGTGTCGGGTCGCTATTTCGTGCGCGGCCTGATGGCAGGCGCGGTAAAGGGTTAGAGAATGGCGTTTCTTGAAATCCGCAACCTGGAAAAGACCTTCGGCAGTGTGAGGGTGCTGAAGGGCATCGACCTCGACGTGGAGGAGGGCGGTTTCCTGGTGCTGGTCGGGCCGTCCGGCTGCGGGAAATCGACGCTGCTCAATTCGATCGCGGGCCTCGAAACCACTACCGGCGGCTCGATCAGCATCGGCGGACGCGTGGTCGACCGGCTGCACCCGTCGCAGCGGGACATCGCAATGGTGTTCCAGTCCTACGCGCTCTATCCCAACATGACTGTGGCGCAGAACATCGCCTTCGGTATGGAGATCCGCGGCGTGCCGAAACCCGAGCGGGACAAGGCGATAAGCCAGGTGGCCGACATGCTGCAGATCGGCCATCTGCTCGACCGCCGGCCGAGCCAGCTTTCCGGAGGCCAGCGTCAGCGCGTCGCTATAGGTCGAGCGCTGGTGCGCGACCCGCTAGTGTTCCTGTTCGACGAGCCGCTCAGCAATCTTGACGCCAAGCTCCGCGTCGATATGCGCACCGAGATCAAGCGCCTGCACCAGCGCATGGGAACCACGATCGTCTATGTCACGCACGACCAGATAGAGGCGATGACGCTGGCGACCAAGATCGCGGTGCTGAAGGACGGGCTGTTGCAACAGTCGGGCACGCCGGCCGAGATCTACAACAATCCGGCCAATTTGTTCGTTGCCGATTTCATGGGCTCGCCGGCAATGAACCTCGTTCCGGTCACGATTGGCAGCAACGGGGCCGCCGTCTCGATCTCGACCGGGCGCAGTGACAGCGAGCCGCTGGTGCTTTCCATCCCCAATGCACCGGCAGGGCTTGCCGCGCATGCCGGGCGGGAGGCGATCTTCGGCATCCGCCCGGAGGCGCTGACCGACAGGGACGGAGCCGATCGCAACGCCCGGCATCTGGCCGAGAGCGAATGCCTGATCGAGGTGGTCGAGCCGGCCGGTTCCGATACTTTCGCCGTTACCCGGCTGGGCGACCGGCAGGTCACGGCGCGGCTCCGCGCCGACGCCAATGTCGCGGCTGGCGAGACGGCGCGGCTGGTGTTCAATCTCGATAAGGCCGTGTTCTTCGATCCCGAGAGCGGTCAGCGCATCCTCTGAGGTTGCGCAAGAACTGTCCTATCGCCAGCTTTTCAAGCCAAGCAGCTTTTCGCCGAGTTCGGTGAGCACCGCCGTTTTGGCGTTCTTCTTTTCCCAGTCGCGCGGGTCGCCGGGGAAGGCGTCGCGCTTCGGGCTTTCCAGCTCGCGCCACATCTTTATCCGAGTCTCGCGCTCGACGACGTCGTCCTCGTCGGCCGGCTGCATTGAAATATACTGCGCCATGCGCACCCGATCCTTCGAGCGGTTCGGCCGCACCCCATGCGCCAGCAACGAGTTGAAGATCAGCAGGTCGCCGGGATTCATCTCGATGTTGGTGATCGTCAGCCCGGTAATGTCCGGGTGCATCGGATCGCGGTCAGCCGGCTGCGTTTTCACCCACTCGTCGAAGCCGAAGAACAGTTCGGGAATGCACTGGAAGCCGCCAATGTCGCCGTCCTGCTTGACCAGCGACAACACGCCCTGAACGCCGATCGGCAGCGGATCGAGCGAAGTGTCGGCGTCCCAGTGGATGAAGCCGTTGACATTGCCGGGCGTGCGCTTGGGCGGGTTCAGATTGGCGCGGTCGATTGTCACCCAGAGATCCTCGCGGTCCCATATGTCGACGAAAGCGTCGTAAACGCGCCGGACCTGGCGGTTGTCCCAGAGATACTGGTGATTGTAGATCTCCAGCATCCCGGTGCCGTTCAACTCCTTCATAAGGTGGTCGCGGCGCTGCGGTGCGTACCAGGTCTCAGGGTCGTTGGGGTCCTTCTCGTCAAACTCCCAGAGCAGATCCACGAGCCGCCGGACATTCTCCTGCGGCACTGCATCGCGAACAATCACATAGCCCCTCGAAATCCAGTGCTGCCAATCCTCCTCGCTCAATACCCGGAGCGGCAGCCGCTTTTGGATATCCTTGAGCTGCGTGGTGACCTGGCGCGTTGACGGATGCGCGTCTCTCTGAATTTGCGGCTGCATGTCTCTCTCCCATGGTTCCGCCTCCAGTGGCGATGATGGTAATCGTACAGCGCCGCAAGCCGCCAATGTTGTATTAGCGAAGCACATTCCGATACTATTCTGGCTTCTTTGACGGGAAACTCGCGCAATGAAGCCATTCCTTGAGAAGGTGCATCCCGAGCCGGGCGCCTCATGGGCAATGCTGAACAGGCGGCTCGATGCGGAAATTCCGTTCCAGTGGCACCACCATCCGGAGTTCGAACTGACGCTGACGCTGAATTCGCGCGGCCAGCGCTTCATCGGCGATCATACCGCCAGTTTTGGCGATGGCGATCTGGTTCTGGTCGGGCCCAATTTGCCGCACACATGGAGTTCCACCGACAAGATCGACCCGGACCGGCCGCATGTCGCGCTGGTCATGTGGTTCAGCGCGCAATGGGCGGCGACCCTAGGCGATGCCTTCGTCGAACTCGGCCACGTCGCCGCCATGCTGGAGCGCGCGGCTGCGGGCCTGAGTTTTTCGCCGGGTTGCGCCGGTCGCGTGCGGCCGGCGATCGAGGATCTGTTCACGCGGCCGCCGGACGAAAGGCTGCTGCGCCTCATCGAGGTCCTGAGCGTGCTCGCCAGGGACGAGACCAGCGAGACGCTGGCCAGCCGCATGGTGGTGGCGCGCCCGGCCGATGGCGACCGTGCCCGTATCGACCGCGTGCTCGATCATATCCACCTGAATTACGCGTCCGGCGTCGCAATCGGCGACCTCGCCGACATCGCGGCGCTCAGCCCTTCGGGCCTGCACAGGCTGTTTCGCCGCCATATGCGGCTCTCCATCTCCGACTATCTGATCCGCATGAAAATCGGCGAAGCCTGCGCTATGCTGACGGCGACCGCGAAGCCGGTCGCCCATATTGCCGACGCCGTCGGCTACAATTCACTGGCCAATTTCAACCGCCAGTTCAAGGCGCTCAAGGGCCTGACGCCGCGCCTTTACCGGCAGCGTTTCCAGCCGCCGCGACGCTGATCGAACTGCCTGGGCGGGTGCGGCCTTTCAAGTGGTCGGCTGCGACGCTAGATTGCCGCCCGGATGCGGAGACATACACCATGGCGACACTGACCTTTGCCACGCTCGACGATTTTGTCGGCAAGGAACTGGGCGTGTCCGAATGGGTCACCGTCGATCAGGCGATGATCGACAAGTTCGCCGATTGCACCGGCGATCACCAGTGGATCCATGTCGATGCCGAGCGCGCCCGCAGGGAGAGCCCGTTCCGCACGACCATCGCGCATGGCTATCTGACGCTGTCGCTGGTCGCGGCGCTCGCGCAAGATCTGGGCATGGTGCCGGAAAACACCCAGGCTGCCTTCAATTACGGCCTCGATAAGGTCCGGTTCGTCACTGCCGTGAAGTCAGGCGCACGGATCAGGCTGCGCGTCACGATGACGTCGATCGAGAACAAGGGCCCGGGACAGTATCTGATGAAGGCCAGCAACACGGTCGAGATCGAAGGCGACGAGCGGCCCGCGCTGATCGCCGAAACGCTGGTGATGCTCTATGAGCGCCGCAGAAAAGCGGCGCCTGACCGATAGCGCTCACTCCGCGTCCGGCTGGTTGGCGGGCGCGGCCTTGATGAAGGCCGGCAATGTCAGGCATTCGGCACTGATCCGGGAGATTACCGGGTAAGGTACCATGTTGAGGTTGAAACGGGCATTATTGGCGACCTGCGCGACGAGGCAGATGTCGGCCAGACCCGGCGAATCGCCATGGCAGAATTTTCCGGTATCCGAGCTTTCTGCCAGAATCTTTTCAAGCGGTTGGAAGGTTTCGTTGACCCAGTGCCGGAACCAGTTGGCGACGTCCTCGTCGCCCGCGCCGTAAAGCGTGCGTAGCGCCGTCAATATGCGCAGATTGTTCACCGGATGGATGTCGCAGGCGATCATCTGCGACAGCATACGCACCCGCGCCCGTCCCTGCGCGTCCGGGGGCAGCAGCGGCGGCTGCGGCTGGATTTCGTCCAAAAATTCCATGATCGCCAGCGACTGTGTGAGCAGCGCGCCGTCGCTCCAGATCAGCGCCGGCACCAAGCCTTGTGGATTGACCGCCAGATAGGCGGGTTCCAGATGCTCGCCGAGCCGCAGATGATGCGACACGTAGCGGTATTTTATCCCCTTCATCTCCAGCGCGATCCGCACCCTGTATGAGGTCGAGGAGCGGTAATAATTGTGCAGGATGATCTCGCTCATTTGCGTGCCTCGTCGCTGGTGACGCCGGTTTCACCCAGCCTTCGCCGCTCAGGAGAGCGGATCGGCTGCGTTTCCCTCCAAAATCTTGGCACGAAGCCATGCGGCGCGCCACCGGGCAACCTATTTGGTGGGTTGGTCCGATCCGATAAAAGAAGCATCTTCCCCCGCTTCGATAGCCGTGTATGATTTCGATCCGGGCCGCGCATCCTGGCGGCTGAACGTGCCGAGGAGGGAACATGTCCGAAGTATCGATGGTGGTGAACGGCCGGCAAGTCGGCGGGGTGGTCGAGGACCGCACGCTGCTGGTGCATTATCTTCGCGAGCATGTCGGCCTGACCGGCACCCATGTCGGCTGCGACACCTCGCAATGCGGCGCATGCGTGGTCCATGTCGACGGCAAGGCGGTGAAGTCCTGCACGATGCTCGCCGCCCAGGCATCCGGCTCGAATATCGTTACAATTGAAGGACTTGCGAACGGCGCCGAACTGCACCCGGTGCAGGCCGCCTTCAAGGAGCATCACGGTCTGCAATGCGGGTTCTGCACGCCGGGCATGATCATGGCGGCTACCGACATGATCGCCCGCCATCCGGACGGCCTGGACGAGGCAACTGTGCGAGCGGAGCTGGAAGGCAATATCTGCCGCTGCACCGGATATCATAACATTGTCAAGGCGATACTGGCTGCCTCGGCCGCGATGTCGGCGGGCGGCAGGAAGGCGGCTTGAGGTTCGTCGTGGATAAAAAGGTCATGGCCGGCGATCGGTGACACGAATAAATCTTCGGCGTTTCAAGGGCTTATCCCTACGCGCCTGCCGCCGTCGGCCCATTTTTGTTCACAACAAGGTTTGGGAGGAGAAATCGGATGGGCATTGAAGGCATTGGCGCCCGCGTGGCGCGCAAGGAAGACAAGAGATTCATTACCGGCGCCGGGCGCTATGTCGATGATTTCGTCCTGCCGGGAATGAAGCACGCGGCCTTCGTGCGTAGTCCGCACGCCCATGCCGATATCGCCGGCATCGATGTCGAGGCGGCGAAGGCGATGCCTGGCGTCGTCGGCGTGCTCACCGGGCGCGAGCTCAAGACCGATGGCATCGGCAACCTGATCTGCGGCTGGATGATCCATTCGAAGGACGGCACGCCGATGAAGATGGGCGCGTGGTCGCCGCTGGCGGTCGACCGGGTGCGCTATGTCGGCGATGCGGTGGCGATCGTGGTCGCCGACACCAAGGGTCAGGCGCGGGATGCCGCAGAAGCGGTGGAGGTAAGCTATCGCGAACTACCGGCGGTAACCGATGCGGTCAAGGCGCTGGAACCCGGCGCGCCGCAGCTCCACCCGGAAGCCGACAACAATCTGATCTTCGACTGGGACATCGGCAATGCCGACGAAACCGCCGCCGCCTTCGCCAGGGCCGCGCATGTCGTCAAGATCGACATCACCAACAACCGGCTGGTTCCGAACGCGATGGAGCCGCGCGCGGCGCTCGGTCATTACGACAAGGCCGAGGACCACTACACCTGCTGGACGACCAGCCAGAACCCGCATGTCGCCCGCCTGGTGATGAGCGCCTTCTACAACATCGCACCGGAAAACAAGTTGCGCGTCATCGCCCCCGATGTCGGCGGTGGCTTCGGCTCCAAGATATTCATCTATCCGGAAGAGATCGTCTGCCTGTGGGCGTCGAAGAAGACCGGCGTTCCCGTCAAATGGGTCGGCGACCGCACCGAAAGCTTCCTGACCGATGCGCATGGCCGTGACCACGCCACCCATGCCGAAATGGCTTTTGACGGCGATCACAGGGTGATCGGGCTCAAGGTCGAGACCAAGGCCAATTTCGGCGCCTATATGTCGCTGTTCTCCAGCTCGGTGCCGACCTATCTCTACGCGACGCTGCTGTCGGGGCAGTACAACATCCCGGCCATCCACGCCAATGTGAAGGCGATCTACACGAACACCGCGCCGGTCGACGCCTATCGCGGGGCAGGGCGGCCCGAGGCGACGTTCGTCATGGAACGGCTGATGGAGACGGCGGCAAGGCAGCTCGGCGTTTCGCCGGCCGAACTGCGCCGCAAGAATTTTATCACCGAGTTCCCGCACCAGACCCCGGTCATCATGTGCTATGACGCCGGCGACTATGCCGCCTCGCTCGACGCCGCTATGAAGGCCGCCGACTATCAGGGCTTCCCGCAGCGCCGGGAAGAGGCGAAGCGGCGCGGCAAGCTGCGCGGCATCGGCCTGTCCTGCTACATCGAGGCTTGCGGCATCGCGCCGAGTGCGGCCGTGGGCTCGCTCGGGGCCGGCGTCGGCCTGTGGGAAAGCGCGGAGGTGCGCGTCAATGCCGTAGGCACGATCGAGGTTCTCACCGGATCGCACAGTCACGGACAGGGCCACGAAACCTCATTCGCCCAGTTGGTCACAGAACGCTTCGGCGTGCCGATCGATTCCGTCTCGATCGTCCATGGCGACACCGACAAGGTGCAGATGGGCATGGGCACTTACGGTTCGCGCTCCGGCGCGGTCGGCATGAGCGCCATCGTCAAGGCGCTCGACAAGGTCGAAGCCAAGGCGAAGAAGATCGCGGCGCACCTGCTGGAGGCCGACGAGGGCGACATCGTCATCGAGGAGGGCGCCTGCAAGGTCGCCGGCACCGACAAGTCTGTGCCGTGGTTCCAACTGGCGCTCGCCGCCTACACCGCGCACAATCTGCCGGGCGGCATGGAGCCGGGGCTGAAGGAGACGGCTTTCTACGACCCCTCCAACTTCACCTTCCCGGCAGGCTGCTACGTCTGCGAGGTCGAAGTCGATCCGGAAACGGGCGTGACGAAAATCGTCCAGTTCGTGGCGGCCGACGATTTCGGCAACATCATCAATCCCATGATCGTCGAGGGCCAGGTGCATGGCGGTATCGCGCAGGGCGTCGGCCAGGCGCTGCTCGAAGGTGCGCATTACGATCCCGATAGCGGCCAACTCCTGACCGCGAGCTACATGGATTACACCATGCCGCGCGCCGACGATCTGCCGTCCTTCCAGGTCTCGACCTCCAACACGCCGTGCCCGGGCAACCCGCTTGGCATGAAGGGCTGCGGCGAGGCGGGCGCGATCGGCTCGCCGCCCGCGGTCATCAACGCCATCACCGACGCCATCGGAACCGACGAACTGACCATGCCTGCAACGCCGCAGAAGGTCTGGGCGGCGATTCGGAAGCATTGAAGAGAAGCGAATAGCGAATAGGGAGTAGCGAATAGGGAAGAAAAGCGCGGCGCAAATGGGGTCGGTCCCTGTTCGCTATTCGCTACTTCCTATTCGCTTTCTCCCGAAGGGAGAAAACCACATGTACGCAACCACCTACCACCGCGCCGCCTCCGTCGCCGATGCCGTAAAACTCGCCGGCCAGGGGGACGCCAAACTGCTTGCCGGCGGCATGACGCTGATCCCGGCGATGAAGACCAGGCTCGCCGCGCCCTCCGACCTGGTGGATATCGGCCGGATTGCGGAGTTGAAGGGCGTTAAGGTTTCCGGCTCGGCCGTCACCATCGGCGCGGGCACCACCCATGCCGAGGTCGCTGCCGACGCCGGCCTCAAGGCGGCGTGCCCGGCTCTGTCGAGGCTCGCCGGCATGATCGGCGACCCGCATGTCCGCCACATGGGCACGATCGGCGGCTCGATTGCCAACAACGATCCGGCGGCCGATTATCCTGCGGCGCTGCTGGCGCTCGCTGCCACCATCGTCACCGACCGTCGCGAGATCGCGGCCGACGATTTCTTCACCGGCCAGTTCGAAACCGCGCTGGAGGAGGGCGAGATCATCGCCGCGGTGCGCTTCACCGCGCCGGCCAAGGCGGCCTACGAGAAATTCCGCAACCCGGCCTCGCGCTACGCCATCGTCGGCGTGTTCGTGGCCACGGGCGATAGCGGGGTGAGGGCGGCCGTCACCGGCGCCGGCGACGACGGCGTGTTCCGGTCGGCCGAAATCGAAGCCGCGCTGGCCAACAATTTCGACCCGTCGGCGCTCGACGGGCTCAGCGTGCCGGCGGATAGCCTGATGACCGACATCCACGCCTCGGCCGAGTATAGGGCGAACCTGATCGTGGTCATGGCTAAACGGGCCGTCGCCCGCGCCAACGGGTGAGGGGAGGGTCGGTCGGCCGACAAACCAAGCCATGCTTCCTTGGGCGCGATTCACAGCAGAAGGCAGCGCGAGTTTTCGGCCAAGCCAGTTGGCATGTGCCTCTAGAGAACGAAATCGGTTCCCGTCATGAAGCTGGTGCCGGCGACCAGGATTTGCATGTCGGCGATTGAATCGCCGTTCACATCGGCGTCGATGATCACGGTGCCGTTGTAGTTGGTATAGCGTAGCTGGCCGGCCGCTCCAGAGAATGCTGCTGAGCCGATGAAGGAGAAGGCCTGGTTGCCGGCGACGAGCGTGTTGGCGTCGATAGTCGCGAGATCGATCAGGTCGAAGCCATGGCTGAAGCCGCCAACAATCGAGTCGCGAAGCGCCGGTCCGACCGGACTGTGGGAAACCAGGTCGAAATCGAACCGGTCGTTTCCCGCACCGCCATTGAGACTATCGCTGCCTGCGCCGCCGATCAGCGTGTCGTTGCCGACACCTCCGGTGAGCGTGTCATTACCGGCGCCGCCGGTGATGTAGTCATTCCCATCGCCACCACTCAGGCTGTTGTTTCCGGAATTGCCGACCAGCGTATTGTTCAAGCTGTTGCCGGTTCCGTTGAGGTTCGACGAGCCCTGAAGTTCCAGCCGCTCGACGTTGGCTCCCAACGTCCAGTTTATGTAGGAGCGAACCGTGTCAGTGCCGCCGCCGGCACTTTCCACCGTGATGTCCCCGGCCGCGGCGACGATGAAAGTGTCATCCCCGCCACCACCGACCATGTAGTCGTTTCCTGCGCCGCCGTTGAGCAAATTGTTGCCGGAATTGCCGACCAGCGTGTTATTGAGCGCATTGCCGGTGCCGTTCAGATTGCCTGAGCCCTGCAGCTCCAGCCGCTCGACATTGTTGGCCAGCACCCAGTCGATATAGGAGCGCACCGTGTCGGTACCTTCGCCGGCATTCTCGATGGTGGTGTCGCCTGCCGCGGCTACGATGTAGATGTCGTCGCCTGTGCCGCCGAACATAGCGTCCGCGCCAGCTCCGCCGTTGAGCGTGTCGTTGCCGCCACCACCATTGAGGATGTTGTTGCCGGAATTGCCTGTGATGACGTTTGCGGCTTCATCGCCGGTCCCGTTGATATTGGCGGAACCGAGCAGTTTCAGGTTTTCGACATGTGCATAGTCGCCAAGCGAGCGGCTGATAGTCGATGTGATAGTATCAACGCCGCCATAGACGGTTCCGACGAAAGCCGCAGATGGAAAAATGCTCTCAATTACTATGTCGAACCCAGCGCCAAGGACGTAGGTGTCATTGCCCTCTCGGCCCTCAAGCTGATCGACTATATTGTCCGCGCCACCGTCGAGAATGTTGTTGCCGGAATTGCCTGAGATGACGTTTGCAAGTTGATTACCGGTGCCATTGATGTTGGCGCTTCCCCACAGATGCAGATTTTCGATATTGCCATACGACGCCAGGCTGCGAGTGATCTCGGTACCAATTGTGTCGTTTCCACCGCTATCGATAATAATGAACGGCTTAGCGCCAAATACGTAGTAATCGTCACCAAGGCCTCCGTCGACTGCGTGATCGATTGTCCCGGTGCGGTTGTCAAAAAAATCGTTTCCGCCGCCAAGGAAGATTCCCCCTTGGATATTTCCATAGTTTATGACGATGTCTTCGCCGTCGCCGCCTTTGATTGCAAGATTGGCGGATTTTATAAATCCGTAATTTTCAACGTAAGTTGTAAGTTGTCCTTGTGATATGATGCCAATACCTTGAACATCAATTACGCTTTGCGAACCAAGTTTAATATCTAATCTGCTATTCACCGAGATGATACCGGAGTATCCTTCGATTTTTCCATTATTCTCTATTTGAGAGTGATTCGACGCAGCCTCTACATATATTCCAGCCTCCGCTACAATGGAGCCGAAATTGGAAATTTTGATATCGTTTCCATTGCCGTACATGCCAATATTCGAAGCGGTAATGATGCCGTGGTTGTCAGCCGCCGTACCGTCGCCGTAAAAAGCCATGCCATTGTAGGCATGAATAGTGCCGAGATCGGCAACGCTCAAAATGGCGTCCAAACCGTCGGAGTAGACGCCCGCCTTGTAGGTGGCGTTCGCCGTTATGTGGCCTCGCACTTCGACGACGCTGTCGTGGTAGGCTCCGCCGTTGAAAATCCCGTGACCGTTCGCCACGTTGATCGAAACGCCATTGGCCAAGACCCAGTTGTCGTTTGGGGCCGTGATATTGAACTGCGTGGTCAGGTTGCTGGTAATCGTCGTGGTCATTGCGGAGAGCCTTTCGTGTTGAGGAGTTGGGGCGACACGCCAACGCCCATTCCCGGCCCGAACAGGCGGCCTGGATGCTCGTGGAGTTTCGTCGTTTGGGCGCTCAACTAAGCTCGCCGGCGACGCATGTCGTCACCCGAACGGATGACGATGCCAAATCCGTCGCATCGAATTTTCCGCGCGCGGAAGTGAAACTTGCTATTGGCGGTCTTGCCCTGCTTCGTCCCGGGGGCGGAGACCGCGATAGCAGGAGTCGTTTTGAGCAGGTTGAGCCAGGAACTGCTGTCGTCGATCGTTGGCGACATCTACGATTGTGCTTTAAACTCGGAGATCTGGACTGACGTATTGGTCCGGATCACACAAGCCGTCGACGCCGCCTATACAACCATCGCCCTGGCCGGCGCCGACGACAACCGCGGCCGTTTCGCGGCTCAATCGCCCTGGGATCCGGCGCAGATGCGCGCTCTCCAGGAATATGATTTTGAAGGAATTCCAGGGCTGAAGGCAGCGGTCCTCGGCGACATCGACACGCCGGCGGCGACCTTGTCGAGCATGAGCGAAGCCGAACTGCAGCAATCGCCCTTCTATCGGAACTGGGCCAGGCCGCAGGGATTGCGCGAGGCCTGCATTGCCAAATTCGTCCATACGTCGGACCGGATCGGCCTGGTGAGCTATACGATACGGGCCAGCAGAGGCTTCATAACCCCCGAGGAACAGCGTTTCCTGGCATTGCTCTCGCCGCATTTGCGGCGGGCATCCATGATCGGCGATCTGCTCGACCAGGCGCGGGTCGCGGCCAGCCTCTACCGCGCGGCGCTCGATAACCTCGCGACGCCTGTCGTTCTTACCGGCGCGAATGGCGCCATCCTCTACGCGAATTCGCGCGCCGAGGCGATGCTCTCCGCACAAGGCCCCATTTTTTCCAGAAGCGGACTGCTTCATGCGCAGAACCCCAGGACGGCTCGCGCCTTGCTGGACGCGATCGCCAGCGCGGCCAACGCCGAAACTTCGCTTGGCTCGCGCGGCATTGGACTGCCGATCTCGGCGGCCGGTCAGCCGCCAGCCGTCGCTTATGTCCTGCCGCTGACCGAGGGGACCGCGCGCGCCACTTTCCGTCCCGCCTGCGCTGCTGTCTTCATATCGACGACGACGTCCGCTTCGCCGCCGCCGGAAGCAGTGCTTACGACGCTTTTCGATCTTACGCCCGCGGAGGCGCGCGTCCTGCTGCGGGTCGGCGGCGGAATGACCGCGTCAAAGAGCGCCGTATCGCTC